>DXAC01000043.1 GCA_019117205.1 Candidatus Allofournierella merdigallinarum | reverse complement strand
TCGGCCCGCCGCTCAAGCTCTATCAGTGCGGCCTGCCCAAGGAGATGGCGCTGGAGCTGTTCAAGCCTTTCGTAATGAAAGACCTGGTGCAGAAAGGCCTGGCCAACAACATCAAGTCCGCCCGCAAGATGGTGGAGCGCACCCGCACCGAGGTGTGGGACAGCCTGGAGACGGTCATCAAGGGCCATCCCGTCATGCTCAACCGCGCTCCCACGCTGCACCGCCTGGGCATCCAGGCCTTTGAGCCGGTGCTGGTGGAGGGCCGCGCCATCAAGCTGCACCCCCTCACCTGTACCGCTTTCAACGCCGACTTCGACGGCGACCAGATGGCCGTGCACCTGCCCCTGTCGGTGGAGGCACAGCGGGAGGCCAAGCAGCTGATGCTGGCCTCCGGCAACCTGCTCAAGCCCAGCGACGGCGCCCCCGTGGCCGTGCCCACCCAGGACATGATCCTGGGCAGCTACTACCTGACCATGGTGAACAAGGGCGACAAGGGCGAGGGCAAGATCTTCCGCGACGAGGACGAGGCCATCATGGCCTACGCCGACAAGGTCATCACCCTGCAGGCGCCCATCAAGGTTCGCCGCACCCGCGAGGTGAACGGCGAGGTGCGCTCCAAGCTGGTGGACACCACCGTGGGCCGCATCATCTTCAACCAGCCCATCCCCCAGGACCTGGGCTATGTGGACCGCAACGACCCCGAGACCATGTTCAACTTCGAGGTGGACTTCCAGGTCACCAAGAAGAACCTGCCGGACATCATCAGCCGCTGCCTGGCCATCCACGGCACCAAGCCCACCAGCGAGATGCTGGACCGCATCAAGGCCCAGGGCTACAAGTACTCCACCATCAGCGGCATCACCGTGGCCGTGTGCGACGCGGTGATCCCCCCCAGCAAGCCTCAGCTGCTGGCGGAGGCGGACGAGCGGGTGAGCAAGGTCATCAAGCAGTTCAACCGCGGCCTTATCTCCAACGAGGAGCGCTACAACAGCGTCATCCAGATCTGGCAGGAGACCACCGACAAGGTGTCCAAGGCCCTGGCCGACAACCTGGAGGACCGCAACCCCATCTTCATGATGGCGGACTCCGGCGCCCGCGGCTCCATGAACCAGATCAAGCAGCTGGCCGGTATGCGCGGCCTGCTGGCCAACACCGCCGGCAAGACCATCGAGATGCCCATCCGCGCCAACTACCGCGAGGGTCTGAACATTCTGGAATACTTCGTCTCCAGCCGCGGCGCCCGCAAAGGCCTGGCCGACACCGCCCTGCGCACCGCCGACTCCGGCTACCTGACCCGCCGCCTGGTGGACGTGTCTCAGGATGTCATCATCCGCGAGGAGGACTGCGGCGCCACCGAGGGCATCGTGGTCAGCGACATCCGCGAGGGCAAGGAGGAGATCGAGTCCTTCCGCGAGCGGCTCATCGGCCGGTTCGCCGTGGGCGACGTGGTCCACCCCGAAACCGGCGAGGTCATCGTGCCCCAGGGCAAGATGATGGACCTGTTCGACGCCGAGAAGATCATGGCCGCCGGCATCACCAGCCTGGAGATCCGCAGCGTGCTGAGCTGCCGCAGCAAGCTGGGCGTCTGCGCCCACTGCTACGGCGCCAACCTGGCCAACGGCAACCCGGTGCATGTGGGCGAGAGTGTGGGCGTCATCGCCGCCCAGTCCATCGGCGAGCCGGGCACCCAGCTTACCATGCGTACGTTCCACACCGGCGGCATCGCTTCCGCCGAGGACATCACCCAGGGTCTTCCCCGCGTGGAGGAGCTGTTCGAGAGCCGCCGCCCCAAGGCGCTGGCCATCATGACCGAGATCGCGGGCACCGCCCACATCGACGACACCAAGAAGAACCGCCATGTGGTGGTGACCGGTGTGGACGAGAACGGCGCCCCCTGCGAGAAGAGCTACCTGATCCCCTTTGGCCAGCGGGTGCGCGTGTCCGAGGGCCAGGAGCTGGAAAAGGGCGATATGCTCACCGAGGGCCACGCCTATCCCCACGACATCCTGGCCATCAAGGGCCGCACCGCCGTGGAGAACTACCTGATCCAGGAAGTGCAGAAGGTCTACCGCCTGCAGGGCGTGGAAATCAACGACAAGCACATCGAGGTCATCGTGCGGCAGATGCTCCGCAAGGTCCGGGTGGACGACGCGGGCTCCACGAACCTCATCGGCGGCGCCCTGGCCGACAAGCTCAAGGTGGAGGAGCAGAACGAGATCATCCGTCAGCGCATCGCCGACGGGGAGGAGGGCCTGAAAGAGGCCCAGTGGACCCAGATCCTGCTGGGCATCACCAAGGCGTCTCTGGCCACCGACAGCTTCATGTCCGCCGCCTCTTTCCAGGAGACCACCCGCGTGCTCACCGAGGCCGCCATCAAGGGCAAGGTGGACCCGCTCATGGGCCTGAAAGAGAACGTCATCATCGGCAAGCTGATCCCCGCGGGCACCGGCCTGCCGGAGGTGGAGGAAGAGCTGATCCGCCGGGAGGCCGAGCAGCTGGGCCTGCCGCTGGATGCGGCTGCCGAGGAGGAGCCCGCCGCGGAGCTGTAACGCCCCGCCGCCGCGCTGCCTTTAAAACCGAGCGAGCGGCGCTCCTTTCCGGCGCAGGCCGGAGAGGGGCGCCGCCCTTTTTGTACTTTTACGGGGCGCATTGTGCAATAATCCAAAGAGCTTCGTCGTTTTTTGTTACGAGAGCCAAAAAAAGGAGGCGCAGGGATGGGAAAAACCAGACAATGGCTGGCCGGGCTGCTGGCGGCGCTGACGCTGGCGGGCTGCGCTTGCTTTAAAACAAAGGCGCCCGCCGTCTCCGCTCCCGTCCCCACCGCCGCCCCCACGGCCACCGCCGTCCCCGCGCCCACCCCGGTCCCCACGCCCGGATCGCCGGCCCGGCAGCTGGCCCTCTCGGTGGAGCAGGGGGGCAAAAAGCAGCCTCGCCTTGCCGACGGCGAGCCCGCCACCAAGGTGACTTTCCGGCAGGACGCCACCGTCACCGTCACCGCCGACGAGCCCTTTGCCGGGCTGTATCTCATCTTCGACCGGCCGGTGGAGTGGCAGCTGGAGACCGGGGCGGGGGAGAGCCAGCTTCGGGGGGAGCAGGGCTTCCTACACGAGTATGTGGAGCTGGAGACGCCGGCGGCCGTCGCCCGGCTGCTGCTGCCGGCGGGGACCACCCTCTGTTCAGTGCAGGCGTTCACCGCCGGCGCGCTGCCCGACTGGGTGCAGGTGTGGCAGGCCCCCTGCCAGCGGGCGGATCTGCTGGTGCTGCCCACCCACGCGGACGACGAACACCTGTGGTTCGGCGGGGCGCTGCCCTATTACGCCGGCGAGCGGGGCCTGGCGGTGCAGGTGGCCTACATGACCAACCACTGGGCGGAGCCCTACCGCCCCCACGAGCTGCTGAACGGGCTGTGGACGGTGGGGGTGCGCAACTACCCGGTCATCTCCGACTTCCCGGACCTCTACGCCTCCAAGGCCAGCCTGGAAAGCGCGAAGCGGGTATACGACGAGGAGGCGGTCACCGCCTGGCAGGTGGAGCTGCTGCGGCGCTTTAAGCCCAGCGTGGTGCTGGGCCACGATATAAACGGCGAGTACGGCCACGGGGCCCACCAGCTCAACACCGCCACCCTGCTGGCGGCGCTGGAGTGCAGCGCCGACCCAGAGCAGTACCCCGAGAGCGCCCGGCTCTATGGCCCCTGGCAGGTGGACAAGTGCTACCTGCATCTCTGGCCGGAGAACACCATCCAGATGGAGTGGGGCCAGATGCCCCTCTCCGCCTTTGGCGGGCGCACCGCCCTGGAGATGGCCGCCGCCGGCTTTGCCTGCCACGCCAGCCAGACTTTGTGGTTCTCGGTGAAAGCCTCCGGCGCCAACGACTGCCGCAAGTTCGGCCTGGCCTACACGAACGTGGGCCCGGACGAAGAAAAAAACGACTTTTTCGAGCACATCGAACTTTCCCAGTGAGGCATACCATGGCATTGAAAACGCATCCGCTGCCAACCGAACAGACACCCCGCGCGCCCCGCGTCCACCCGGTATTGCGGGCGCTGGCGCTGGCGGGGGCGGCTCTCTGCGCCCTTTTGCTGGTGCTGCTGGGGGCCATCTACATCCTGTGCAGGGGGCCCAGCCCCGCGGCGCGGGACCTGTTCGTTCACACGGTGATGGAGACCAGCGCCGCCAAGTTCACCGCCCGCATCTTCCTCAGCGAGGAGCAGGTCCAGTCCATCCTGGACAAAAACGGCCTGCTGGAGACCGACGCCGTCACCGACGCGGGGGGCGAATTCGAGCAGGGGGACGCCCTGGTCCCCAAGGACACCATCGAACTCCACGAGATCACCGGCGGCTCTTTCAAGGGCAAGATGCTGGTGGTCCACGACCCCGCCCGGGTGCGGGTGGCCGCCATCCCCAGCTTTGACCCGGAGGGCGAGGGCATGAAGCTGGCCGAGCTGGTGGAGGCGGCCGGCGCGGTGGCGGGCATCAACGGCGGCGGCTTTTCCGACCCTGGCGGCGTGGGCAGCGGCAGCGTGCCGCTGGGACTGGTCATCCAGCAGGGGAAACTGCGGGCGGGCAGCCTGGACGCCGAGTACTCGGTGATCGGCTTTGACGAAAACGATCACCTGGTGGTGGGCCGCATGACCGGCCGCCAGGCGGTGGACCGGGGCCTGCGGGACGCCCTCAGCTTCGGCCCGGCGTTTATCATCAACGGCGAGGCCGCCGAGATCTCCGGCACCGGCGGCGGGCTGAACCCCCGCACGGTGATCGGCCAGCGGGCGGATGGCGCGGTGCTGCTGCTGGTCATCGACGGCCGCCAGCCCCAAAGCCTGGGGGCCAGCTACCAGGATTGCATCCAGGTGATGGAGGAATGGGGCGCGGTGAACGCCGCCAACCTGGACGGCGGCTCCAGCACCCAGATGATCTACCAGGGGGAGACAGTGAATGTCTGCGCCTCCCTCTACGGCCCCCGGGACCTGCCCACCGCCTTTGTGGTGGGCCCCGCAGAGGAGGTGCAGCCATGAGCGACGCGAACTGGCGTTACGGCCCGGCCCGCCGCCGGGCGTTCTGGCCCTGGCCGGTGGGGCTGTTCCTGGTGCTGTGCGCGGCGGGGGCGGCGGGCCTTTTCTGGCTGTGGGGCGCGCTGGAACGGTATGAATACGCCACCCCGGAGGCGGCCATCCTGCGCTGCGTGCGGGCGATGCAGGCGGGGCAGGAGCTGCCCGATGTGCCCCGGCAGCTGTTGCCCGGCCGCTTTGCCACCGCCGACCAGTACGCCGACGAGGCCCGGGCGCTGCTGGCGGACCTGCCCGCCGACCGCGACCGGCTGCGCTTTGTGAAAAAGGCCCAGGAGGAACAGCAGCTGGACTACCTGGTGGTGGACGAGGAGCAGGGCAGGGTGGAGTTCCTGCTGCTGCCCCAGGGGGACGGCTGGGCCGCCTGGCCCCGGGTGGAGCCGCTGGCGGCGGTGACCATCCAGGCCCCCGCCGACGTCGCCCTCTCTCTGGACGGCCTGCCTCTTGGCAGCGAAGAGCTGGCGTCAGAGAGCCCCGTGCCCGGCTTTGAGGCGCTGGGAGAGGCTGCGCCCCGCCTGTGTCAGTGGCGGGTGGAGGGCCTGCTGGAGCCGCCGGAGCTCACCGCCCAAAGCGAGGCGGGCAGCTGCCGGGTGACCTGGGAGACCCCCCTGCGGGCCCGGGTCACGGTGGAGCCGGACGCGGACACCGCCGCCTCGCTGGAGCGCTTTTTTGAAAACGCCGCCCGGGTCTATGCCCGCTATGTCTCCGCCGACGCCTCGTTCGCGGAGCTGTCCGGGCTGCTGGTGCGGGACACCGACCTCTATGAAAACCTGCGGACGTTCGACTCCAGCTGGTACGTGAGTCACGACGCGGTGGCCTTTGAGGAGCTGGAGGTCTCCGCGCTCGAGAGCTTTGGCCCCGACGCGGCCAGCGGCACGGTGACGTTCACCTATGTGGTCAGCAAGGAGGGCCTGCGCCCCCGCAGCTACCCCTCGAAATACCGGATGCACGCGATCCGGGACGAGCAGGGCTGGCGGCTGCTGGATCTGGAGGTCCTGTGAGATAGGCCGGCGGCGCAGCCGCCCCTTTTCGGGCCGTCCCTGACAGGGGACGGCCCGTTGTGCTGTCCGCGAAAAATGGGCGCAAAGGCGCGAATGGGCTGGCGTGCGGGCCCCGGGTGTTGTATAATGGACAAAGGCAGGCAGGAGGGGGAGCGGGACCATGACAAAAACCAGGATAGGCCGCTGGGCGGCATTGCTGGCCTGTGCGGTGCTGGGGCTGGTCTGGGCGGTGGGAAACAGCGCCCTGGAAGAGCCCCTGCAGTGGGACGACCCCGCCGGGGCGCCCCCGGCACAGGAGCAGCCGGCGGCGGGTTGGGCGGTGAGCCAGGATCTCTGGCTGGACGCCGGCAGCTACGCCCTGGAGTGGGAGGAGGCGGCCGGCCGGCAGGCGGTGGTCTTCGCCCCGGACCTGCTGGCTGACAACGGCCAGGAGGGCGTGCAGTTGAACGCCGACGGTGGCCCGGCCTTTTCAGTGCGGGGCCAGCGGGTGCGGGTGCAGGTGTGGACATCGGCCGACGCCGGGCCCGCCCGCCTGACCTCGGGTCTTTTCTGCCAGCTGGACGGTCTGTTCGCGGTACTGGTCCTGGCGGCGCTGGCGGCGCTGCTGCTGGCCCGCGGGCCCAGGACCGGGGCGCAAAAAGCCGCGCTGGCGGTGCTGGTCTGCTGCGCTGTGGCCGCCAGCCTGCCGGTGCTCACCCCCGGCATCCCCTACGGGCCGGATCTCCACTTTCATCTCACACGCATCCAGGGCATTGCCGACGGCCTTGTCAGCGGGCAGTTCCCGGTGCGGATCCAGCCCACGCCGGTGGGCGGCAAGGGCTATGCCACCAGCCTGCTCTATCCCGACCTGTTTTTGTATCCGGCAGCCCTGCTTCGGCTGGCCGGCGTCTCGCTGGAGGGGGCGTACCGCGCCACCATCCTGGCTCTCAACGCCCTCACCGCGGCACTCGCCTGGCAGGCGGGGCGGCGGATGCTGGGCAGCCGCTTCGCGGCGCTGGTCTTCTGTGTGCTCTACACCCTGGCGCCCTACCGCGTCTGCAACCTGTATGTGCGGGCGGCGCTGGGGGAGGCGCTGGCCATGGCCTTTCTGCCGGTGGTGGCGCTGGGCCTGTGGCAGCTGCTTTTCCGGGAGACCACGGGCTGGCCGGTGCTGGCTCTGGGAATGACCGGCATCATCCAGAGCCACCTGATCTCCACCATCTTCTGCGTGGCCTTTGGCGGCCTGTTCTGCCTTTTGAACCTGCGCCGGACGCTTCAGAAAAAGCGGCTCCTGGCGCTGGTCAAGGCGGCGGGGCTGGCGCTGGCGCTGAATTTGTGGTATATCCTGCCCTGGATGCGTTTTTCCCGGGAGGACTTCAACATCTTTCATCTGCAATTTGACGTGTGGGACTATGCCCTCTATCCCGCCCAGCTGTTCATGACCTTTGGCTCGGTGAGCGGCGACGCGGTGCGGCTGGGCACCCTGGAGGGCGAGATGCTCCTCGCCCCCGGCCTGGCGCTGCTGGCCGCGGGGGGCGCGATGCTGCTGGCTTTGGGGTGCGCCTGGCAGGAGAGGGCGGCGCTGCCCGCCAGCGCCCGGCTGGGCGGCTGGACGGCGGGCTTCGCGGGCCTTTCGCTGTGGCTGTGTACCACCCTGTTCCCCTGGGCGCTGATCCAAAAGCTGCCGCTGGTGGGGGAAAAGCTCTCGGTGATCCAGTTCCCCTGGCGCTTTCTCACCACCGCCAGCCTGTTCCTGGCCCTCTGCGGCGGGGCGCTGGCCGCCTGGAAGCTGAAAGGCCTCTCCCGGCAGGCAAAGGCGCTGGCGCTGACGGCGGTCTTCTGCGGGGCGCTGCTGCCCTCGGCGGTGCAGATGCTGCAAAAGGCGGCGGAACCGCCCAGCTATTCCCGCCAGGAGCAGCTCATCACCGACAACCTCTACGACGCCCAGTACCTGTACACGGGCACCAGCGCCGGCGACCTGATCGCCCGGCCCCGGCCCCCTGCCGGCGGGGCGGATCTGCAGGTGAGCGGCCTTTCCCAGCGGGGCAACCGCCTGGAATTCGACTTTGCCCGGGCGGGCGGCGAGGCCATCGAGCTGCCCCTGACCTGGTACCCCGGTTACGCGGCGGTGGACGACGCGGGGCGGGAGCTGGCCTGTGAAAAAGGGGACAACGGCATCCTGACGGTGCGGCCCCAAAGCGACGGGGGACACCTGACCGTCTGGTACCGGGGGCTGTGGTACTTCCGGCTAGGAGATCTGGTGAGCCTGGCCGCCGCGGCGGCGCTGGCGGCGGGGTACGCCGCCCGGCGCTTCGGCTGGCGATCGCCGGCGCACCGGCGCAGAAAATCGAGTGTGTGAGGAAAAAGCAATGGAACGAAAACAGACCATACGCTACTGGGCCGTGGTGCTGGCGCTCGTCTGCCTGCTGCTGCCCCTTTTGCGGGAGAGCCGCTATCTTGTGACCTACACCGCCCTGGAGCTGGACTCCACCGTGCAGACGGCCACCACCGCGGACTCCCGCTACGCCGACCCGTCCTACCTGGACGCGGGGCTGTTCATGTACGGCCCGGGCGCCTGCGTGGAGCCGGGGAACTTCTCCCTGACGGTGATGTACTCCGCCGACGGGGCGGGCAGTTATGTGGAAGTTTACAGCCCTGGCTGGCTCAACGAGGACAACAGCCAGGGCCGGGTGCTGGCCACCCTGGCGCTGGAGGCCGGCCAGACCCAAAGCAGGGCGGACTTTTCCCTTGCCCGCGCCGTGGATGACCTGGAGTTCCGCGTGTACTACGGCGGCGAGGGCGCTCTCACAGTGAACACCCTGACCCTGCGCTCGGGTTATCTGTACTGGACCGACCCGCTGCTGCTGATGCTCTTTGTGCTGGCGCTGGCCGGCCTGCTCTATGCTGCCGTGCGCCGGGGCCGGGCACAGGCGGCGGTGGTGACGGCGCTCATCGGGCTGGCGCTGCTGGCCAGCTATCCGCTGTTCACCGATTTCCTCACGGTGGGCATGGACCAGGAGTTCCACCTGCGCCGCATCGAGGGCCTCTTCGGGGCGCTGCAAAGCGGCCAGTGGCCCGCCCGCATCAGCACCGAACACTTCGGCGGCAAGGGCTACGCCACCGGCGTGATGTACCCGGAGCTGTTCCTCTACTTCCCGGCGGCGCTTCGCCTGGCGGGCGCGTCGCTGCTCTTCAGCTGGAAAGCGCTGCTCTTCGCCGTCAACCTGGGCACTGCTTTCTCCGCCTACTTCTGCGGCCGGCGGCTGCTGGGCAGCCGGGCGGCGGGCATGGCGGCGGCCATCGTCTATCTCCTCTCGCCCTACCGCCTGTGCGACCTGTACATCCGGGCGGCGCTGGGGGAGGCGCTGGCCATGGCGTTCCTGCCCCTGCTGCTCTACGGGCTGTGGCAGCTGCTGGCGGGCGACGAAGGCCAGTGGCCCTGGCTGGTGCTGGCCTGCACCGGCATTTTCCAAAGCCACATCCTCTCCACCGAGATGGCGGCGGTCTTCGCGGCCCTGTGCGCCCTGGCGGCGCTGCCCGCTTTGCGCCGGCGCGCCCGGCTGGTCGCCCTGGGCAAGGCCGTGGGGCTCACGGTGCTTTTGAACCTGTGGTTCCTGGTTCCGTTCCTCACCTATACCCTGCTGGGCGGCTTCAAGATCTTCGGCTCCCATGTGGAGCTGCACCAGCACGCGCTCTATCCCGCCCAGATGTTCGCCACGTTCTGGTCGGCGGACCCGGCGCTCTGGAGCCAGGAACTGGGAAGCCTGGACAGTGAGATGCTCCTCACCCTGGGCCTGGCCCCGCTGGTCTGCCTGGGCCTTTTGGCGGCGGGCTGGTGGATGTTCGCCCCGGGGGAGCCCCGGGCCCGGGCTGGTCTGCGCGTGGGGCTGGCCGCCGCGGTGGGAGCGGGAGCGTGCCTGTATGCCGCCAGCGTTTACTTCCCCTGGGAACTGCTCCAGCGCATCCCGGCGCTGGACAAGCTGCTCTCGCCGGTGCAGTTCCCCTGGCGCACCCTGGCCTTTGCTGCCGCCTGCTTTGCGGTGGTGGCCGCGGCGGCCACGGTGCCTTTCCGGGGCCGCGGTGTGCGCCTGGCGCTGCTGGGCGCCCTGCTGGCGGTGGCGGTGCTGCCCGCCAGCGCCCTGATGGACGGCCTGCTGGCCACCCCGGTGTACATGGGGCAGACCGACGGCATCGTCCACATCGGCGGCAATTACAACGAGTACCTGCCCGAGGGCGTCAGCGACGCGGCCCTTATCGCCGCCTCCGACGCGCTGGAGCCCCAGGGCGAGCTTGCGGTATCCGGCCTGACAAAACAGGGCTGCCGCATCCGGTTCGACTACACGGCGCAGCAGGACACGGTGGTGTATCTGCCGCTCACCGCCTATCCCGGCTACTCCGCCCGGCTGGACGGCGAGGCCCTGCCGCTTGCCAGCGCGCCGGACGGCCGGCTGGCGGTGACGCTGCCCGCCGGCGCGGGCCGTCTGGAGGTGGACTTCACCGGTTACTGGTACTGGTCCGCCGCCCTGGCGGTGAGCGCCGCCACCGGGCTCGGCTGGGGCGCTGTGGCGGTGTACGGCCGGCGCAAAAGCGCCCGGCAGGAAAAGAAAGGAGCAAGCAGTGGCGCTGCGGTGTCTGTATAAGCTGGCCCTCTGGGCGGCGGCCGCCTTTTTCGCGGTGGTGCTGCTGGTGTGCCTGTTTTCGGTGGGGCTCTGGTCGGTGCTGCTGGCCGCCGGGGCCCTGGCGGTACTCTTCGCGGCCCGTCGTCCGCTGGCCGGCGTGAGCGAGCAGGGGGCGCGCCGCGCCTTTTGGGTGCTCTTTGGGGCATTCGTCCTGGCCGCCGGAGCCTTTGCGTTCGCGGTGCGGGTGGAGCCCGCCTGGGATTTCGGCCGGGTCTACCACGGCGCGCTGGAGATCACCTCTTCCGGCTCCATCCAGATCGACCGGCAGTATTTCTTGGAGTCCAACAACAACTATTTTCTGGCGCTGGCGCTGGCGCCGGTGTTCATCGCCGGCAGCCTGGCGGGGCTCTCGCCCCTTGCCAGCGGCATCCTGCTGAACCTGGCGGCCATCGACGGGTCGATTTTGCTGCTCTGGGACGCCGTGCGGCGGCGCTGGGGCGCCCGGCGGGCCCTGGCCGTGGCGATGGCCTGCTTCGGCTGCGCCGGGCTTTGGCTCTATGGCCCCATCTTCTACACCGACACCCTCTCCATGCCGTTTGTCAGCCTGGGTCTCTGGCTGGCTCAACGCTGGAGCGAGGGCGCCCGCCGCCCGGCCCTGGCCGCGGCGATGGGCCTTGCGGCCTTTCTGGCGTTCCGCCTGAAGCCCACCGCCTTTTTCCTCTACCTGGCGCTGGTGCTGCTCTGGGCGCTGCGCCGGGGCGGGGCGGTGAAAGCGGCGGCGCTGGGGCTGGCGGTGTTCGCGGCGTGTATGGCGCTGTGGCAGGTCTGGCTGGGCCATAACTCCGTGCTGGATACCAGCCGCATCGAGGAGTACCGGCTGCCGCCGCTGCACTATGTGATGATGGGGCTGAAAAACCCCGGCGGCTACGACGAGGCGGACCACTTCGCCAGCCAGGCCCTGCCGGACGCGGCGGCCCGCACCGAATTTGCGAAAGGGGAGATCGCCCGCCGTCTGGCGGACTACGGCCCGCTGGGCTTTCTGGACCATCTGCGCCAGAAGCTGGCCTACACCTGGGCGGACGGCAGCTGGTACGGCGCCCACAAGCTGGGCATCGACCCCGTGTCGCCGGGCGTTTTGCAGCAGTGGGTGGCGGACGCCGGGGAATACTGGCCCCTGTTCCAGGCGGCGGCCAACGGGGCGCAGCTGCTGGTCTGCCTGGGGCTCGCGGTCTGCGCTTTCGACCAGGCGCGGCGGGGGGACAAGGCCGATAGCCTCCTCTGGAGCTGCCTTGTGGCGCTGCTGGGGGTGGGGCTTTTCCTGCTGGTGTGGGAGACCCGTTCCCGCTATCTGGTGGGTGTGCTGCCGCTGATCCTGCCCCTGTGCGCCCGGGGGCTCGGCGTCCTTTTGCGCACCGGAGCCAAAAATTGATTTTTGGATGATTTGCTGCAAAGTTTTTTGTAAATACTGTTGACATGCACAGCCCCAGTGTGTACAATAAAACTGTTGCGCCCCTTGGCGTAATTATGCCCTTTTGATGTTTTGGCGGGTCTTCCGCCTGAACATAAAATCATTGAAGAAAGGAGAAAACAATGCCTACTTTCAACCAGCTCGTACGCAAAGGCCGTGAGGTGTCTGTCCGCAAGTCTACCGCTCCTGCTCTGCAGCGTGCCTACAACTCCCTGGACAAGTCCTACAGCAATGCCAACAGCCCCCAGAAGCGTGGTGTTTGCACCGCTGTTCGTACCATGACCCCCAAAAAGCCGAACTCTGCTCTGCGTAAGGTAGCCCGTGTCAAGCTCACGAATGGGATCGAGGTCACCTCGTACATTCCGGGTATCGGCCACAACCTGCAGGAGCACAGCGTAGTACTGATCCGTGGCGGCCGTGTGAAGGACCTGCCTGGCGTTCGTTACCACATCATCCGTGGTACTCTGGACACCCAGGGCGTGGCCAACCGCAACCAGGCCCGCTCCAAGTACGGCGCGAAGCGCCCCAAGGCCGGTGCCAAGAAGAAGTAATCAAACGTTTACCCGCCATCAAAAGGCTTCATATATATTGTATGTAAGACCTTGCGTGGCACAACGGGAGTTTATTGCTTTCGAGTACCGATGATATCATTCTGTGAAGGAGGGAAGAAAGATGCCCAGAAGAGGTATTACTGCAAAGCGTGACGTTTTGGCAGATCCTGTCTACAATTCCAAGATGGTCACCCGCCTGATCAACAGTGTCATGCTGGACGGCAAGAAAGGCGTGGCCCAGAAGATCGTTTACGATGCTTTCGACATCGTGAAAGAGAAGAGCGGCAACGACCCGCTGGAGATGTTCGAGAAAGCTCTGGAGAACATCATGCCCAGCCTGGAGGTCAAGGCCCGCCGTGTGGGCGGCTCCACCTACCAGGTGCCCATGGAAGTTCGTCCCGAGCGCCGCGAGACCCTGGGTCTGCGGTGGCTGACCAGCTATTCCCGCAACCGCAGCGAGCGCACCATGCGTGAGCGGCTGGCCAACGAGATCATGGACGCCGTCAACGGGACCGGTAACGCCGTCAAGAAGCGTGAGGACACCCACAAGATGGCCGAGGCCAACAAGGCTTTCGCTCATTACCGCTATTGATCCAGTCTGTTTTAGGAGGTTAATATGCCAAGAGACGTTTCTCTGGAAATGACCAGAAACATCGGCATTATGGCGCACATCGACGCCGGCAAGACCACCACCACCGAGCGCATCCTGTACTACACCGGTGTGAACCACAAGATCGGTGAGACCCACGATGGCGCGGCGACCATGGACTGGATGGCCCAGGAGCAGGAGCGCGGCATCACCATCACGTCTGCCGCCACCACCTGCTACTGGAGCCACACGGAATTGCTGAGCGATCCCGCGGCGGCCAAGAAGAACCGCCACCGGATCAACATCATCGACACCCCGGGCCACGTGGACTTCACCGTTGAGGTGGAGCGCAGCCTGCGCGTGCTGGACGGTTCCGTTACCGTGCTGTGCGCCAAGGGCGGCGTGGAGCCCCAGTCCGAGACGGTCTGGCGTCAGGCCGACAAGTATCACGTGCCCCGCATGGCCTACGTGAACAAGATGGACATCATGGGCGCCGATTTCTATCGCGTCGTCAAGATGATGCGTGAGCGCCTGAAGTGCAACGCCATCCCCATCCAGCTGCCCATCGGCAAAGAGGACGACTTCAAGGGGATCATTGACCTGATCGACATGAAGGCCGACGTCTACTACGACGACATGGGCAAGGACATCCGCGTGGAGGAGATCCCCGAGGATATGCGGGAGCTGGCCGAGCAGTACCATGCCGAGCTCATCGAGGCCGTGGCCGAGAGCGACGAAGAGCTGATGATGAAGTACCTGGAGGGCGAGGAGCTCACCAAGGACGAGATCAAAAAGGCCCTGCGCCGCGAGACCATCGCCAACACCGTGGTGCCCGTGACCTGCGGTACCTCTTACCGCAACAAGGGCGTGCAGAAACTGCTGGACGCCATCGTGGATTACATGCCCGCCCCCACCGACATCGAGGACATCAAGGGCGTGGATCCCAAGACCGGCGAGGAGACCAGCCGTCCTTCCAGCGACGACGCCCCCTTCGCCGCCCTGGCCTTTAAGATCGCCACCGACCCGTTTGTGGGCAAGCTGTGCTTCTTCCGCGTCTACTCCGGTGTCGTGGAAGCGGGCAGCACCGTCTACAACTCGGTGAAAGACAACAACGAGCGCATGGGCCGCATCCTGCAGATGCACGCCAACCACCGGCAGGACATCGAGATCTGTTACGCCGGCGACATCGCCGCCGCCGTGGGTCTGAAGAACACCACCACCGGTGACACCCTGTGCGACCCCAAGCACCCCGTCATCCTGGAGAGCATGGAGTTCCCCGAGCCTGTTATCCGCGTCGCCATCGAGCCCAAGACCAAAGCCGGTCAGGAGAAGATGGGCCTGGCGCTGAACAAGCTGGCCGAGGAGGATCCCACGTTCCGCACCTGGACCGACGAGGAGACCGGCCAGACCATCATCGCCGGCATGGGCGAGCTGCACCTGGAGATCATCGTGGACCGTCTGCTCCGCGAGTTCAAGGTGGAGGCCAACGTGGGCGCGCCCCAGGTGGCCTACCGCGAGTGCATCCGCCGTCCGGCCAGCGCCAACACCAAGTACGCCCGGCAGTCCGGTGGTAAGGGCCAGTACGGTCACTGTATCATCGACATTGAACCCAACGAGGCGGGCAAGGGCTATGAGTTCGTCAACGCCGTTGTGGGCGGCGACGTGCCCAAGGAGTTCATCCCCGCCATCGACCAGGGCATCCAGGGCGCCATGAAAGCCGGTATCCTGGCCGGCTACCCGGTGGAGGACGTGAAAGTCACCCTGAAAGGCGGCTCCTACCACGAGGTCGACTCCTCCGAAATGGCGTTCAAGATCGCCGGCTCCATGGCCTTCAAAGAGGCCATGGCCAAGGCCGATCCCGCCATCATGGAGCCCATCATGAAAGTGGCCGTCATCGTTCCCGACGAGTACATGGGCGACGTTATCGGCGATCTGAACAGCCGCCGCGGCCAGATCCAGGGCATGGAGGCGCTGTCCGGTTCTCAGCAGATCAACGCTTTTGTGCCGCTGAGCAACATGTTCGGCTATTCCACCGACCTGCGCAGCAAGACCCAGGGCCGTGGTCAGTATTCCATGGAGCCCAGCCACTACGCAGAGGTCCCCAAGAACATTGCCGAGGGCATCATGGCGGGCCGCAAGAAGGACTGAGTCCCGGCCCAAAAATAGCTTGATTTTTGGCAAATGTTTTAGTATTATAACCATAGGTTCAATGGTTCAAAAAAAGGAGGACAATTAAAATGGCAAAAGCTAAGTTTGAGCGTAACAAGCCTCATGTCAACATTGGCAC
>DXAC01000042.1 GCA_019117205.1 Candidatus Allofournierella merdigallinarum | reverse complement strand
CCTTGCCTGCACGGAGTGCAAACAGCGCAACTACAACACCAAGAAGAACAAGAAGAACAGCCCCGACCGCCTCGAGATGAAGAAGTATTGCCGTTTCTGCAGAAAGCATACTGTCCATCGCGAGACCAAGTGAGAAAGGCAGGATAGTATGGCTGAAACGAGCAGCAAGAAACCCGGCTTTTTCACAAGAGTCAAAAACTGGTTCAAGGGCATCGGCAAGTTCTTCCGCGACACGGTCAGCGAGATGAAAAAGGTCGTGTGGCCCAGCAAGAAGCAGATCATCAACAACACCATCGTGGTCATCGTGGTGGTCATCATCGCCTCGCTGGTGGTGCTGGCGCTGGATCTGCTCTTCGGCTTCGGGCGCGACGGCCTGCTGGCCCTGGTGCAGAGCGTATAACAACAGAGCACAAAACGAGGGGAGCGAACGCGGATGGCAGAACAGGCCATGTGGTATGTGGTGCATACCTATTCCGGCTACGAGAACAAAGTGGCCACCAACCTTGAGACCATCGTGGAAAATCGCCGCCTGCAGGACCTCATCCAGGAGGTCAAGGTGCCGGTGGAGATGGTCCCCGAGCTGAAGGACGGCAAGGAGCGCCTGGTCGAGCGAAAGCTGTTCCCCGGCTATGTGCTGGTGAAGATGGTCATGACCGACGAGAGCTGGTACATCGTGCGCAACTGCCGCGGCGTCACCGGCTTCGTGGGGCCCTCTTCCAAGCCCGAGCCTCTGAGCGACGCGGAAGTGGAAAAGCTGGGCATGAACGTCCAGGCGGAGCTTACCCTGGATTACGCCGTGGGCGACAACGTCCAGATCACCGCCGGCCCGCTGGAGGGTTTCGTGGGCGTGGTGGACGAGATCGACCTGCAGGCCCAGAAAGTGCGGGTCAAGGTGTCCATGTTCGGCCGCGAGACCCCCGCCGAGCTGGAGCTGAACCAGGCAAAGCCCCTGTAAAGAACGTGCCCGCGCGGCGGGCGAAACACTGGTAAGAGCCGCTTTCGGCGGTTTTTATTGGGCGCGGCGTGTGCGCGCCCGTGGGAGGGCCGGAGCCTTTCCGGCCCGCTAACTTACCACAAATTTTGGAGGTGCAATTACAATGGCGCAGAAAGTAACTGGTTACATCAAGTTGCAGATCCCGGCCGGCAAAGCGACCCCGGCCCCCCCTGTTGGCCCCGCGCTTGGCCAGCACGGCGTGAACATCATGGCGTTCACCAAGGAATTCAACGAGCGCACCCAGAAAGACATGGGCTACATCATCCCGGTGGTCATCACCGTGTATGCCGATCGCTCTTTCAGCTTCATCACCAAGACTCCTCCGGCCCCGGTGCTGATCAAAAAGGCCTGCGGCATCGAGAGCGGTTCCGGCGTTCCCAACAAGACCAAGGTGGCTACCATCACCAAGGCCCAGCTGGAAGAGATCGCCAAGACCAAGATGCCCGACCTGAACGCCGCCAGCCTGGAAAGCGCTGTCAGCATGATCGCCGGCACCTGCCGCAGCATGGGCGTCACCGTCACCGAGTAAGCGCCCGGCTGAATCAAGTGGGAGGAAATGCTCCGATAGACCACACAGGAGGATAAAGTTATGAAACACGGCAAACATTACGTCGACAGCGCCAAGCTGGTCGACCGCACCAAGCTCTACGAGGCCGAAGAGGCCCTTGCCCTTTGCTGCCAGACCGCCAAGGCCAAGTTCGACGAGACCGTCGAGCTGCATGTGCGCCTGGGCGTGGACAGCCGCCATGCCGACCAGCAGGTCCGCGGCGCCGTTGTGCTGCCTCACGGCACCGGCAAGAACGTGCGGGTCATCGCCATCTGCAAGGGCGACGCCGCCAAGGCCGCCGAGGAGGCGGGCGCGATGATGGTGGGCGACGCCGACCTGATCGCCAAGATCCAGAACGAGGGCTTCGTGGACTTCGACGTTCTGGTCACCACCCCGGACATGATGGGCCAGGTGGGCCGTCTGGGTAAGATCCTGGGCCCCCGCGGCCTGATGCCCAACCCCAAGGCCGGCACCGTGACCCCCGACATCGGCAAGGCCGTCACCGAGGCCAAGGCCGGTAAGATCGAGTACCGCCTGGACAAGCAGAACATCATCCATGTGCCCGTGGGCAAGGCCAGCTTCGGCGCTGAGAAGCTGGGCGACAACCTGCGGGTGGTGATGGACGCCATCGTCAAGGCCAAGCCCGCGGCCGCCAAGGGCCAGTATATCAAGAGCGCCACCGTGGCCACCACCATGGGCCCCGGCATCAAGCTGAACGGCGCCAAGTTCGGCGGCTGAGCCGGCTGAAAAAAGTGCTTGACAAACCCGCCCCAAGGCGGTATACTACTAATGCTGTTTTGAAGACAGCAGGTGCTCAACGCGTAAGGGCCGCGGCCCGCCTGCCGAGAAACGCATAATGATGTAGCTTTGCATTTTTATGCCTCTTTCTCGCCCTGGCGGGAAAGAGGCTTTTTTGCGCGAAAGAATGTGATCGGATGAAACGAGGTGAAACCAAATGCCCAGCGAGAAGATTTTGACCCAAAAGCAGGCGTACGTGGCCGAGCTCAAGGAGAAGATCGCCAACTCCGTGGCCGGCGTCGTGGTGGACTACAAAGGCATCAATGTGGCCGACGACACCAAGCTGCGCAAGGAGCTGCGCGAGGCCGGCGTGGAGTACTTCGTCGTGAAGAACACCATGCTGCGGCTGGCCATCAACGGCACCGAGCTGGAAGGCATGAACGAGGTGCTGGAAGGCACCACCGCTTTGGCCATCGCCAGTGAGGACCGCATCGCCGCCGCCCGGATCCTGTGCAAGTACGCGGACGCTTCCAAAGGCAAGTTCTCCGTCAAGGTCGGCTACATGGACGGCCAGCTGATGGAGAAGACCGCCGTGGAGGAGATCGCCAAACTGCCCGGCCTGGAGGGGATGCTCTCCATGTTCGCCGGCGCGCTCACCAGCACCCTCAGCGGTCTGGCCGTTGCCATGCAGGCTTACGTGGACAAGAGCGAGGAACCCGCCGCCTGAGTTTTTCGGCGGCACACCCAAGGGCCGGTGCGCCTGAAAGCGCGGCCCGCGAAAAAATAAATTTTAATGGAGGGTAATACAATGGCTTCTGAGAAAATCACCAAGATCATTGACGCTGTCAAAGAGCTGAGCGTTCTGGAGCTGAAAGAGCTCATCGACACCTACTGCGAGGAGTTCGGCGTGTCCGCCGTGGCCGCCGCTGCCGCTCCCGCTGCCGCCGCTGCTCCCGCTGCCGAGGAGAAGACCGAGTTCGACGTCGTGCTGGCGGAGATCGGCGCCAACAAGATGGCCGTTATCAAGACCGTCAAGGAGGTCACCGGCCTGGGCCTGAAAGAGGCGAAGGACCTGGTGGACAACGCCCCCAAGACCCTGAAAGAGGCTGCTTCCAAGGCCGACGCCGAGGAGATCAAGAAGAAGCTGGAAGAGGCCGGCGCCAAGGTCGAGCTGAAGTAAGTTTCCTTTTCACCTTGAGCATCTGCGAAGCCGCTGTCGAAAGACAGCGGCTTTTTTGCGCTTTGGGGCGGCGGGGCCAAAAGGGCCGTTCCCGGAAACGCCCGCACCCCTTGCAACCGGCCCGGCGCGTGCTATAATGGGGCGTGAGATCACCCGGGCCCGGCCCAAGGAGGAAAACGACCATGAAAAAGAAGTGGTGGCAGGACAAGGTCTGCTATCAGATCTGGCCCAAGAGCTTTCAGGACTCGAACGGCGACGGCATCGGGGACATCCCGGGCATCATCGCCCGGCTGGACTACCTGAAAGAGCTGGGGGTGGACATCCTGTGGCTGTCGCCGGTGTACAAGAGCCCCCTGGCGGACGAGGGTTACGACATCGCCGACTACCGGGACATCGACCCCCGCTTCGGCACCCTGGAGGACATGGACCGGCTGCTGGCCGAGACCAAACGCCGGGGCATGTACGTGATCATGGACCTGGTGGTGAACCACTGCTCCGACGAGCACCCCTGGTTCCAAAAGGCCCTGGCCGACCCTGAGGGCCTCTACGGGAGATATTTCTACTTTTGCAAGGGGCAAAACGGCGCGCCGCCCACCAACTGGCGCGGCTACTTCGGCGGCAGCGTCTGGAGCCCGGTGCCCGGCCGGCAGGACCTTTACTACCTGCATCTTTTCTGTGAAAAGCAGCCGGACCTGAACTGGGAAAACCCCGCGGTGCGCCGGGAGGTGGCCGACCTGGTGAACTGGTGGCTGGGCCGGGGGGTCGCAGGCTTCCGGGTGGACGCCATCGTGAACATCGGCAAGCCGGCGGCCTTTGAAAGCTTCGCCCCCGACCGGCCGGACGGCCTGGCCGACTGCTGCGGTATGCTGCGGGACCCGGTCGCCCGCCGCCGGCTCCACGGCTACCTGGCCGCGCTGCGGGACGAGGCCTTTGCCCCCCACGACGCTTTCACCGTGGGGGAGGTGTTCAACACCGACCCCGCCGAGCTGGACCTCTTCATCGGGGAAAACGGCTTTTTCTCCAGCATGTTCGACTTTGCCCCCGCCTGCTGGGGCGGCAGCCCCAAGGGCTGGTACGACGCGAAAAAGCCGGGCCCCGACGACTACCGGGACTGCGCCTTTGCCAGCGCCCGCGCCGCCGCCGGCATCGGGTTTTTGAGCAACATCATCGAGAACCACGACGAGCCCCGGGGCGCCAGCCGCTACCTGCCCGAAGAGGCCGCCGGCGACCCCCGGGCCCAGAAAGCGCTGGCCGCAGTGCAGCTGCTGCTGCCGGGTCTGCCTTTCCTCTACCAGGGCCAGGAGATCGGCATGACCAACACGGTGTTCCCCTCCATCGGGGCGGTGGACGACGTGAGCACCCACGGGGAGTACGCCGCCGCCCTGGCGGCCGGCCTTTCTCCCGCCGAGGCGCTGGAGCGGGTGGCCCGCTGGAGCCGGGATAACGCCCGCACCCCGGTGCAGTGGTCTGCCGGCCCCGCCGCCGGCTTCACCACCGGCGCCCCCTGGCTGCCGGTGAACCCCAACTACACCCGGGTGAACGTGGCCGCCCAGCAGGGGGTCCCCGACTCGGTGCTGGAATTTTACAAAGAGTTGATAAAGCTCCGCAAAAACGATAAGTATAAAGAAGCCCTGGTCTGGGGCGGCTTTGGAGCGGTGGGCCAGGAGCAGGCGGGCCTGGCGGCCTTTGTGCGGGCCGGCGGCGGCCGCCGGCTGCTGGTGGCCGCGGACCTGGGGGGCAAGGGGCAGCGGGTGGCGCTGCCCGCGCCGGCCAAAGGGGTGCTGGCCTGCTCCGACGGCGCGCCGGCGCTGGAGGAAAAAGCGCTGACCCTGGCCCCCTGGCAGGCAGTGGTGCTGGAGCTGGAGCAGGAATGAAAAAGGTCCCGGCGGGCGCACAGAGCGCGCCCGCCGGGACCTTTTTCAGTTCTCCGGCCCGCCGGGGGCGGAGGGGGCGGCCAGCCGGGCCCGGCACAGGCTCAGGCTGGCGAAGATGGGGATGCAGAGCAAAAACCACAGGCTGGAATACAGCGGGCAGATCTGGCCCCACAGGTTGCCCCACAAAAGGGAGTAGTCCCACACCCGCCAGCCCAAAGCCAGGTTGCAGACCAGGCCAAAGACCAGCTCCACGGCGGTGATGACCAGCGCGCCGGCGGCGCACCGGGCCAGCAGCGGCCAGCGGGGCAGCAGGGCGTCCAGCCGCCACAAGGCCAGCATACACAGGCCCCCTGCCAGCAGCATGGTCCAGTGGGTGCGCCCCCGCCAGGCCAGCTCGATGCAGCCATAGCCCAGGGCCCCCAGGGAGAACAGCGCGCTTTTTTCTATCATAAAACGATCACCCGGAGAACAGTGTTCCCCGGGTGAAAGGTTTTATGTGCGCTCAGCGGCTCAAGCGGGAGATCTCGGTGAGCAGGGCCTGGCGGCAGTCCCACAATTTCTGGGAGAGGTCCACATAGTACCGGTGGGGGTACTCGAAGCGGCGCATCTCCTCCCACAGGTTCTCGATCTGAACGGCGCAGGCGGCGCGGATGTCGGCCACCGCGGGCCGGTCGTACACCAGCTTGCCCCCCTGGTAGATGGGGGTGGACAGGCACTTCACCGTGCAGTTTTTGTAGGTGCGCTGCTTCCAGGTCTGGTTGGGGTCGAACAGGGTGAGCTCGTCGTACTCGCCCACCTCCTCGTCGTACACCGCCACATAGTCCGCCATGGCCTTGCCGGTGTAGTTGTCGTAGATGCGCCAGACCTTTTTCAGGCAGGGCAGGGTGATCTTCTCCACGCTCTCGCTCACCTTGATCTTGGGGATGTAGGCGTCCCCCTCTTTCACGGCGGCCAGCTTGTACACTCCGCCGAACACAGGGTCGCTCTTGGCGGTGATGAGGTTTTCGCCGATGCCGAAGCTGTCGATGCAGGCCTCCTGGAGGATCAGGTCCCGCACGATGTACTCGTCCAGGCTGTTGGAGGCGCAGATGGTGCAGTCCTCATAGCCGGCGGCGTCCAGCATCTTGCGGGCCTTTTTGGAGAGGTAGGCGATGTCGCCCGAGTCGATGCGGATGCCCTTGGGCCGCTTGCCCAGAGGCTTCAGCACCTCGTCGAACACCTTGATGGCGTTGGGCACACCGCTTTTGGTCACGTTGTATGTATCCACCAGCAGCACGCAGGCGTCCGGGTAGAGGCGGGCGTAGGTGGCAAAGGCCTCGTATTCGCTGTCGAACATCTGCACCCAGCTGTGGGCCATGGTGCCGCTGGCGGGGATGCCGAAGTCCCGGGCGGCCATCACGCAGCTGGTGGAGGAGCAGCCGGCGATGTAGGCCGCCCGCGCCCCGTACACCGCCGCGTCGTACCCCTGGGCCCGGCGGGCGCCGAACTCCATCACCGGCCGCCCCTGGGCGCTGCGCACGATCCGGTTGGCCTTGGTGGCCACCAGGCACTGATGGTTAAAGGTGACCAGCAGCAGGGTCTCCAGCAGCTGGCACTCCATGGAGGGGCCCTCCACCGTGACGATGGGCTCCTGGGGGAAGATGGGCGTGCCCTCGGGGATGGCCCAGATGTTGCAGTGCAGTTCAAAGCCCCGCAGGTAGTCCAGGAATTTCTCGTTGAACACCCCGGTGGAGCGCAGGTAGGCCACGTCCTGGTCGGTGAAGCTCAGGTTCTCCACCGCGTCGATGAAGGTGTCCAGCCCCGCCATGATGGCGAAGCCGCCCCCGTCGGGGATCTTGCGGAAGAACATATCGAAGACGCTGATCTTGTCCTCGTACCCCTCTTCCAGGTAGCCCGCCGCCATGGTCAGCTCGTAGAAGTCCATGATGGTGGAGAGATTGCGTTTCACGTCCAGCATTTCCCATGCCCCCTGTCTTTTTGTATCAGTATGGCCTGCGGCGGATCTTTTTGGAGCCCCGCCGCCGGGTCAGAGAGATGAAATAGAACGCCAGGTACACCGCCACGGCGGCCCCGGAGAGCGCCAGCAGCACCTTGAAGTAGAGGCTGCCGAAGAACTCGCCCACCTTGCTTAAGGTGTAGAGCACCAGGTTCCGGTCCAGGTCCCGCTCGGCCAGCAGCTCCACCGTGCCGATGACCTCGCCGGACAGGGAGATGTCCACCGTGCCGATCACGTCCCCCTGCTTCACCGGGGCGGCCACGCTCTCGGGCAGGTGGAAAGTCTTCTGGGTGATGCTCTCGTCCGCCCCCACCGGCAGGATGGTCTTCAGGTCGTCCGCCGGGTAGAGCATGAGCCGGTCGGTCTCGGCGCAGTACTTCACCGGCACCTGCTCGATGGGCTCGTTTTTGTCCAGCGCCGGCAGGATGTCAAAGCTCTCGAACACCCAGTCCATCAGCTCGCAGGTCTCGTAGGCGGCGGGGTTGTACTTGGGGTTGCCGTACTGGTCCAGGTAGGTGGAGGAGTAGGGGTCGCAGGAATTGGGGCTGTTCATCACCACCGAAAGGTAGCTCATGCCGTCCTGGTTGTGCCAGGTGACCAGGTTGGCCCAGTCCTCCAGGGTGCCGGTCTTGCCGCCCATGCAGTAGTCCCGGTAGAACACGCCCCCCGCGCCCTCCCGGATCATCACGTTGGTGTTCTGCAGGTTGTAGGTGCCCGCCGGGTAGCGGGGCAGCAGCTCGCCCATGTAATAGCTCTGGGTGTTGATGGCCTCCTTGAAGGCGTCGAAACCCAGCGCGTAGCGGAAGATCAGATAGAGGTCCCGGGGGCTGGCCACATTTTCGGTGCTCATGCCCACCGCGTCCACAAAATTGGTGTCGGTGCAGCCGATCTGCCTGGCCTTGGCGTTCATCATGTAGACGAAATTCTCCTGGCTGCCGCCGCCCACATAGTCGGCGATGGCCATGGCCGCGTCGGCGCCGCTGTACACCAGCATGGCGTTGAGCAGCTTGCGGAGGCTGTGGCTCTCGCCCGGGCGGATGTCCGCCAGCTGCAGGCTGACGCCGTTCACCACCCGCTGGGTGTACAGCTCGTCCTGGATGTACCGGGGCATGGTCACCGTGACCTCGTCCAGCTGGTCCTGGTACTGCTCCAGCAGCAGGATGGCGGTCATCACCTTGGCGGTGCTGGCGGTGGGCATCGGCTGGTCGCTGTTCTTTTCGTAAACGATGATGTTGGTGTCCAGGTTCACCACATAGGCCCCGGGCGCCGCCACCTCAAAGGGCGGAGTGAAGCCCGCCGCGGCGGCGGGCAGGGCCAGCAGCCCGGCCAGCGCCGCGAGGGTCAGCAGAAAGGCGATGGTTTTTTTCATATAGACTTTTCCCTTTAAAGGCGTTACAATAAAAAACAGATGACGCCGCCCGGCGGGGAAAGGCCCCTGCCCGGGATGGTATCAACCTATATTATAGCAGTTTTAAAGCCGCTTATAAAGGGCTTTTGTGTGAAAGAGGTGTGTTCCCTGTGATTTATGTGACCGGCGACCTCCACGGCGACATCGAGCGCTTTGGCGAACGGGAGATCAAACGGCTGAAAAAGGGGGATACCCTGATCGTTTTGGGGGATTTCGGCTTTTTGTGGACGGGGGACAAGGCGGAGCAAAAGCGGCTGAAGTGGATCGAAAAGCGCCGCTACCGCACCCTGTTTTTGGACGGCTGCCACGAAAACTTCGACCTTTTGCGGGATTACCCCGCCGAGGACTTCCTGGGCGGCCGGGCGCGGCACATCGGGGGCAATCTCTATTACATCCAGCGGGGCAGCGTGCTGGAGATCGAGGGCAAAAAGCTGCTGTGCTTTGGCGGGGCCGAGAGCTGGGACAAGGAGGACCGGGAGGAGGGCCTCAACTGGTGGCGGGCGGAGATGCCCACCAGCGACGAGCTGGAGTACTGCGCCGACAACCTGAAAGCCGCCGGCGGCCAGGTGGACTACATCCTCACCCACGACGCGCCGCTGCAGATCCTGGAGTTCACCCGGCTGATGCGGGGCCAGCCCAACTGGCTGCACAACTTCTTCGACGGCATCATGAAGAACACCACCTACAAAAAGTGGCTGTTCGGCCGCTACCACAAGGACCTGACTCTCAGCAGCAAGGCCCAGGCGGTGTTTCAAAAGGTGGTGCCCCTGGAATAAAGCAGAACATCCCCGGCCCGCGGGCCGGGGATGTTCTTTTGTCTGAAGTTCAGCGTTCGCCCCATCGCCGCTCCAGCGCCCGGAGGCAGGTGTCCCGCAGGCGGGCATAGCGCTCTTCGGCCGGCTGCTGGAGGGCCAGGGCCTGCCACAGCCGGGCCGCCTGCTCCAGGTGGTCCGGGTCGGCGCCGGGCAAAAGGCCCAGGGCCCCCTGGGCGCAGGCCAGCGCGTCCAGGGCGGCGGGGCAGGGGGCGGCGGCCAGCTGCTCCCGCAGCCGCACGCACAGCGCCAGCTGCCGCGCCGCGCCGGCCAGGTCGCCCCCGTTCCGGCACAGGTCCCCCAGCCGGAAGAGCTGGTCCGCCAGTGCCTCCGTGGCCTCATCCTCTCCGGCGGCCAGCGCCTGGAAGCAGGGCAGGGCCTCCTCCAAAAGCCGCCGCTCGGCGGCCTCGTCGCCCTCCTCGCGGGCCCGGCGGGCCCGGCAGGCCAGCGCGTCGGCCCGGGCCCGGGCCTCCTCCTCCGAAAGGGGGCTGGTCACCGGGAAGCCCCGGCGGCAAAAGCCCCCGAAGACCCCCTGCACTGCAAAGGGCTCGATGGGGGAAAAGTCCAACCGGCCGGTGTCCACCGACCGGGCCCCGGCCGCCACCGACAGGGTGATGTGGGGCACCGGGATGTCCCCGGCCAGGGCGGCCAGCCGCCCGGTCCGGGGCGCCCAGGTGAAAGGGCAAAAAGAAGCAGGAAGAGTTGGCCGGCCAGCTCTCGGACATGATGAACGCCTCCCCACAGGTCATTTCAAGGCCATTGTAGCGCCCCCGGCGGCGGGCCGTCAACGGAGACCGCCCCGCCGCCGGGCGCGTCAGTTGAAAGTGGTGCGGCCGAACAGGCGCTGCACCTGCGCCGCCAGCGCCCTGTGCTCCGGCGCGGCCAGGGCCGGGTCCGCCGCCAGCAGCTCGCCGGCGCTGGCGTGGGCCGCTTCCAGGGTGCGGGTGTCGGCGGTGAGGCTGGCAAGCTGCAGGGTGGGCAGGCCGTGCTGCCGGTCGCCGAAAAAGTCGCCGGGGCCCCGGTGCTCCAGGTCGTATTTGGCAATGGCAAAGCCGTCCTGGGTGGAGCAGATGAACCGCAGCCGCTGGCGCACCGCCTCGCCGCCGTGGTCGCTCACCAGGATGCAGAAGCTCTCCGCCGCGCCCCGGCCCACCCGGCCCCGCAGCTGGTGCAGGGCCGACAGGCCGTAGCGCTCGGCGTTTTCAATGACCATCACGGTGGCGCCCGGCACGTCCACCCCCACCTCGATCACGGTGGTGGAGACCAGCGCGTCCAGCCGCCCCGCCTGAAAGTCCGCCATCACGGCGGCTTTCTCTTTCGCTTTCAGCCGCCCGTGCATCAGGCCCACCCGGCGGCCGGGCAAAAGGGGCCTTGCCACCTGGTCGTAGTAGGTGGTCACCGCGGCCAGCTCGTCGCCGCCGTCCCCCTCCTCCACCCGGGGGCAGACGATGTACACCTGCCGGCCGGCGGCGATCTGCTTTTCCAAAAAGCCGTACATGGCCTTTCGCTTTTCGCTGCCCACCGCGTAGGTCTTCACCGGCTGGCGGCCGGGGGGCAGCTCGTCCAGCACCGAGATGTCCAGGTCCCCGTAGAGCAAAAGGCCCAGGGTGCGGGGGATGGGGGTGGCGCTCATCACAAGCACGTGGGGCTCGGCGGCCTTGTCTGCCAGCAGGCCCCGCTGGCGCACCCCGAACCGGTGCTGCTCGTCCACCACCGCCAGGCCCAGCGCCTGAAAGGCCACTCCCGCGCCGATCACCGCGTGGGTGCCCACCACAAGATCCGCCTCGCCGGCGGCGATGGCCGCCAGGGCGGCCTTTCGCGCCGCCGCTTTCATGCCGCCGGTGAGCAGCACCACCCGCCCCCCAAAGGGGGCCAGCAGCTTGTGAAGCGTCTCGGCGTGTTGGGTGGCCAGGATCTCGGTGGGGGCCATCAGGGCACTCTGCCAGCCGTTTTTCATGGCGGTGTACACCGCCGCCGCCGCCACCAGCGTCTTGCCGCTGCCCACGTCCCCCTGCAACAGCCGGTTCATGGGGGCGCTGCCCGCCAGGTCGGCGCAGATCTCTCCCGCCGCCCGCCGCTGGGCCCCGGTGGGGGAAAAGGGCAGGCTGGCCCAGAAAGGCCCCAGGTCCACCGGCGCCATGGGCGCGCCGGCGGCGGCCGCCCCCCGGCTGCGGAGCAGCCCAAGGCCCAGCTGAAGCAAAAACAGCTCGTCGAACACCAGCCGCCGCCTTGCCGCCTGGGCCGCCGCCAGGCTGGCCGGCCGGTGGATGTCCCGCACCGCCTGCCAGCGCCCCGGCAGCTTGAAGCGGGCCAGGTATTCCGGCGGCAGGAACTCCGCCAGGGGCTGGGCCTCCTCCAACGCCCGGGCCACGCACCGGGCGATCTGGCCGCTGCCAAGGCCCTCCGTCTGGGGATACACCGGCGCCAGGGGCGTTTTTTCCACCTGGGCCGGGGTGCGTACCGTGGGGTTCGCCATCTCCCGCCGCGTCAGGGTGCCCCGCACCCGCCCCTCGAAGAAGTACTCCGCGCCCGCCAGCAGGCTGTCCGGCGTGTAGCGGGTGTTGAACCAGGTCAGGGTCAGGGCGGCGCTGTCGTCCCCCGCCAGCACCTGGATCATCGTGCGCCCGCCCGGCAGCCGCACCGCGCCCTTTTTGGAGTAGACCGTCGCCTTGACCACCGTGTCGGTGTCAAAGGGGGCGGCGGCCACCGGGGCGGGGTTCGAGTAGTCCACATACCGCCGGGGGTAAAGGCCCAGCAGGTCCTCCACCGTGGCCACCCCCAGCTTTGCGAATTTTTCGGCGGTCTTGGGACCCACGCCCTTGAGGTATTGCACCGGTGTGTCCGCCCGCATGGCCAGGCCCCCTTTCCTCTGTGTTTTCCCCATTATAGCATAAATCCCGGCCCGCCGGGGGAGAAAAAAGGCGGGGCGCCCTTCCCGCCGGAAAAGCGCCCCGCCGCTTTACAGTTCGAGCCAGTACCGCTGTTCGGTCACACCGCCCACCGTGACCTCGTTTTCCAGCACCCCGCCGTTTTTCTGAATGGTGCGGGCGCTGGCGGCGTTCTCTTTGTCGCAGACCATCAGCACCCGGTCAAGGCCCAGCGCCCGGCACTCGTCCAGCGCCAGGGCGATCATGGCGGTGGCCACCCCCTTGCCCCGGGCCGAGGGACGCACCCCGCCCCCGATGTGGCCGCCGTTTAAAAGCAGGGCCTCGTTCAGCCGGTGGCGGATGTTCACCGCCCCCACCAGCCGGCCCGTCCCCTCGTCCAGGCAGAAAAAGGTGGAGTCCGGCACGAGGCCCACCGCGGCGGCCTCCGCCTCGCTCACCTCCAGACTGGCCAGGTAGGCGGCAAAATCGCCGTGGGGGTCGGCCTTGCGGATGGCGTAGGGGATGATCTTTTCCCCGGCGGCGTTCCATTCGTCCAGCATCTCCAGGATGAGGGGCCGCAGCGCCCCGCTGCCCCTGACCAGCCGCAGCTTCATCGCTCGTTCCTCCTTTACAGGGGCAGCCGGAGCAGCAGCATGTACACCGCCGTGCCCCCGAAAATGCTCAAAAGGGTGTTGCGCCGCCACAGGTGCAGCGCCGCCGTCACCGCCAGGGCCCCCAGCTGGAACGCGGCCTCCTGCCCGCCGGCGGCGGGCAGGCCTTTCAGGCAGTAGATGACCAGGATGGCGATGATGGCCCCGGGCAGCACCCCGCCCAGGTACCGCACCGCCGCCGGCATGGCGCGCCGGCCGCCGAACACCGCAAAGGGCAGCGCCCGGGTGAGAAAGGTCACCCCGGCGGCGATGAGCAGCACCCACAAGGGATAAAATTCCATGTTACGCCGCCTCCTTTTCCTTGTTCAGCGCCGGCCGGGCGAGCAGCAGCAGCGTCACCGTGGCGCACAGGGCGGGCAGCAGGAAGTTGTCCGGCCCCAGGAAAAGCAGGAACACACCGGCGCAGCCAAGGCCCAGCAGGGCGGGCAGATGGCTTTTGGCTCCCCGCCACTGCTCCAGAAAGATCACCAGGAACAGCGCGGTCATGGAAAAGTCGATGCCGGTGAAATCCAGCGGCAGGCCGCCGGCGAAAGCGCCCAGCACGCTGCCCGCCACCCAGTAGAGCTGGTCCAGCAGGGCCACCAGGAACATGGCGCCGTTTTTGTCCACCCCGGCGGGCAGCTCGTCCATGCCGCAGAGCACCGAGTAGGTCTCGTCGGTGAGGGAGAAGATCATGTAGGGCCGCTTTCTGCCCATGGAGCGGAAGCGCTCGATGAAAGAGAGCCCGTAGAACAGGTGGCGGGCGTTGATGAACAGGCTCATCAGCGCCACGGTGGGCAGGGCGGTGGGGGCGGCGAGGAAGCCCGCCAGCACGAACTGCAAACTGCCCGCGTAGACAAGGCCGCTGAAGCCCAGCGCCCACAGGGCCCCGTAGCCCGCCTGCCGCAGCAGGATGCCAAAGGCGGTGCCCAGGAACACATAGCCGAACAGCACCCCCAGCGACTGCCGAAAGGCAAAGCGGGCGGTGGCTTTCCAGTTCGTTTCCATCACGTTCCCTCCTTTTGCTTGCCGGCAAAGGGCCGCGCCAGCCGGGCGAACCAGCTGCCCGGCACCTCGAAGCCCAGCAGGATGGCCAGCACCATGGCCGCCGCCAGCTTGGCGGTGTTAAAGCCGGTGAGGGCCGCCTGCTCCAGCAGGCCCTGCACCAGCGCCCAGGCCGTCTGGTAGATGCCCAGCCCCGGCACCAGCGGGAAGATGCCCGAGATGAGGAAGATGGTCACCGGGCAGCGCAGCTGCACCGACGAAAAGCGGCTGATGAGCACCACCGCCAGGGTGGCGGCCAGGGTGGCCGCCAGCGTGCCCAGCGGCCCTTTCAGCAGCAGATAGACCAGCCAGCCGGCCCCGCCGGTGAACGCGCAGCGGGGGTAATAGCGGGCGGGTACATGGAACAGCAGGGCAAAGGCCATGGTGCCCAGCCCGGCGAAGAACACCTCGGAGACAAAGCGCCAGCCGGTCATTGCGCACCACCTCCCAGCGCCGCCCAGCCGGCGGCGGCGAGCCCCACCCCAAAGGCGATGCACACCACCACCAGAAAGACGTCCAGCATCCGCACCGCGCCGGAGATGTAGTCCTCGTCGGCGATGTCCCGGATGGCGTTGGTAAAGGCCACCCCCGGCAGCAGCGGCACGATGGCCCCCACCGTGACCATGCTCAGCTGGCTGCCCAGCCCCAGCCAGATCAGCAGGTTGGCCACCAGGCTTACCAGCGCCCCGCCGGTGATGTTGGCGGCGATCTTGGAAAGGCGGCCTTTCACCGCCACCAGCAGGTAGAGATACAGCGCCAGCCCCGCCACAAAGGCGGCGGCCGCGTCCGCCAAGGTGCCGCCGAAGATGTAGCAAAAGGCCCCGGCGCCCACGCCGCTGGCCAGCACCTGCTGCCAGCGGGGCTTGCCGGGCATGACCTGGATCTCCAACAGGCGGGCGCGGGCCTCGGCGGGGGTGTGCAGCCCCCGGGCGATCTCCCGGGAGAGCTGGTTCACCGCGTCCACCCGGTCCAGCCGGCTGCCCGAAAGCGGGATGTGGCGCACCTTTGCCAGGCAGTGCTGCCTGCCGTCGCTGGCGGTCATCATCAGGCCGTTGCTGAGCACAAAGGGCTCCAGGTCCGGGCAGCCGTAGGCGGCGGCGATGCGCTGCACCGTCTCGGTGACCCGGAAGATCTCCGCGCCGCTGGCCACCAGGATCTCCCCGGCCAGCGCCGCCGTTTCAAATACCAGTTCGTTGTGTCCGGCCTCCACGGCGGGACCTCCCTCCCGTACCCCATTGCAAAATCGGGGTTTCGTTACTATAATAAAGTATTACAGGCCGGCTTGCAAGGGGCGTTTCGCCCCGCCGGCGGAAAGGCGGCGCAAAGCGATGGTCCGGTTCAACTATCCCTATTATCCCTTTCAGTGGTACAAAAACGGCAACCCGGCCTCCGGCAGCGCCGGGGCGTTCAACTACAAGGTGCAGCGCGCCGGCGACCAGCTCCAGGCGTTCTGCTGGCTGGGCCCCTGGTGCATGGAGAACACCCGGCAGGTGGACAGCGCCCAGTTCCCCTTTGGGGAGGAGGGCCTGCGCCAGGCGGAAAGCTGGCTGAAAGAGCGGTTCGACGGGGTGAGCCGGGAGGTGCTGGAGGCGCCCCTGGATGTGCTGGGCGCCGAGCCCTGGTCCCCGCCCGAAAAAGAAGAGGAAGAGGACGAGGCTCCCTTTTGACAAAAACGCAGGCAGGCCCGGCGCGAAAGCGCCGGGCCTGCCTTTGTCATACCGTTTTGATGTTCCGCCAGCCGCCCGCTTTCCAGCGGATGACGAAGAGGATGGCCCGCAGGTTTTCGTCCAGGGCGAAAGCGGCCCAGATGCCCGCGAGGCCCCAGCCCAGCCGGATGCCCAGCAGCCAGGCCACCCCCACGCCCACGATCCACTGGCTGAGGATGCCCAGCGCCACCGGGAATTTCACGTCCCCCACCGCCTGCAGGTCGCGCACCAGCACGATGTTGAACGCCCGGCCGATCTCCAGCACCACCTCGATCCACATTACCCGGCAGCCCAGGTCGATGACCCGGGCGTCGGTGGTGAACAGGCCCAGCAGCGGCCGGGCCAAAAGGGCCAGCACCAGGGCGATGCCCACCGTGATGGGGGCGAAGAGGCGCAGCACCCGCCAGTTCTCCCGGTCGGCCCGGTCGTAGTCCTTTGCGCCGATGCAGTAGCCGATGAGGATGGCCGCCGCCTGGCTCACCGCGTTCACCAGCATGTAGCACACCTGGGCGAACATGTTCAGATACATCCGGGTGGTCACCGCGTAGGTGCCGATGATGTTCACAAAGACCAGGCTGGTGCTCTGGGACAGGTTGTAGGAAAGCCCCTCGCCGCCGGCGGGCAGGCCGATGCCCAGCAGCCGGCGCAGCAGGTCGGTGGGGAACGGCCGCAGCACCCGGGGGTCCAGCGTGGCCCCCGGCACCGTTTTGAGAAAGGCCAGCAGCACCATCGCCATGCCGGCGGTGCGGCACAGGCTGGTGCTCAGGGCCGCGCCCGCCGCCCCCATTTGGGGCAGGGGCCCCAGGCCGTAGATAAAGGCGGTGTTGCCCAAAATGTTCACCAGGTTGATGACGCCGGTGGAGCACATGATCACCAGCATCCGGGCGTGGGCCCGCAGAAAGGCGCTGAACGTGAGCATCAGCGCCTGGCAGGGCAGGCTCACCGCCGCGATGAGCAGGTAGCTGCGGGCCTCGGCCACCGCCTCCGCCGGCACCCGCATCAGGGCGAACAGGCCGTCCGCCCCCACAAAAAGCCCCAGGGCGATGACCAGGCTCAGGGCAAGGTTCAGCCCGGCGGCCAGGGCGTAGATCTGCCGCACCTTTTGTTCCTGCTGTGCCCCCAGATACTGGCTGAGCAGGATGGTGGCCGCCAGGCTGATCACGCTGAATGTGAGGATCAGGGTGTTCATGATCTGGTTCGCGTTGCCCACCGCCGCCACCGCCGTGTCGTTGTACCGGCTGAGCATCACCTGGTCGATGTTGCCCACCAGCATCTGCAGCAGCAGCTCGATGAACACCGGCCAGGTCATCCTGAACAGGGAAAACTGTGTGCGCTCCGTCTTCCGTCCCTCCCCCGGCGGGGCGTCGCCCCCGCGGATTTTCACAAGGCATTATACACCCCGCCGCCGCCCTTTTACAGATGGAAAAACGACGATTATTACAAAAACAAGGGCATACTTTTGTGTAGAATAACAACGCCCCCGGGGGCGCCGGGGCGGCGGATTTACTTTTTTGGGATTTTGTGGTACGCTGGTGCTGTTGACCGGGCAAAAAGGGGGGATGGGCATGAACACCGCGAAAAGGCGCTGGGCCTGCGCCGCGGCGGCCGTGGGGCTGCTGGCGGTGGCGGCGGCCTTTGTGGTGCGCTTTTCCTACTCCACCAGCTTTCTCTGGCCGGGCTACTGCGGCTACGACTCCGCCATCTTCCAGACCATCGGCAAGTACTGGGTCCAAGGTTCGGTGCCCTACCGGGACCTCTTTGACCACAAGGGCCCGCTGATCTTTTTCATTGATATGGTGGGGTATTGGCTCTACGGCCGGGCGGGCATCCTGGTGCCCCAGACGCTGAGCCTGGCGGCCACCCTGTTCTTCTTCTACCGGCTGGGGCGGGAGTATCTGCCCCGGCCGCTGGCCGCGGCGGCCGCCGCCGCGGGGCTGGTGTACCTTGCCCGCACCTTTGACGAGGGCAACCTCACCGAGGAGTACGCCCTGCCCTTTATCGCCGCCAGCCTGTGGCTGGCCCTGCGCTGGGAAAAACAGCGGGAGGCGTCCCCCGACGCCCCCCATCCCTGGCGGTACGCGGCGGTGTACGGCGTTTCCTTTGGGGCCATCCTGCTGCTGCGGGTCACCAGCGCGGTGAGCGTCTGCTGCTTTGTGCTGGCCATCACCGTGTACACTGTCTGCAAGGGCCAGTGGCGGGCGCTGGGGCGCAACGCCGCCGGCTTTGTGGGGGGCTTTGCCGCCGTCATCGCCCCGTTCTGCGGCTATTTTGCCGCGCATGGTGCGCTGGGGGAGATGGTCTACGGCACCATCGGCTACAACCTGCTTTACGCCACGGAGTTTTCCCTCACCGACTACTACGGCGGCTCCCCCTGGGCCTCCGCCACGTTCCGGCGCACGGTGCTGGACTTCGGCGCGCCCCTGTTCGCCCTGGCGGCGCTGGCGCTGCTGTGCGCTGTGCTGGCGCCCCGGGCCCCGCTGGGCTGGGCCGGGCTGCTGGCCGCCGGGCTGAACATGTACCTGCTGTTCTCCAACCGGCCCTACCTGCACTACTTCATGATCGTGGCGCCGCTGGTGGTGCTCTGCGCCGCCCTGGCCGGCTGGCTGTGGCAGCGGCGGGGCAGGGGAAAGGGGGCAAGGGCGGCGGCGCTGGCCGGGCTGGCGCTGGCGGCGCTGGTGGCGGTGAACATGGCCGCCCGGCTGCCCGCCTGGCAGCGGGACAGCTTCATGGCCCGCTACCCCTATGAGGTGGCGGACTACAACGAGATCGCCCGCAGCATGGCGGCGGTGATCCCCGCCGACGAGCGGGATTCGGTGCTGGCCTGGGAGGTGGACGCCCAGTGGTATCTTGCCACCGACATCCGCCCTTGCCAGAACTACTTTGTCCACCAGCAGTGGCAGAGCGCCGCCGACCCGGCCATGGCCGCCCGGCAGGCGGAGGCCCTGGCCGCCGACCCGCCCGCCTGGCTGGTGGTGGGCCAGGGCGCCAGCGCCGCGGTGACGGAGCTGCTGGCCCGGGAGTACACCGCCGTCAGCGGCCAGACCCAGTTCACGGAATTCACCGGCTACACCCTCTACCGGCACAACGGCTGAAACAAAACAAAGGCGGCCCGCCCCGTGTTGACCACAGGGCGGGCCGCTCGTTTGTGTTTTAAGGCTTTCAGCGCAGCACCAGCCGGCCGTTTTCCGCGTCCACCGTCAAGGTGTCGCCGGCGCTGTGATCGCCGCCGATGATCTCGCGGGCGATCAGCGTCTCCACCCTGCTCTGGATGAACCGCTTCAGCGGCCGCGCGCCGTAGACGGGGTCGTAGCCCGCGTCGATGATGAAGCTCTTCGCCGCCTCGGTAACAGCCAGGTGCAGCTGCTTTTCCTCCAGCCGCCGGCGCAGGTCGGCCAGCTGCAGCTCCACGATGCCGCCGATCTCCCCGCGGGTCAGGGGCTTGTAGAAGACGATCTCGTCCAGCCGGTTCAAAAACTCCGGCCGGAACTGGCTCTTGAGCAGGCTCTCCACCTGGCCGCGGGCCTCGGGGCTGATGGAGCCGTCCGGGCCGATGCCCTCCAGTATGAACTGACTGCCCAGGTTGCTGGTGAGGATCAGGATGGTGTTCTTGAAGTCCACCGTGCGGCCCTGGCTGTCGGTGATGCGCCCGTCGTCCAGCACCTGCAACAGGATGTTGAACACGTCCGGATGGGCTTTCTCCACCTCGTCGAACAGCACCACGCTGTAGGGGTGGCGGCGCACCGCCTCGGTGAGCTGGCCGCCCTCCTCGTAGCCCACGTAGCCCGGAGGGGCGCCGATGAGCCGGCTCACGCTGAACTTCTCCATATATTCGGTCATGTCGATGCGGATCATGTTCTTCTCGTCGTCGAACAGCGCCTCGGCCAGGGCCTTGGCCAGTTCGGTCTTGCCCACACCGGTGGGGCCCAGGAACAAAAAGCTGCCGATGGGCCGGCCCGGGTCGGCGATGCCCGCCCGGCTGCGGAGGATGGCCTCGGTGACCTTTTCCACCGCCTCGTCCTGGCCGATGACCCGCTTGTGCAAAATGCCCTCCAGGCCCAGCAGCTTCTCCCGCTCGCCCTCCACCAGCTTCTCCACCGGGATGCCGGTCCACCGGGCCACGATGCGGGCGATCTCCTCGTCGGTGACCCGGTCCCGCAGCAGGGTGTCCTGCTTTTCGCCAGCCTCCTCCGCCTGCTTTTCCCGCTGGGCCAGCTGCTTTTTCAGCTCCGGCAGCTTGCCGTATTTCAGCTCGGCGGCCTTGTTCAGGTCGTACTCCCGCTCGGCCTTTTCGATGGCCGCGCCCGTCTTTTCGATCTCCTCCCGCAGGCTCTGCACGCTGCCGATGCTGGACTTCTCGTTGTCCCACTGGGCCTTCATGGCGCTGAACTTCGCGCGCATGTCGGCCAGCTCCTTTTGCAGCGCCGCCAGCCGCTGGGCGCTGAGGGCGTCGGTCTCCTTTTTCAGGGCGGCCTCTTCAATTTCGTGCTGCATGATCTTGCGGCGCAGGTCGTCCAGCTCCGAGGGCATGGAGTCCATCTCGGTGCGGATCATGGCGCAGGCCTCGTCCACCAGGTCGATGGCCTTGTCCGGCAAAAACCGGTCGGTGATGTACCGGTCGGACAGGGTGGCCGCGGCGATCAGGGCGCTGTCCTGGATCTTCACCCCGTGGAACACCTCGTAGCGCTCTTTCAGGCCCCGCAAAATGGAGATGGTGTCCTCCACCGTGGGCTGATCCACCTGCACCGGCTGGAAACGGCGCTCCAGCGCCGGGTCCTTTTCGATGTACTGGCGGTACTCGTCCAGGGTGGTGGCGCCGATGCAGTGCAATTCGCCCCGGGCCAGCAGGGGCTTGAGCAGGTTGCCCGCGTCCATGGCGCCGTCGGTCTTGCCGGCGCCCACGATGGTGTGCAGCTCGTCGATGAACAGGATGATGCGCCCCTCGCTCTTCTTCACCTCGTTCAAAACGCTCTTCAGCCGCTCTTCAAACTCGCCCCGGTACTTGGCGCCCGCCACCAGCGCGCCCATGTCCAGGCTGAAGATGGTGCGGTCTTTCAGGTTTTCCGGCACGTCCCCCCGCACGATGCGCTGGGCCAGCCCCTCGGCAATGGCAGTCTTGCCCACGCCGGCCTCGCCGATCAGGCAGGGGTTGTTCTTGCGCTTGCGGGACAGGATGCGGATGACGTTGCGGATCTCGGTGTCGCGCCCGATCACCGGGTCCAGCTTCTGCTGCCGGGCCAGCTCCACCAGGTCCTGACCGTACTTTTTCAGCGCGTCGTAGGTCTCCTCCGGGTTGTCGCTGGTCACCCGCTGGCTGCCCCGCACGGTGGCCAGCTGGGCAAGGAATTTGTTCTTGTCCACCCCGAAGCTGTGCAGCACCTGCCGCACCGCCTCGCTGGGCTGCTCGATCAGCGCCAGGAACAGGTGCTCCACGCTGACATACTCGTCTTTCATGCCCTCGGCGGTGCGCTCGGCGGCGCCGAGCACCTTGTCGGTGGCCGCCGAGATGTAAATTTTATCCGGCTCCCGCCCCGAGCCGGTGACATGGGGCAGGGCGGCCACTTTCTGCGCCGCGGCGGCGGCAAAACTGCCCGGCTCCACCCCCATCTTTTGCAGCAGCTGGGGGATGAGGCCGTCCTGCTGGCTGGCAGTCGCGGCCAGGATGTGCTCGGGCTCCATGGCCTGGTTCTGGTACTCGATGGCCAGCTGCTGGGCGCTTTGCAGCGCCTCCAGCGTCTTTTGCGTAAATTTATTTGTGTTCATACCGTCCGTCCTCCTTTGCGAAAGCGGTCCAAGTTGAAAGGATTATCAGTTTTAGCACTCTCGTGCCTCGACTGCTAATATTGTATTCCCCCGGGGCCGGGATGTCAAGGGCTTTCACAAAAAATTTATACGCCGGCGCATGAAAAATCCCCGGCCTTGCGCGGGCGGGGGCTTTTTCCTATAATAAAGACACCCCCCGCCCCCCGTTCGCCCCCGGGCGAAAAGGGCTTCGCAATATATAAGGTAAAATAAAAGAAACGAGGAAGAAACGGATGAAAGCACGCATCGTACCCCCCGCGCCGCCCACCGCCCTGGCCTGGGCGCTGGAAGACCGGGCCGCAGAGCTGGAAAAGGTCTGCGCCGCCGCCGGCGTGCGGCTGCGGGCGGTGGAGCGCGGCCAGGCGGGCCGCACGGTGGCGGCCCTCTGCGGCCTGCCCGGCCCGGAGGAGAGCGCCGCCGACGCCCCCGCCCCCGCCGACACCCCCGCCCTGGTGCTCTTCGGGCTGGACAAAAAGGGCCTGGACGACTTTCTGGACCGGCTGAAAGGGGCCGGGGTGGCCGTTCCCCTGAAAGCGGTGGTGACCCCCACGAACCGGGCCTGGACCTTTGCCCGGCTGCTGGAAGAGCTGGCGGCGGAGCGCCGGGAGCTGGAAAACCGAACGAAATAAGAAAAAATTTGCGCGTTTGGAACCGTTCTGTCATTATTTCTCCATCAATTAACATTGACAAACATCTGTCACTTTATGTATAATGTGTGTGCTGCCTTAAAAAAGGCAAATGGATGCTTATGTATGTTTTGAGAGGAGTAAGACAACATGAAAAAAGTTTTGGCTTTGGTCATGGTCCTGGCTCTGGCTCTGAGCTTCACCGCTTGCGGCAGCTCCGCCCAGAAAGTCAAGACCGGTATCGCCATCGTCTCCAGCCTCAGCGGCACCAACGCTTCCGCTGACGAGGCCGGCCTGGCCCAGGTGGACAGCACCGTGGCTGCCGTCACCGTGGACGAGAGCGGCAAGATCGTTGCCTGCAAGATCGACGTGGCCCAGAACAAGGTGCCCGTGAACGCCGACGGCAGCTTCGACACCTCCCTGACTTTCAAGTCCAAGCAGGAGCTGGGCACCGACTACGGCATGACCCCTGCCAGCCCCATCGGCAAGGAGTGGAACGAGCAGGCTGACGCTTTCGCCGCCTATGTGGTGGGCAAGACCGCCGCTGAGGTGGAGGCCATCGGCGTGGTGGGCGAGCACAACGCTCCCGACGTGGCCGACCTGGCTGCTTCCTGCACCATGAACGTGGTGGACATCAAGGCCGCCATCGTGGAGGCCTGCAACAACGCTCAGGATCTGGGCGCCACCGCCGAGGATACCCTGGGCCTGGGCCTGTCCACCGAGATGAGCTCTTCCAAGCTGCCCGCTGACAACGAGGGCGCCGGCCTGGTCCAGACCGACACCACCTACGCCGCTGTCACCTACGACAAGGACGGCAAGATCACCAGCACCCTGCTGAACTGCACCCAGGCCAAGTTCGACACCACCACCGAGGGCGCCGTGACCCCGAAGAGCGAGACTCTGGTTCCCAAGATGGAGCAGGGCGACGACTACGGTATGCGCGCTGCCAGCCCCATCGGCAAGGAGTGGAACGAGCAGGCCACCGCTTTCGCCGGCTACCTGACCGGCAAGACCGCCGCTGAGGTGAGCGGCATCGGCGTGGTGGGCGAGCACAGCGCTCCCGACGTGGCCGACCTGGCTGCTTCCTGCACCATGAACGTGGTGGCCTTCATCGACGCCGTGGGCCGCGCCATGGCCTGATCGCGGGCAAACGCCTGAGACAAAGACAGAACCCCGGGGCTGGGCCGCAAGGCCCGGCCCCTTTTTTCCATCCGGCGGCAAAGGCCGCCCTGTGAAAAGGAGAAGCCATGCTGAAACGAGCCGTGTGTTTTGTGTTGAGCCTTGCGCTGTGCGCGGGGGCGCTGAGCGCCTGCGCCGGCACGCCCGCCTCCTCCGCGCCCCAGGACCCGGAACTGGCCGGCTGCGAGCGCTACACCGTGAGCTGGTTCGACGTGTTCGACACCGTGACCACCGTCATCGGCTACGCCGAGAGTCAGGAGGAGTGGGACCGCCAGATGGAGGCTCTCCACGCCGACCTTGTGGAGTACCATCAGCTGTATGACATCTACTATTCCTACTCCGGGGTGACCAACCTGCGGGACGTGAACGCCCAGGCGGGCCAGGCCCCGGTGACGGTGGACGCGCGCATCATGGGCCTTCTGACCGAGGCCAAAAGCATGCACGAGACCACCGGCGGCAAGATGAACGTGGCCTTTGGCGCGGTGCTCAAGATCTGGCACAACTACCGGGAGGCCGCCCTGGACGACCCCGAAAAGGCCGCCGTTCCCTCCATGGAGGAACTGGAGGCCGCCGCAGAGCATTGCAATATTGATGACCTCATCCTGGACGAGGAGGCCTCCACCGTCTATTTTGCCGACCCGGAGCTGAAGCTGGACGTGGGCAGCGTGGGCAAGGGCTACGCGGTGGAGATGGTGGCCCGGACCGCCGAGGAGCGGGGCCTGAAAAGCGCGCTGATCAGCGTGGGGGGCAACCTGCGGAGCATCGGCCACAAGCCGGACTACTCCCGCTGGACCGGCGGCATCCAAAATCCCTGGACCACCACCGCGGACCTGGTGCCCAACGAGTCCAGCGGCTACGTGGCGGTGGTGGAGGTGGAGGACATGGCCCTGGTCACCAGCGGCAACTACCAGCGCTATTACGAGCTGGACGGGGTGCGCTATCACCACATCATCGACCCGGACACCCTGATGCCGGCGAACTACTTCTCGGCGGTGAGCGTGCTGGCGCCGGACTCCGGCCTTGCCGACTGCCTGTCCACCGGGCTCTACTGCATGAGCCTGGAGGAGGGACAGGCTCTGGTGGAGAGCCTGGAAAACGTGGAGGCCATGTGGATGCTCAACGAGCAGGACCGGGTGGTCTACTCCAGCGGCTTCGAGGCCCATCTCAAGCAGGCCTCCTGAATGTATCCCCACAACAAAAAAGGGCCCCCGGCCGCGCTTTTCACGCGGCCGGGGGCCCTTGGCTTTGGGTATTTGCAGAGGAGGCGCGGGTGCTCACTCCACGGTGGAAAGCAGGATGCGGTCGTTGTTCATGGCCCGGCCGGCGTTTTCCCGAAACGCGTCCAGCAGGTCCTCCACCGTCATCTTCGCCCGCTCGGCGCCGCCCACGTCCAGCACGATGCGGCCGTGGTCCATCATCAGGGTGCGGTTGCCCAGTTCCAGCGCGCTTTGCATGTTGTGGGTGATCATCAGGCAGGTGATGCGCCGCTCGGCCACGATCTCCTTTGTAAGGGCCAGCACCTTTTCGGCGGTGGCCGGGTCCAGGGCGGCGGTGTGCTCGTCCAGCAGCAGCAGCTTGGGGGTGACCAGGGTGGCCATCAGCAGGGTCAGCGCCTGGCGCTGGCCGCCGCTGAGCAGGCCCACCGGCTGTTTCATCCGGTCCTCCAGGCCCAGCCCCAGCCGGGCCAGCTTCTCCCGGAACAGAGCCCGCTCCTTGGCGGTGATGCAGGAAAAGCCCGACCCCACTTTGGACGCCCGCAGCCAGGCCAGCGCCATGTTCTCCTCGATGGTCATGTGGGGGGCGGTGCCCCGCAGCGGGTCCTGGAACAGCCGGCCGATCTGCCGGCTGCGGCGGTGCTCCTTTTCAAAGGTGATGTCCCGGCCGTCCAGCAAAATGCGGCCCTCGTCGGCGAAGAAGTTGCCGGCAATGGCGTTGAACAGGGTGGACTTGCCCGCCCCGTTGGAGCCCACGATGGCGGCGAAATCCCCCGCCTCCAGATGGAGGCTGACGTTTTGCAGCGCCTTTTTCTCGTTGATGGTGCCGGGGTTGAACGTTTTGGAGAGGTTTGTCACAGTGAGCATCTCACACTTCCTCCTTTCCCCTGGCGGCCAGCTTGCGCTTTGTCAGCCTGACCCAGCCGGACAGGGCGGGCCAGCTGATGGCCACCGCCACGATCACCGCGCTGATGAGCTTCAGGTTGGAGGGGTTGGCGCTGGTGCGCAGGGCGAACACCATGAGCACCCGGTAGACGATGGAGCCCACGATGGCGGCAATGACCCCCCGCCACACCCCGCCACGGCGGGTGAACATCTCGCCGATGATCAGGCTGGCCAGGCCGATGACCACCACGCCGGTGCCCAGGCTCATGGAGCTGGACATCTGGTACTGGGCCAGCACCCCGCCGGAGAGGGCGGTGCAGCCGTTGGCGATGCAAAGGCCCACCGTGATGGTAAAGGCCGGGTCGATGGAAGAGGCGGACACCATGTCCCGGTTGTCGCCGGTGGCCCGGATGGAAAGGCCCAGCTGGGTCTTGAGGAAGAGGGCCAGCAGCACCCCCACCCCCACCGTGATCAGGGCGGCCAGGATGAGCTTGTTCCACTGGGCGCCGAACACCCCGGCGGCCCAGGTGAACACCGTGTCCACCTTTAAAAGGGGCAGGTCCGCCCGGTTGCCCATGGTCCACAGGTTGATGGTGTACAGGCCGGTCATGGTGATGATGCCCGCCAGAATGGCCTGCACTTTCATCCGGGTGTGGAGGAAGGCGGTGACAAAGCCCGCCGCGCCGCCGGCGGCAAAGGCCAGCACCAGCCCCAGGGCCGGATGCCCGGCGGCGGCCACCACGGCGGACACGGCGCTGCCCAGCACGAAAGTGCCGTCGGTGGTCAGGTCGGCGATGTCCAGCACCCGGTAGGACAGGTACAGCGCCAGCGCCACCAGCGCGTAGATGAAGCCCTGCTCCACCGCGCTCTGCAAAAGCATTGCGGTCATGAAAAAACGCTCCTTTAAAACAAACATAGGGCCCCGGCGCGGCCGCAGGGCCGCGCCGGGGACGAAAAACAGGGGAGAGTGCCGCTTACTCCACGGCCACGTAGCCGCTGCCGTTCAGATCGAAGATGTCCGGGTCGATGCCCAGGGCAGCGGCGGTGGTGGTGTTCACGGTGATGATGCCGTCGTTGAGTACCACCACGGGGGTGGTGGCGGGGTCGGCCCCGTTCAGGATGTCCACCGCCATCTGGGCGGTGCGCTCACCCAGCGCGGTGTAGTTGACGCCGGTGGTGGCAAGGCCGCCGTCCCGCACCATGCTGTCCGCCGCCGGGTACACCGGCACCCCAGCCTCGATGGCGGTGGTGGCCAGCACGGCCAGGCCGTCCGCCACGGTGTTGTCGGTGGGGATGAAGATGGCCTCGGCCCCCTGGGCCAGCAGGTTCTGGGTGGCCAGCTGCACCTCGCCGGCGTTGGTCACGGTGCTCTCCACGGCGGCGATGCCTTTCTCCTCCAGCACCGGCTTCAGGTTGGCCACGGTGGTCACGCTGTTGGGCTCGCCCAGGTTGTAGATGATGCCCAGGGTCTTCAGCTCAGGGTTCTGGGCCAGGGCCAGGTCCAGGATCTTGTTGGTGTCGATGTAGTCGCTGGTGCCGGTCATGTTCTGGCCGGGGGCCTCCATGCTCTCGGCCAGCTGGGCGCCCACCGGGTCGGTGACCGCGCTGTACACCAGCGGGATGTCGGTGCCCTGCACCGCGGCGGCCGCAGCGGTGGCGGCGGGGGTGGCGATGGGGATGATCAGGTCCACTCCGTCGGAGACGAACAGCTTGCAGATGTCGTTCAGGGTGGCGTTGTCCGCCTGGCCGTTCTGCACCTCGAACTCGATGGCCGGCCCGCCGGCGGCCACACTGGCCTCGGACAGGGCGGTGAGCTCGCTCTGGATGGCGGCGCAGATCTCGTCCAGGCTGGAGTGGGTGGTGTACTGGACGATGCCCACCTTGAAGCTCTCGGCGGCGGCGCTGCCGGAGGCCGGGGCGGAGGCCGGGGCGGAGGTGGAAGCGGGGGCGGAGCCGCAGGCGGCCAGGGAAAGGGCCAGGGCGGCGGCGGTGATGGCGGCAAACAGACGATTCTTTTTCATGGTGTATACCTCTTTTCGTTTTTTGAAGATGGGTGGATGGCGGTCAGCGGTACAGTCGCCATCGGCGCCATCGTGTGGAAAAGCGGTTGCAGCGGATGAAGCTCGCCATGAACGGCGCCCCCTTTCAAAAAAGAATAGAAAAAAGACCTGCCCTTGTACTGCTACAAGGACAGGTCTTGAAAAAACCTGCGGTGCCACCTTGCTTGCCTGTGAAAACAGGCCTCTCGTGAGGGCGCCAACACGCCCTGCGCCCTGTAACGGGAGCCTCCCGGCGCAGCTACTAAAGGGCGGGCCCTCGTTCACCTTGCTCTCGGCGGTCCATTTGTCTGCCCCGCTCTCCGCCCGTTTCCAGCCTCCGGGCTCTCTGGTAGGTGCGCTGTGCAGTTTTATCTCCGCCTCATTGATTTACTGACATTAAACCACAGCCGGCGGCGTTTGTCAAGCATTATTTTTTTACCGGTTTAAAGCGGCGAAGCGCCCGGCCCCGCGAGCGGGGAGATCCCCGGCCCCAAGCCGGCGCGGGGACAGGGGCCCTTTGGGGCGGGGGAAGCCCGGCCCGCGCTGGCCCCCAGGGGGGCTCACCGCCCGGCGAGATAGGCCGCCGGGCCGCTTTCGTACAGGTCGCCGCCCACCGGGTCCAGCACCACGGTGAGGGGCATCTCCTCCACCACCAGCCGCCGCACCGCCTCGCAGCCCAGGTCGTCCCAGGCGATGACCTCCAGCTCCTTTACGCAGGCGGCCATCAGCGCGCCGGCGCCGCCCAGGGCTGCCAGGTAGACGCCGCCCGCCTTTTGCAGGGCCTCTTTCACCGCCTTGTCCCGGGCGCCCTTGCCGATCATCACCCGCTGGCCCAGGGCAATGAGCCGGGGGGAGTAGGGGTCCATCCGGCCGCTGGTGGTGGGGCCCGCCGCGCCGATCACCCTGCCGGGCTTTTCCGGCGTGGGGCCCACGTAGTACACCGCGCTGCCCTCCAGGGGAAAAGGCAGCGCCTCGCCCTTGTCCAGACATTCCATCATCCGCTTGTGGGCCGCGTCCCGGGCGGTGTAGATGGTGCCGGAGAGCAGCACCGTGTCCCCCGCCCGCAGGGCGGCCAGCGCATGGCGGGTGCAGGGGGTGGACAGTCTGTGTTCCATGTTTTCGCCCTCCCTTACAATTCCGCGCTGGCCCGCCGTGTGGCGTGGCAGCTCACGTTCACCGCCACCGGCAGCCCCGCCACGTGGGTGGGGGCCGTCTCGATGGCAAGGCCCAGGGCGGTGGTGCGCCCGCCGAAGCCTTGAGGCCCGATGCCTAAGGAGTTCACCTCGGCCAGCAGCTTTTTTTCCAGCGCCGCGTAGTATTCGTCCGGGTTGGGCTCATCCAGCGGGCGCAGCAGCGCCTGCTTTGCCAAAAGGGCCACCCCGTCGAAGCTGCCGCCGATGCCTACTCCCAGCACCATGGGCGGGCAGGGGTTGGAGCCCGCCAGCCGCACCGTTTCCAGCACGAAGCGCTCCACCCCTGCCACCCCGTCGGCGGGGCGCAGCATGGCAAGGCGGCTCATATTCTCGCTGCCGAAGCCCTTGGGCGCCACCGTCAGCCGCAGCTTGTCCCCGGGCACCAGCCGCAGGTGCAACGCGGCGGGGGTGTTGTCGCCGGTGTTGCCCCGGCGCAGGGGGTCGGCCACCATGCTCTTGCGCAGATACCCTTCGCCGTAGCCCCGGCGCACCCCCTCGTTCACCGCCGCTTCAAAGTCGCCGTCGATGTGCGCCTCCTGGCCCAGCTCGGCGAACACCACCGCCATGCCGGTGTCCTGGCAGATGGGCAGGTCGCAGGCGTTTGCCATCTCCAGGTTCTTCTCCAAAAGGCCCAGGGTGTGCTTTGCCAGGGGCCAGGGCTCGGCGGCCCGGGCCGCCGCCAGCGCAGCCTCCACATCCGCCGGCAGGCGGCTGTTGGCCTGGATGCACAGGGCCGCCACCGCCTGGGTGATGGCCGTCGCCTTGATCTCTCTCACAGCCGGGCCACCCCGCTTTCCCGGGCGGCGGCAGCCACCGCGTCGGCCACCGCCGGGGCCACCCGCCCGTCAAAGGCGCCGGGGATGATGTAGTCCTCGGCCAGCTCCCCGTCCCCGATGAGGGAGGCGATGGCCTTTGCCGCCGCCACTTTCATCTCGTCGTTGATGCACTTTGCCCGCACCGCCAGCGCGCCCTTGAACACGCCGGGGAAAGCCAGCACGTTGTTGATCTGGTTGGGGTAGTCGCTGCGGCCGGTGCCCATCACCCGCACGCCGGCGGCTTTGGCCTCCTCGGGCAGAATTTCGGGGGTGGGGTTGGCCATGGCGAACACCACCGCGTCCTTTGCCATGGCGGCGGCCATCTCCTGTTTCAGCGCCCCCGGCACCGACACGCCGATGAACACGTCCGCGCCCTCCACCGCCCGGGCCAGGCCGCCGGTGAGATGGCGGGGGTCGGTGACGGTGGCCAGCCAGGCCTTGTGGTCGGCCAGGCCCGCGGGGCGCCCCTCGTACAAAATGCCGTGCTCGTCCACGGCGGTCACGTCGGTGGCCCCCGCCGCCAGCAGCATCTTAATGATGGCGGTGCCCGCCGCGCCGGGGCCGTTCAGTACGATGCGCACCTCTTCCAGCCGCTTGCCCACCAGCTTCAAAGCGTTCAGCAGCGCCGCCGTCACCACGATGGCGGTGCCGTGCTGGTCGTCGTGGAAGACGGGGATGTCCAGCTTTTGCTGCAAAAGGCGCTCGATCTCAAAGCACTCGGGGCTGCGGATGTCCTCCAGGTTCACCCCGCCAAAGCCGGGGGCGATGAGCTCCACCGCCCGCACCACCTCGGCGGGGTCCTTGGTGTCCAGGCAGATGGGGAAAGCGTCCACCCCGCCAAAGGCCTTGAACAGCAGCGCCTTGCCCTCCATCACCGGCAGGCCCGCCTGGGGGCCGATGTCCCCCAGCCCCAGCACCGCCGTGCCGTTGGTGACCACCGCCACCATGTTGCCCTTGCAGGTGTAGTCGTACACCGCGTCCGGGTCGGCGGCGATGCGCCGGCAGGGCTCCGCCACGCCGGGGGTGTAGGCCAGCGAAAGGTCGTCCCGGGTCTTCACCGGCACCTTGCCCACCACCTCCAGCTTGCCTTTGTGCGCTTTGTGCAGCGCCAGCGATTCCTTGTTGTAGTCCATCCTGTGCCCCTCTTTCTTTCTCTCCCCGGCCCGGCGGGCCGGCTTGTAACGTCAGATGTTTTGCTCCATCCCGTCGGTGGGCTCATAGCTCACTTTCCAGTCCAGATAGGAGCCCAGCGTGCCGCAGCCGGTACACCGGTTGCCGATGTACACCCACTTCACGCTGCCGTTTTCCCGGCGGGCAAAGCCCACCCGCAGGTTGTACTCCCTGCAGCTCTTGCACACCGTACACCGGCGAAGCCGCAGACGCGCATCCGCCCGGTAGTCCTCGCCGTCCAGCAAAATTTTTTTGGCGCCGCACGCCGCGCACTCCACCTGGATGACCCCCTCGTCCCGGTCCAGCCGGAGCAGGAACCCGTCGCCCCCGCAGGCACGGCAGACCACCGGCTTTATGTCCAGCGTTTCCTCCGACACGTACAGCCGCAGCCACTCGTCGATGTCCGCGGTGCAGTCGCCCGTCCAGTACTTTTTGCTCCTGTCGATCATGGCGTTTCCTCCGAAAACAGCGGCGCAGGGAGGCGGTTCATCCAGCCCCGCTTTCCCTCCATTATACTGCATTTGACCCCGCAAGCCAAACAAAAAACTGGTATAAAATAGAATATAATTTACAAATAGTAGAAAAACAAAAACGAAATTATGAATTTTTGGCCCGAACCTCTCGACGGCGCGGCTTTGCGTGCTATAATAAAAAACGATACTGCGCGGCCCCCGGGCCGCCCGAAAACAGGAGGGAACACCACCTTGAAAAACGATATGATCCGCCTGGCCGCCGCGGCCCTGGCGCTCACCATGACTGTGGCCCTGGCCGGCTGCGGCAGCGACGCCGTCTCCGGCTCCGGCTCCTCTTCCGCCGCCTCCACCTCCGGCAGCTCCGACGTGCCCGAGATGGTGGACATCGACTTCAGCAAGTACATCGACGACAACGGCTTCTGGAAAGACATCCGGGCGCTGGACTACGTCACTCTGCCCGAGTACAAGGGGCTGGACATCCCCGCTGAGGAGATCGAGCCCACCGAGGAAGAGGTGGAGGAGACCATCCAGGGCATCCTGAGCCAGTGGGCCGAGCCCACCCAGATCACTGACCGGGCGGTGGAGGACGGCGACACCGTGAACATCGACTACGTGGGCAGTGTGGACGGCGTGGAGTTCACCGGCGGCAGCACCGGCGGCGCGGGCACCAGCGTCACCATCGGCGTGACCAGCTACATCGACGACTTTTTGGAGCAGCTGATCGGCCACGAGCCCGGCGAGACCTTTGACGTGAACGTGACCTTCCCCGAGGGGTACAACGACTCCACCGACGCCGAGGGCAACACCCTGGTGCTGGAGAACAAGGACGCGGTGTTTGTGACCACCATCAACTACATCGAGGGGGACGAGCTGGTCTACCCCGAGTTCACCGATGAGTTCGTGGCGGAGAACCTGCAGGCCACCTACGGCTGGACCACCGCCGACGAGGCCCGCCAGGGGATCATCACCGGGCTGACCGAGTCCGCCAAGTACACCTGGCTGCTGGACTACCTGGAGGAGAACGCCCAGGTCACCGAGGTGCCCGCCGCCATCTCCGAGTATATGCGGGAGGCCCAGCTGGCTTCCATCAACAACCAGGCCGCCAGCTACGGCATCACGGTGGACACCCTGATGATGCTCTCCGGCTACGGCAGCGAGGCCGACTACCTGGCCATGCTGGACGAGCAGCTGCCCGAGGCGGCCATGTTCAGCCTGATCCGCCAGGCCATCGCCGAGCAGGAGGGCATGGCGGTGACCGAGGAGGAACTCCAGGGGTTGCTGGGGGACAACTACGACGCCTATGTGGAACAGTACGGCCTGAACTACATCAAGCAGGACGTGATGATCGGCAAGGTGGACCAGTTGCTGCTGGACGAGAACTGACCTGCCGCAAAACAAAAACAACACAGCGCCGGGGCGGCCCATGCCGCCCCGGCGCTGTTTTTCACAACTTTCAGGAAAGCCGGGGTGGCATAAGAAAACGGCGGTTCTGCCGTAGGCTTTTGGCGCATAAAACACGCAGAGCGCCCCCCCCCCAAGCCACCAAGGCTTGCGGGGCCGCTCTTTGTGCTTTCTTCATCCAAAATCCTGGGGCGCGGGCTGCGGGCGCAACAAAGATGCGCCTGCTCCGCTTCGCGGACCGCCCAGCCGGGCCAAGGCCCCACCGGGGCCTTGGCCGCTACGCGGACCCGGACTGCCCTTTTCCCGGCGCCGTTTTCTTACGGCACCCCGGCTAAAGCCAACCACCGATAAGGAAGTATTGAAAACAAACTAACTTAACGGCTGGCAGACAGGTTGCGGCAGGTTAAAAAACTTGCAGCGCTTTATTTTGCCTTTAGTTTAATCGCAATGTAGTGTAAAAAGAAGAGTATGTTTCAAAAATCTCTCTCGTCGCTTTGGCAAAATCAAATGCTGGCGCTGCCGGTCGGCCGATGTGCATTATCCATTGCCAAATCCTGTGTGCTTACCTTTTATCTGTTCATGGAAATGGTGGTATTTCTTGTGGTGTTCGTGATCGCCGGCTTGATCGCGACACAGACAATGGGGGTAACAGAGACCCTGCCGATGCTGTATCTGCTGAAATGGTGCCTGAGGCTGTTTTTGACCATGCTGCCGTGTATCGCGGCCATGTGGGCCATCACCGTACTGTTTGAAAAGCCGCTTCTGTCTGTGGGATCAAATTTGCTGCCTGTGATCCCCGGTGTATTGGCGGCGAATACGCCGCTGTGGATCGTCTACCCCTACTGTTACAGCGGTTATCTCGTTTCCTGCTCCCTCCATGACTTTACAGCGGAAACTTCCAACACCGCTTTCTCGATGTTTCCGTTTCTGCCGTGTGCGCTGGCGGTGTTTGGACTGTTTTTCGCGCTGGCTGTCACCCAGTTTGGAAAAAAGGAGATGAAGTAAAAGCCGGCGTGCTGTTTCTGTGCGAAACAGCACGCCGGTTCATTTTAGAGATCCTGCTTGTCAGCCGTTCAGTTCGCGGGATTTTGATGGTGACCTTGCAAAGCCCACAAACCGCCCGGCGCTGTTTGTGCGGGTTCAGTGCAGCGGTTCGGCCTCCCACTCCCGGATGGCACCGCTGTAACCGTCGATCTCGAACTCGTACTTCATGCCGCCGTAGACGATCTCGCCCTCGTACTGGATGCGGCCGTCGTCCCGGTCGGCCTCGAACTCCCGGATGTCGGCGGCGGTGGCCCCGGGCACCTGGGCCAGGGCCAGGGCCTTGGCGCCCTCGGCGTCCAGCGCGGCGGAGGTGCCGGTGGAGGGGGCGTAGTGCTCGGCGTCGTAGTCGTACTTCACCACCTCGCCGGTGGCCGCGTCGATCTCGTAGTCGTACTCCTTGCCGCTGGAGGTGTAGAACTCCAGCTCATACACCAGCCGGCCGTCGTCCCGGTCCAGCTCGGCCTCCACAAAGGTGACCTCGCCGGCGGAAAGGCCCGCGTGCTCCAGGGCCTTGGCCTTGGCCTGGTCCAGGGTCAGGGTGGCGGCGCTGTTCCGGATGTCGGCGGGGCGCTGGGCGGGCACGGGGGTGGCGGCGGGAGCCCGGGTGGCGGCAGGGGCCTGGGTGGCCGTGGGGGCGGCAAAGCCCTCCACCTCCCAGTCGAAGCCCACCACCTCGCCGGTGGTGGCGTCGATCTCGTAGTCGTACTCCTTGTAGTCGGCGGTGTAGAACTCCACGTCGTACACCGTGCGGCCGTTCTCCCGGTCCAGCTCGGCCTTGATAAAGGTCACGTCGGCCTCCGTCAGGCCCGCGTGCTCCAGGGCCTTGGCCTTGGCCGCCTCGGCGGTGACCACCTGCTCGGCGGGGGCGCTCTGGGTCAGGGGGGCGCTCTCGGTCTGGATGACCACGCCGGTGAGGGCGTCCACCTGGCTGGTGTAGCTGGCGCCGTCGGCGGTAAAGGCCACCAGGTAGTAGCGCACGCCGTCCCGGTCGGTGAGGTCGGTGCCGGTGAACGTGGCCGCCTGGGCGCTGACACCGGCGCTGGACAAGGCGGCGGTGCGGGCGGCGTCGGCAGAGATATAGCCCAGCTGCTCGGCGCCCTGGCCGCAGGCGGCGAGGGTCAGCAGGGAGAGGGCGGCGAAAAGGGCGATCAGTATCTTTTTCATCAGGGTGTGTCTCCTTCCTGTTTGTTCTGAGACCAGTATAGGCCCCCAACATGAAACCAACATGAAATTTGAGAAGAATTCCCAATTTTTTCGCCGGAAAAAAGCGGGCGGGAGAGCCGGTGCTCTCCCGCCTGTTTTATGCCGTGTTCACGCCAGGGGCAGATGCAGGGTGAAGACGCAGCCGGCGCCCGCCTCGCTCTCCAGGGTCATGCGCCCGCCGTGGAGCCGGGCGATGGTCTGCACCAGCGAAAGGCCCAGGCCCACCCCGCCCCGCTCCTCGCCGCGGGCAGCGTCCGCCTGGTAAAAGCGGCGCCAGATCTTCTCCTGCTGGTCGGCGGGGATGCCCGGGCCCCGGTCCGCCACCGAGAGCACCGCCTCGGCGTCCAGGGCGGCCACCCGCACGGTCACCGCCCCGTCGCCGCCGTACTTGAAAGCGTTGTCCACAAGGTTGGCCGCCAGCCGGCTCAAAAGGGCCTCGTCCCCCTGCACGACCACCCCCTCGGCCAGTTCAAGGCGCAGCCGGGCCGGGTCGGGGGCCTGCTCCCCGGCGGCGCGACGGGCCAGCTGCCCCAGGTCCACCGGGCGGGCGTCCAGCCGCTCCACCCCCTGGTCCAGCCGGGTCAGGGTCAGCAGCTGGCCGATGAGCTCGCCCATCCGGTCCGCCTGGCGGCGGATGGTCGCCAGGGTCTCCCGCCGCTCCTCGGCGGTCTCGTCGTACTGCTCGCCGTATTCGCAGGCGCTTTTGATCACCGCCACCGGGGTGCGCAGTTCATGGGAGGCGTCGGCGGTGAACTGGCGCTCGGCCTCAAAGCTGCGCTGCAGCCGCTCCAGCAGGCTGTCGAAGCCGGCGGCCAGGGCGTTGAGCTCGTCCCCCCGGGCGGGCAGGCCGATGCGCCGGCTCAGGTCCCGCCCCTCGTTGATGGAGGCCACCGTGGCGTTGATGTGGTCCAGCCGGCGCAGGGACCGGCGCAGGATCAAATAGCTGCCCGCCGCCCCCGCCGCCACGAACACCGGCAGGGCCACCGCCGCGGCCAGCAGCAGGTTTTTGGCGTTTTGGGCGCTGTCCGGCACCTCCAAAAGGCCCCGCAGCCAGACGCCGCTCTCCCAGCCGCTGGCCACCCACAGGTCCAGCAGGTAGTACTCCCCCGCGCCGGCGTCCACCGGGCGAAGCACCCCGTTTTCAAAGGGGATGGAGGCGGAAAACCCCACCGGCAGCTGGCCCGCCAGCAGGGCCCCGGCCTCGTTGTAGACAAGGCTGGTCACCCCGTTCTGGTAAAAGGAGAAGCCGCTGCCGGTGACCAGGCCCCCCGCCTCGTCCAGGCTCACCAGCGAGGCGTTGGCCCGCACGGCGGCGGTGAGCTGCTGGCGGGCGGTGCGCTGCACCACCGAATGGCTCACGCTGTAGGTGAACAGCAGCATCACGGCGAACAGCGCCACCACCAGCAGGGTGATCCAGCCGGTGATGCGGCCCTTGATGGAGCGCTTTCTCATTCCGTTTCTCCTTTCTGCGGCTCCCGCAGCGCCCAGCCGACCCCCCGCACCGTGTGCAGCAGCCGCTGGCTCTCCGGCGCGTCGCCGTCGATCTTCTTGCGCAGGCGGCTCATATAGCCGTCGATGTTGTTGGAGCTGCCCGCCTTTTCGTAGTTCCAGATCCGGTCCTCCAGCTGGCGGCGGCCGATCACCGCGCCGGGGTTTCGCATGAGATGTTCCAGAATGGCGTACTCCTTGGGCAGCAGCGGGATATCCCGCCCCGCCCGGGCGGCGGTGCGGGCGCGGGTGTCCAGCACAAGGTCGCCCACCGCCAGCAGGTCGGTGCGGTTGCCCGCGTGCTTGCGGGTCATGGCCCGGATGCGGGCCAGCAGCTCCTCAAAGGCAAAGGGCTTCACCAGGTAGTCGTCCGCCCCCAGATCCAGCCCCGCCACCCGGTCGGCCACCGCGTCCCGGGCGGTGAGGAAGAGCACCGGGATGTCGCTGCCCGAGGCCCGCAGCCTGGTCAGCAGCTGGTGGCCGTCCATTTTGGGCATCATCACGTCCAGCACGACGCCGTCGTACTCCGCCCCCGCCAGAAAGTCCAGCGCCTCTTCGCCGTCGAAGCAGCCGTCCACCGTGTAGCCGGCCTTGGTCAGCGCCCGCTGGATGAGCCGGTTCATATCCCTGTTGTCTTCCACCACCAGGATCCGCATACCAACGCTCCTTTTCTGAAAAAACAAAAACAAACGCGCGCCGGGCGGCCGGCGAGGGCTGCCCGGCGCGCGGGTCGGTCAGAGGGTGTCCAGCTCCCCCAGGTCGTAGGGGGTGTTCTGGTACACATAGTAGTTCAGCCAGTTGGTGTACAGCAGAAAGGCGTGGGCCCGCCAGCGGTACACCGGCTCGTTGGCGGGGTCGTCGCCGGGGTAGTAGTGCTTTGGGGGCTGGATGTCCAGCCCTTTGGCCACGTCCCGCCGGTACTCCGCGTCCAGCGTCAGCCGCTCGTACTCCGGGTGGCCGGTGACGAAGATCTGCCGGCCGCTGTCGGTGCTCATCAGGTAGATGCCCGCCTCGTCGCTCTGGGCCAGCACCCGCAGCGCACCGCAGGCTTTCACCTGCTCCTCGTCGATGCCGGTGTGGCGGGAGTGGGGCGCCCAGAACACCTCGTCGAAGCCCCGCACCAGGGGGTTGGAGGGCCGGGTGACCCGGTGGGGGAACACCCCGAACATCTTTTGGGGCAGGGGCTTTTTCTCGATGCCGAAGTGGTGGTACAGCGCCGCCTGGGCCCCCCAGCAGACGTGGAGGGTGGAGTAGACGCTCGAGCGGGTGAAGTCCATGATCTGGCACAACTCGTCCCAGTAGTCCACCTGTTCAAAGGGCAGCTGCTCCACCGGCGCGCCGGTGATGATCATGCCGTCGAACCGCTCATTGCGTATTTCGTCAAAGGTCTTGTAAAAGGCCTCCATGTGGCCGCCGGGCACATGGCTGGCGGCGTGGCTGGCGGTGTGCAGCAGGGTCAGCTGCACCTGCAGGGGGCTGTTGGCCAGCAGCCGGGCCAGCTGGGTCTCGGTGGCGATCTTGGTGGGCATCAGGTTCAGCGCCACGATCCGCAGCGGGCGGATGTGCTGGGTGCGCGCCCGGCGCTTGTGCATCACGAACACGTTCTCGCTGCCCAGCACCCCGTAGGCGGGCAGCGTTTTGGGGATGATCAGAGGCATGGGTCAGACACTCCCTGCTTGGGTGGATTTTTGCGCTGTTCGGGCGGGCCGTTCCGGAGGGCGGCCGCCGCGAACAGAACGGCGGGCACTGCCAGCAGATAGGTGGGCAGCAGATAGCGGGCTTCGTCGGTGCAGCTGGCGATGAGGATGGAACCCAGGTTGCACAGCACCGGCAGCAACAGGGGCCAGCAGCGGGCCAGCCGGCGCAGGCCCAGGGCGGCAAAGCCCATCAGCATGAGATACAGATAAAACAGATGGCTCATGGAACTTTGAACGCTCCAGCTCCAGGCGTTTGTCTGGTTTTCGGCCACGATCCGCAGGCAGGCGATGGGATGCTGGAAAAACAGCTCCAGATACAGCGCCGCGATGTCCGCCTTGTTTTCCGAAAGGGAGAGGGTGAACAGGTTGTTCAGCGGGTCGATGAGCCGGGGGTCCTGGGCCAGCAGGGGGGCGAACTTCGCCTCCGCGGCGGTGGGGACATAGGTGAGCAGATCACGGTGCCACCAGATGCGCTTGGTGTCGTTGTAGTGGGCCACGTCAAACTCGTCAATGGCCCGCAAGGCGCAGTCCACCGCCATCAGCTCCCGGGCGCGGGCTTCCTGCCCGGGCGTGAGGGCCCCGTCGCGCAGCAGCAGCACGATGCCGGTGGCCGGCACCTGCATGGAGACGCCGCTGGGCACCTTGACCGCCCCCGCGACGCTGTAGGCGCAGAAGTTGAAGACCAGCACCGCGGCCAGCGCCGCGGCGGCCACCGAAAAGCCCTCCCGCCGCCGGCGGACAAAGCCCAGCGCCGCCAGCCAGACAAGGCACGCCGCCACAAAGGCGTAGCCGTTGTAGCGAAAGAGGCCGCAGCCCGCCAGCGACAGGCCAAAGGCCAGCCGATGGCGCCGCTTCCAGGCCAGGTCGTTTGCGATGTAACGGGCTATGAAGTAAAGCGCCAGGCCCATGCACAGGCCGTAGGGGGCGTCTTTGGTGCCGATCTGGAACTGGGAAAGGGCCGGCTCGTTGAGCATCAGCGTCAGCGGCAGGGCGCTCACCGCGAACGGGGGCAGCCCCCGGCGCCAGAGCCAGGCGGCGAACAGGCAGACAAGGGCGGCCAGCGCCAGGAACTGGCCGGTGACCAGGGCGCTGTGGTCGCCCCGGAACAGCCAGATCAGGCCGGTGTGGGCCAGGGTGTGGATATCGTTCAAAGGGATGTTGCCCCGCACCTGCGCCAGCTGGTTCGCGTAGTCCAGCGTGGTGTTCTCCACCACGCGGCCCCGCCAGGCGGGGCAGAGGTACACGAGGGTGGCCGCGAAAAAGGCAAGGCGGGGGAAAGGCCGCCCGGGCGCCGGGGCGGCCTCGCACCGGACGCACAGCTTTTCCAGGGCAAAGCACAGCAGCGGGGCGGCCACAAGAGTCAGCACGGCGGCCCGGGCCAGCCCTGCCCGCACGAGCGGCGCCAGCGGGGCGGCGTTTTTTCCGGTGGCAAGCAGCATCTCGGGCGCCATGGAGGCGAAGCCCAGCGCCCCGCCCAGCAAGGCGGTAAGGGCCAGCGTGCTTTTCCGGGGCAGGGAAAAGCCCCCGCGCGCACCGTCTGCCGCCAGCCAGGCCAGCAGGCAGACCGCCGCCAGCACCAGCGCGGGCGATGGCCCCCACAGGGACAGCAGGCCCCACTGCCAGACAAGGGCGGCGAGAAAGCCCAGGCCCAGCCTGACCCGGGGGTCCCGCAGCAAAGCCGCGGGCCGCCGGGAAAGGGCGGGCGGGTTCATCCCACCGCCACCGCGTCCAGTGCCTGGGCGATGTCGGCGATGAGGTCGCGGCTGTCCTCCAGGCCGCAGCTGAAGCGCACCAGATCCGGGCTCACCCCGGCGGCGGCCAGCTCCTCGTCGTTCATCTGCCGGTGGGTGGCGCTGGCCGGGTGCAAACAGCAGGTGCGGGCGTCCGCCACGTGGGTCTCGATGGCCGCCAGCTTCAGGTGCTTCATAAAGGTCTCGGCGGCCTTGCGCCCGCCTTTCACCCCAAAGCTCACCACGCCGCAGCCGCCGTTTGGCAGATACTTCCGGGCCAGGGCGTGGTACTTGTCGCCGGGCAGGCCGGAGTAGGTCACCCAGGCTACTTTCGGGTGGTTTTGCAGGTATTCCGCCACCGCCTGGCCGTTCTCACAGTGGCGCTTCATCCGCACATGGAGGCTCTCCAGGCCCAGGTTCAGCAGATAGGCGTTCTGGGGGCTCTGGATGCTGCCGAAGTCCCGCATCAGCTGGGCGGTGGCCTTGGTGATGTAGGCCCCCGCCAGGCCGAAGCGCTCGGTGTACACCACCCCGTGGTAGCTCTCGTCGGGGGTGCACAGGCCGGGGAACTTGTCGGGGTATTTCGTCCAGTCGAAATGGCCGCTGTCCACGATGGCCCCGCCCACCGCCGAGCCGTGGCCGTCCATGTACTTGGTGGTGGAGTGGATCACGATGTCCGCCCCCCACTCGATGGGCCGGCAGTTCACCGGGGTGGCAAAGGTGTTGTCGATGATCAGCGGCACCCCGTGGTCGTGGGCCGCCTTGGCGAACTTCTCGATGTCCAGCACCGCCAGCGCCGGGTTGGCGATGGTCTCGCCGAACACCGCCTTGGTGTTGGGGCGGAAAGCGGCGGCCAGCTCCTCCTCGGTGCAGTCCGGCTCCACGAAGGTGAACTCGATGCCCATCCGCTTCATGGTAACGGCGAACAGGTTGTAGGTGCCGCCGTAGATGGTGCTGCTGCTCACCACATGGTCGCCGCAGCTGGCGATGTTGAAGATGGAGTAGAAGCTGGCCGCCTGGCCGGAGCTGGTGAGCATGGCGGCGCTGCCGCCCTCCAGCTGGCAGATCTTGGCGGCCACCGTGTCGCAGGTGGGGTTTTGCAGCCGGCTGTAAAAGTAGCCGCTGGCCTCCAGGTCGAACAGCTTGCCCATGTCCTCGCTGGTGGCGTATTTAAAGGTGGTGCTCTGAATGATGGGCACCTGCCGCGGCTCGCCGTTTCCGGGCGTATAGCCGCCCTGTACGCAGATGCTGTTGATATGAAGATCCATGTTGATGCCCTCCCCATAGTGGCCCCGCCGGCGGCGGAGGCTCGTTTTCCTTATTTTACCGTATCAGATGCCGGGATGCAAGGCGCAAAGGCCCCGGCGCGGTCAGTCCAGGGTTTTGCCCATAAGGCCCACCAGCGGGCGCAGGGTGTCCATCAGCGCCGAGAACTGGGCGGGCGTCAGGCTCTGGGCGCCGTCGCACAAGGCATGGGCCGGGTCGTTGTGCACCTCGATCATCAGCCCGTCCGCCCCGGCGGCCACCGCCGCCGCCGCCAGCGGCTGCACCATCCAGGCGATGCCCGCCGCGTGGCTGGGGTCGATGACCACCGGCAGGTGTGTCATCTTTTTCAGCATGGGCACCGCGCTGATGTCCAGGGTGTTGCGCATACTGGGCTCAAAGGTGCGGATGCCCCGCTCGCACAGGACCACCTGCTCGTTGCCCTCGGCCATGATGTACTCGGCGCTCATCACCAGCTCCTCCAGCGTGGCGGAGAGCCCGCGCTTCAAGAGCACCGGCCGGCCGCTGCGGCCCACCGCCTTGAGCAGCTCGAAGTTCTGCATGTTCCGGGCCCCCACCTGGATAAGGTCCACGTCGGCAAAAAGGGGCAGATGCTCGGTGTTCATGATCTCGGTGACGATGGGCATACCGGTCTTTGCCCGGGCGTGGCGCAGCAGCTCCAGCCCCCCGGCCCGCATCCCCTGGAAAGAGTAGGGGGAGGTGCGGGGCTTGAAAGCGCCGCCCCGCAAAAGCTTTGCCCCCGCCGCCTGCACCGCGCCGGCCACCGTCTCGATCTGGCTTTCGCTCTCCACGCTGCAGGGGCCGGCGATCACCGCGAAATGGCCGCCGCCGATCTTCACGCCCCCCGCGTTTACCACCGTGTCCTCCGGGTGGAACTTCCGGTTGGCCTTTTTGTAGGGCTCGCTCACCCGGCGCACGTCCTCCACCACCGGGTTTGCCCGCACCCAGCTCTCGGCGATGGACTTGGTGTCGCCCACCAGGCCCAGGATGTGGGTCTCGGCGCCCTGGCTCTCGTGGATGGCCAGCCCCTGGTTTTTCAGCTCGGCGCACAGTGCGGCCACCGCCGCCGCGTCCGCGTTTCGTTTGAGGATAATGATCATGGCTGTTTGCTCCCTTCCCGCATTTCAAAAACAAGACCGGGCGGCCTGCCGCTGCAGACCGCCCGGTGTGTTCCGTGCCGACGCCTTTTTCCAAAAACGCCTCACATCTCTGACCGACCGCAGCAAACAAGGCCCTTACCCATCATAAAGTAAAAGCCGTAATAATACATGCTGGCGGTGAACAGAGACTTCATGGTGTGCGCTCCGTTTGGAAAAAGATTTGTGCAAAGCATAGCACGCCCGCGGCACTTTGTCAAGGGAAAGCGCCCCCTTGCGCGGCGTGCTACAATAAAAGAAAACGCCCCCGGCGGGCGGCAAAAAGGAGAAGCGGGAAAATGGCCCAGCCCAAGACCAACGCCATGCGGATGCTGGAAAAGGCGAAGATCGCCTACACCTTTCACGAGTACGACCACTCCGACGGGGCCATTGACGGGGTGGCGGTGGCGAAAAAGCTGGGGGAGGACCCGGCGCGGGTGTTCAAGACCCTGGTGACCCAGGGGGCCAGCCGGGCCTTTTACGTGTTCGTCATCCCGGTGGCCGCCGAGCTGGACCTGAAAGCCGCCGCCCGGGCGGTGGGGGAGAAGAGCGTGGCCATGCTCCACGTGGCGGACCTGCTCAAGACCACCGGCTATGTGCGGGGCGGGTGCAGCCCGGTGGGGATGAAAAAGCCCTTTGTCACCCGCGTGGACGACTCCGCCCGGGACAAGCCCACCATCTATGTCAGCGCCGGGCGCATTGGGGCCCAGGTGGAGCTCGCCCCCGCCGACCTGCTGGCGGCGTGCGGCGGCCAGCTGGCGACGCTCACCGCCCCGGGCCCGGGGCGGTAGTATGACTACCGCCCCCTTTGATTGGTGATGGTGCCAAAAAAGCGCGGCGAAAAGGGAGCGGGCGGGGCAATTCTTCTGAAAATGCCCCGCCGGCGGGAAAATCGGTTGCATTTTGTCGCCGCACCCTTTAAACTGAAAGGGTAGACACCCCCTTTCGGGGGCCAGCGCCCGCACGCCGCGCATTGCGGCGGTGGGCAAGATTTTTTTTGGCGGAGGTGCGCGGCATGGGGCGTTGTGCGTTCGGGCGGCCCGGTTCCCACGGCGGGGCGAAGTGCCGGCAGACGGGGCGGCGCGCCCACTCCGGGCGGGGAAAGAGCACCCCTTTATCGAAGTGACACAAAGGCAGTGGTGTAAGCGCACCACGCCTTTTCTTTTTTCACAACAGGGAGGTCGATCAAGGTGACACAGACGAAAAAAGTGGCGGTTTTGATGGGCAGCGACAGCGACTGGCCGGTGGTAAAAGCCGCGGTGGCCGAGCTGGGGCGGCTGGATATCCCCTTTGCCGCCCATATCCTCAGCGCCCACCGCACCCCCGCCCAGGCGGCGGAATTTGCCAAAAGCGCCCGGGACGAGGGCTTTGGGGTGATCCTCTGCGCGGCGGGCATGGCCGCCCACCTGGCGGGGGCCATCGCCGCCAACACCACCCTGCCGGTGGTGGGCATTCCCATGAAAGGGGGCGCGGCGGACGGGCTGGACGCCCTGCTCGCCACCGTGCAGATGCCCAGCGGCATCCCGGTGGCCACCGTGGCGCTGAACGGCGCGAAGAACGCCGCCGTGCTGGCCGCCCAGATCCTGGCTGTCACCGACGAGCGCCTGGCCGCGGCCCTTGCCGCCGACCGCGCCGCCATGGCCGCCCAGATCGCCAAAAAGGAGGAAGCCCTGCAAGCCCAGCTGGCGGAGCTGTGAGAAAACGCATCACAAACTTTTATGATAAAAAGGAGAGTATAACGATGAAAAAGATGGAACAGCTGTATGAGGGCAAGGCCAAGAAAGTGTTCGCCACCGACGACGCGAACCTGGTCATCGTGGATTACAAGGACGATGCCACCGCCGGCGACGGCGCGAAAAAGGGCACCATCCGGGGCAAGGGCGTGGTGAACAACCGCCTTTCCAACAACCTGATGAAGATGCTGGAGGAAAAGGGCGTGCCCACCCATTTTGTGGAGGAACTGAGCGACCGGGAGACCCTGGTGAAAAAGGTCCAGATCGTGCCCCTGGAGGTCATCGTGCGCAACGTGGCCGCCGGCAGCTTCACCAAGCGGCTGGGCGTGCCCGAGGGCACCGTTCTCCAGTGCCCCACCCTGGAGTTCAGCTATAAAAACGACGACCTGCACGACCCGCTGATCAACCACTACCACGCCCTGGCCCTGGGCCTTGCCACCCAGGCCGAGATCGACCAGATCAGCGAGTACGCTTTCAAGGTGAACAGCATCCTCAGCGAGTACCTGCTGGGCTTTAACATCCGCCTCATCGATTTCAAGCTGGAGTTCGGCCGCCTGGCGGACGGGACCATCGTGCTGGCCGACGAGATCAGCCCCGACACCTGCCGCTTCTGGGACGCCACCACCGGCGCCCACCTGGACAAGGACCTGTTCCGCCGGGACCTGGGCGGCGAGGAAGAGGCCTATCAGGAGGTCATGGCCCGGCTGCTGGGCTGAGCCGGCGCAAGCTATAAAGGGGAGAAAGGGAAATTATGGAACGATTCGACGAAAAGCTGCACGAGGAGTGCGGGGTGTTCGGCGTCTACCGGCGCGACCAGGCGCTGGATGTGGTGGCCGCCACCTACTACGGCCTGTACGCTTTGCAGCACCGGGGCCAGGAGAGTTGCGGCATGGCCGTGAACGACGACGGCGTTATCTACAAGCGCCGGGAGCTGGGCCTGGTGAACGAGGTGTTCACCAAGGATGTGCTGGAGACCATGCCCCGGGGCGGCATGTGCATCGGCCACTGCCGCTATGCCACCACCGGCACCCCCCTGCGGGCCAACGCCCAGCCCTTTGTCATCCGCCATGTGAAAGGGCCCCTGGCCCTTGCCCACAACGGCAACCTGACCAACTCCTACGAGCTGCGCCGGGACATCGAGCTGGAGGGGGGCATCTTCCACTCCACCAGCGACACCGAGGTCATCGCCTACACCATCACCCGCCAGCGCCTTGTGAGCGGCAGCATCGAGGAGGCGGTGGAAAGGACCATGCCCATGCTGAAAGGGGCCTACAGCCTGGTCATCATGAGCCCCCGCAAGCTCATCGCCGCCCGGGATCCCCAGGGCTTCCGGCCGCTGTGCATCGGCAAGCTGAACGGCAGCGACGTGATCGCCAGCGAGAGTTGCGCCATCGCCGCCGCCGGCGGCGAGTTCGTGCGGGACGTGGAGCCCGGCGAGATCGTGGTGTTCGACGAAAACGGTATGCGCTCCATCCGCACCCACTGCGGGCAGCCCTCCAGCCTGTGCGTCTTCGAGTTCGTCTACATCGCCCGGCCCGACTCGGTGGTGGACGGCGCCTCGGTACACCGGGCCCGCCGCCGGGCCGGCGCCATGCTGGCGCTGGAGCATCCCATCCAGGCGGACGTGGTCATCGGCGTGCCGGACTCGGGGCTGGACGCGGCCCTCGGCTACTCCCAGCAGAGCGGCATCCCCTACGGCATCGGCTTTTTGAAGAACAAATACATCGGCCGCACCTTTATCCAGCCGGACCAGAAGCTGCGGGAGAACACGGTGCGCATCAAGCTGAACCCCATCGCCGACACGGTGCGGGGCAAGCGGGTGGTGCTGGTGGACGACTCCATCGTCCGGGGCACCACCAGCCGGCAGATCGTCCAGCTGCTGCGGGAGGCGGGCGCCACCCAGGTGCACTTCCTCTCCAGCGCGCCGGAGTTCCTCTACCCCTGCTACTTCGGGGTGGATGTGGACAGCCGGGAGAACCTGATCGCCGCCAACCACACCCTGGCGGAGATGCAGGAGATCCTGGGGGTGGACAGTCTGGGCTTTTTGAGCGTGGAGGGCGTGAAGAACATCGCCGAGGGCTGCCGGCTGGGCCTGTGTACCGGCTGCTTCACCGGCCAATACCCCGCCGAGCCCCCCGCTTTCACCGAGAAGAGCAAGTTTGAGAAAAAGCTCTCCGCCGCCATTGAATGACACAAGATAAGGAGCCAGAGCGCCATGGAGAAAAGTTATTCCGCCAGCTACGCCGCCGCCGGGGTGGACATCACCGCCGGCTACAAGGCGGTGGAGCTGATGAAGCAGCACGTGGCCCGCACCATGACCCCCGGCTGCATCGGGGGCCTGGGGGGCTTCGGCGGCCTGTTCGAGCTGGACTGCACCGACATGCCCCACCCGGTGCTGGTAAGCGGCACCGACGGGGTGGGCACCAAGCTGAAGATCGCCTTTCTGATGGACAAGCACGACACCGTGGGCATCGACTGTGTGGCCATGTGCGTCAACGACGTGGTCTGCGCCGGCGCGAAGCCCCTCATTTTCCTGGACTACATCGCCTGCGGCAAAAACGTGCCGGAAAAGATCGCCCGGCTGGTGGCGGGCGTTGCCGAGGGGTGCGTCCAGGCCGGCTGCGCCCTGGTGGGCGGCGAGACCGCCGAGATGCCCGGCTTTTACCCGGAGGACGAGTACGACCTGGCGGGCTTCACCGTGGGCGCGGTGGACAAGGCAAAGCTTTTGGACAACAGCACGATGAAAGAGGGCGACGTGATCATCGCCCTGCCCTCCTCGGGGGTGCACTCCAACGGCTTTTCCCTGGTGCGCCGGGTCTTCGACCTGGAGCACCACCCCGAGGCGCTCCAACGATATCACGCCGACCTGGGCTGCACCTTGGGCGAGGCCCTGCTGGCCCCCACCAGAATTTATGTCAAGCCCGTGCTGGCGGTGATGGAAAAGGTCGCCGTCAAGGGGGTCAGCCACATCACCGGCGGCGGTTTCTATGAGAACATCCCCCGCTGCCTGAAAAAGGGCTGCGCCGCCCGCATCGAAAAGGGCAGCGTGCGCACCCCGGCCCTGTTCCGCCACATCCAGGCGGCGGGCAACATCCCCGAGCGGGATATGTACAACACCTTTAACATGGGGGTGGGCATGGTGCTGGTGGTGGCCAAAGAGGACGCCGAACAGGCCGTGGACATCCTGAAACAAAACGGCGAAAACGCCTGGGTGCTGGGCGGGATCGTCGGCGGCGACGGGGTGGAGCTATGCTGAGAGTAGCGGTGCTGGTGTCCGGCGGGGGCACCAACCTCCAGGCCCTGCTGGACAGCGAGGGGCGGGGGGAAAACCCCCACGGCAAAATTTCCCTGGTGGTGGCCTCAAAGCCCGGGGTGTATGCTTTGCAGCGGGCGGAAAACGCCGGCGTGCCCGGCATGGTGGTCCGCCGCAGGGATTACGCCGCCGCCGGGGAGTTCGACGAGGCGCTGCTGGCGGTTTTGCGCGAGAACGCCATCGACGTGGTGGTGCTGGCGGGCTTCCTCTCCATTCTGGGGCCCAAGGTCATCGCCGCCTATCCCGAGCGCATATTGAACGTCCACCCCAGCCTCATCCCCAGCTTCTGCGGTGAGGGGATGTACGGCCTGAAAGTCCACGAGGCGGCCCTGGCCAAGGGGGTCAAGGTCACCGGCGCCACCGTCCACTTTGTGAACGAGGTGTGCGACGGCGGGCGCATCATCGCCCAGAAGGCGGTGGAGGTGGCCGAGGGCGACACCCCCGAGACGCTGCAAAAACGGGTGATGGAGCAGGCCGAATGGAAACTGCTGCCCGCGGCGCTGGCAAAGGTGTGCGCCCAATACGACAAAGGCTGAACCAGCGCGGCAGCGCGGGAAATGAAAAGGGAGAGTGAAGAGATGAAACGGGAGGACCTGTACAAGCTGCTCAAGGAGAATGCCTACCCCGGCCGGGGCATCGTGCTGGGCCTTGCCCCCAGCGGCAAAAGGGCGCTCATCGCCTACTTCATCATGGGCCGCAGCGCCAACAGCCGCAACCGGGTGTTCGACCCGGTGCCCCAGATCGGCGGCATCCGCACCCTGGCGGCGGACCCGGCAAAGCTGGAAGACCCCAGCCTGATCATCTACAACCCGGTGCGCACCGCGGGGGAGGACGTCCACATCGTCACCAACGGCGACCAGACGGACACCGTCTTTGAAGAGCTGGCCCGGGGCGGCAGCTTCGAGTCCGCCCTGCGCACCCGGACGTTCGAGCCGGACGGCCCCAACTGGACCCCCCGCATCAGCGGCATCCTGGAGCGGGGCCAGGGGGCGTGCAGCTACAAGCTGTCCATTTTGAAAAGCGCCGACGGCAACGGCGAAAGCTGCCGGCGGTACTTCTTCGAGTATCCCCAGCCGATGGCCGGCGAGGGCCATTTCCTGCACACCTACAAGTGCGACGGCAGTCCCATTCCCAGCTTCGAGGGCGAGCCGGAGCGGGTGGCCCTGCCGGAGGAGCCGGAGGAGCTGGCGGTGAAGATGTGGGCGGCGCTGAACGAGGACAACAAGGTGAGCCTCTTCGTGCGGGCCATCGACCTTGCCACCGGCGAGACCGACGACTTCATCATCAATAAGTACGACGCAGTGTGCGAAGAATAAGGGGGAACGGAAGATGAAAGAACTGGAACTGAAATACGGCTGCAACCCCAACCAGAAGCCCGCCCGCATCTTTATGGCCGAGGGCGAGCTGCCGGTGACGGTGCTCAACGGCAAGCCCGGCTACATCAACTTTCTGGACGCGCTGAACTCCTGGCAGCTGGTAAAAGAGCTGAAAGAGGCCACCGGCCTGCCCGCCGCCGCCTCCTTTAAGCACGTCTCCCCGGCTGGCGCGGCCCTGGGCCTGCCTCTGGACGACACCCTGAAAAAGATGTACTTCTGCGAGGGGCTGGAGCTCAGCCCCCTGGCCTGTGCCTACGCCCGGGCCCGTGGCGCCGACCGGATGAGCAGCTTCGGCGACTGGATCGCCCTCTCCGACGCGTGCGACGAAGCCACCGCCCGGGTCATCCAGCACGAGGTGTCCGACGGCATCATCGCCCCCGGCTACACCCCCGCCGCCCTGGAGATCCTCAAATCCAAGCGCAAGGGGGGCTACAACATCGTGCAGATCGACCCGGCCTATGTCCCCGCCGCCATCGAGCATAAGCAGGTGTTCGGCATCACCTTCGAGCAGGGCCGCAACGACCTGCGCATCGGCGAGGAGATGCTGGAAAACCTCGTCACCGACAACAAGACCCTCACCCCCGACCAAAAGCGGGACCTGATCCTCTGCCTCATCACCCTGAAATACACCCAGTCCAACTCCGTCTGCTACGCCCAGGGCGGCCAGGTCATCGGCGTGGGCGCGGGCCAGCAGAGCCGCATCCACTGCACCCGTCTCGCCGGCAACAAGGCGGACATCTGGCAGCTGCGCCACCACCCCAAGGTGCTGGCCCTGCCTTTCCGGGAGGACGTCTCCCGCCCCAACCGGGACAACGCCATCGACGTGTACATCTCCGACGAGTACGAGGACGTGATCGGCGAGGATGTGTGGGCCGAGACCTTTACCACCCGCCCCGAGCCCCTCACCGCCGCCGAGAAAAAGGAATGGCTGGCGAACGTCACCGGCGTGTGCCTGGGCAGCGACGCTTTCTTCCCCTTTGGGGACAACATCGAGCGGGCCCGCCGCAGCGGCGTGACCGCCATCGTGGAGCCGGGCGGCTCCATCCGGGACGCCCAGGTCATCGACACCTGCAACAAGCACGGCATCGCCATGGCGTTCTGCGGCCTGCGGCTGTTCCATCACTAAGGGCAACACGGCACGGACCCCGGCGGGGCGCTTTTGCCCCGCCGGGCGGCTGTGCGTTCGGGAACAACGGAAAGGGGGAGACCTACCCATGAAACTGCTGGTGGTGGGCGGCGGCGGCCGGGAACACGCCATCGTGAAAAAACTGAAAGAGAGCGAGCTGTGCTCTGAAATTCTCTGCGCGCCGGGCAACGGGGGCATCGCCGCCGACGCCCGCTGCGTACCGGTGGCCGCCACCGACATCGAGGGTCAGGTGGCCCTGGCGAAACAGGAAAAGGTGGACTACGTGGTGGTGGCCCCCGACGACCCCCTGGCCCTGGGGCTGGTGGACAGGCTGGCCGAGGCGGGCATCCCCGCCTTTGGGCCCAATGCCGCCGCGGCCCGCATCGAGGCCAGCAAGGTGTTCAGCAAAAACCTGATGAAGAAATACGGCATCCCCACCGCCGAATACGAGGTGTTCGACGAGCCGGCAAAGGCCCTGGACTATATCCGGGCCAAAGGGAAATACCCGGTGGTCATCAAGGCGGACGGCCTGGCGCTGGGCAAGGGGGTGCTCATCTGCGAAAGCGAGCAGGCGGCCAAAGAGGCCCTGCGCCAGATGATGGAGGAAAAGGTGTTCGGCACCTCCGGCAGCCGGGTGGTGGTGGAGGAATTCCTCACCGGCCCCGAGGTGAGCGTGCTGGCCTTTGCCGACGGCAACACCCTGAAGCCCATGGTGTCCAGCATGGACCACAAGCGGGCGCTGGACGGGGACAAGGGCCTGAACACCGGCGGCATGGGCACCGTTGCCCCGAACCCGTATTACACGGAACAGGTGGCCGCGGTGTGCCAAAAGACCATCTTTCAGCCCACCATGGCGGCCATGGCCGCCGAGGGCTGCCCCTTTAAGGGCTGCCTCTACTTCGGGCTGATGCTCACCCCGGCGGGGCCCAGGGTCATCGAGTACAACTGCCGCTTTGGCGACCCCGAGACCCAGGTGGTGCTGCCCCTTTTGCAAAGCGACCTTTTGAAGATCATGCTGGCCTGCACAAACGGCACCCTGGCCGAAACGCCGGTGGAGTTCTCCGCCCACAGCGCCGCCTGCGTCATCCTGGCCAGCGGCGGCTACCCGGAGCACTACGAAAAGGGCAAGGAAATTTCCGGCCTTGAAAACGGCCAGCTGCCCGGCGGCGAAGCGGTGGTCTACCACGCCGGCACCGCCCTGAAAGAGGGCAGGCTGGTCACCGCCGGCGGTCGGGTGCTGGGCGTCACCGCCACCGCGCCGGACCTTGCGGCGGCGCTGAAAAAGGCCTACGCCGCCGCCGACAACATTTCTTTTGAGGCACTGCACCGCCGCGGCGACATCGGCCGGCGGGCGCTGGAAGCCGTGCGGTGAGCCGCACGCAGCAAAACGTGGAGGTACCCATGGTATATCGTGTTTATGTGGAAAAGAAAGCGGGCTTTGACCACGAGGCCCAGAGCCTTTTGACAGAGGTGCGGGACATCCTGGGCGTGGGCAGCGTCACCGGCCTGCGCCTTTTGAACCGCTACGACGTGGAGGGCATCAGCCGCGAGCTGTTCGACGCCTGCCTGCCCACCGTGTTCAGCGAGCCGCCGGTGGACGAGGTGTACGAGAGCCTGCCCGCCGCGGACGCCACCTTTGGGGTGGAGTACCTGCCCGGCCAGTTCGACCAGCGGGCCTCCTCCGCCAGCGAGTGCATCCAGCTCATCAGCCAGGGCGAGCGGCCCCAGGTCCGCACCGCCCGGGTCTACCTGCTGGAGGGAAACGTGCCCGCCGCCGACCTGGAGCGCATCAAAAAGTACGTCATCAACCCGGTGGAGGCCCGACAGGCAAGCCTGGAGCCGGTGGACACCCTGCGGGTGGACTACCCGGTGCCCGCCGACGTGGAGGTGCTGGAGGGCTTTTTGGAGCTGGACGAGCAGGGCCTGGCCGACTTCGTCGCCCGGCGGGGCCTTGCCATGGACCAGGCGGACATCGCTTTCTGCCAGCAGTATTTCCAAAGCGAGAAGCGGGCGCCCACCATCACCGAGATCAAGATGATCGACACCTACTGGAGCGACCACTGCCGCCACACCACCTTTGGCACCATCCTGGAGGAGGTGCAGATCCAGGACGTGCAGGTGAAAAAGGCCTTCGACGGCTATCTGGGTATGCGCAAGGCGGTGTACGCCGGCCGCAAGAAGAACATCTGCCTGATGGACATCGCCACCATCGGCGCGAAATACCTCAAGGCCACCGGCAAGCTGAAGAACCTGGACGAGAGCGACGAGATCAACGCCTGCACCGTCAAGATCCAGTGCGATGTGGACGGCAAAAAGCAGGACTGGCTGTATCTGTTTAAAAACGAGACCCACAACCACCCCACCGAGATCGAGCCCTTTGGCGGCGCGGCCACCTGCATCGGCGGCGCCATCCGGGACCCGCTGTCCGGCCGCAGCTATGTCTACCAGGCCATGCGGGTCACCGGCGCGGGCGACCCCCTGGCGCCGGTGAGCGAGACGCTGCCCGGAAAGCTGCCTCAGCGCAAGCTGGTGACCACCGCCGCGGCGGGCTATTCCAGCTACGGCAACCAGATCGGCCTTGCCACCGGCCAGGTGGACGAGCTGTACCACCCGGGGTATCTGGCCAAGCGGCTGGAGATCGGCGCGGTGGTGGGCGCGGCCCCCGCCGCCAACGTGCGGCGGGAGGTGCCCGCCGCCGGCGACATCGTGGTGCTGCTGGGCGGCGCCACCGGCCGGGACGGCTGCGGCGGCGCCACCGGCTCCTCCAAGGCCCACGGCCTCAAGAGCCTGGAGACCTGCGGGGCCGAGGTGCAAAAGGGCAACGCCCCCATCGAGCGCAAGCTCCAGCGGCTGTTCCGCCGCCCGGAGGCCACCCGCCTCATCAAGCGCTGCAACGACTTCGGCGCGGGCGGTGTGAGCGTGGCCATCGGCGAGCTGGCCGACGGCCTGGCCATCGACCTGGACGCGGTGCCCAAAAAGTACGACGGGCTGGACGGCACCGAGCTGGCCATCAGCGAAAGCCAGGAGCGGATGGCCGTGGTGCTGGCCCCCGAAGATGTGGACGCCTTTGTGGCCCTGGCCCACGAGGAGAACCTGGACGCCACCGTGGTGGCCACCGTCACCGAGGAGCCCCGCCTCACCATGACCTGGCGGGGCAAGACCATCGTGGACGTGAGCCGGGCCTTTTTGAACTCCAACGGCGCCGAAAAGCGCGCAAACGTGCTGGTGTACGACTGCCTGCCCTACGAGCGCAGCTGGGCGGGGCAGACCTGGGCGGAAAAGATGAAGAGCCTGGTCACCGACCTGAACGTCTGCAGCAAAAAGGGCCTGGCCGAGCGGTTCGACTCCACCATCGGCGCGGCCACCGTGCTCATGCCCTTTGGCGGCCGCCGGCAGCTGACTCCCGCCCAGGCCATGGCGGCCAAGCTGCCGGTGGACGGCGAGACCACCACCTGCAGCGGCATGGCCTGGGGCTACAACCCCTGGCTGATGGAGAAAAAGCAGTACAGCGGCGCGTATCTCGCCGTGGTGGAGAGCGTGGCCAAGCTGGTGGCCAGCGGCTTTGACCACAAAAACGCCTACCTGACGTTCCAGGAGTACTTCGAGCGGCTGGGCACCGACCCCGAGCGGTGGGGCAAGCCGTTCACCGCCCTGCTGGGGGCCCTCAAGGCGCAGGTGGATCTGGGCATCGCCGCCATCGGCGGCAAGGACAGTATGTCCGGCAGCTTCGAGGATCTGGACGTGCCCCCCACCCTGGTGAGCTTCGCCACCGCCGTCGGCACCACCGCCACCGTCACCAGCCCCGAGTTCAAGGCCGCGGGCAGCCGGGTGGTCTGGCTGCGGCCGGACTACGACGACCTGCGCCCCGAGCGTCACAGCCTGAAAGCCCTGTTCGGCCAGGTGGAGGCCCTCATCGCCGCCGGCCGGGTGCGCGCCGCCTGGACCCCCGGCTACGGCTGCGCCGCCGAGGGCATCTTTAAGATGTGTCTGGGCAACCGGCTGGGCTTTGCGCTGGCCGACGGGGTGGACCCCGCCACCCTGTTCCAGCCCGCCTACGGCAGCTTTATCCTGGAGCTGGCGGACGGCGAGCCGGTGGAAAACGCCCTGGAGCTGGGCGCCGTCACCGAGGACTACACCCTGGTCCTTGGCGGCGAGGCCATCGGCCTGGAGGCGCTGGAGGACGCCTGGCAGGGCAAGCTGGAGCCGGTGTTCCCCTGCCGGGGCAAGGGGGAGACGGTGGAGGCGGTCACCTTTGCCGCCCCCGCCCGCAAGGCCCCCGCCATCGGTGTTGCCAGGCCCCGGGTCATCATCCCGGTGTTCCCCGGCACCAACTGCGAGTACGACACCGCCCGCGCTTTCCGCCGGGCCGGCGCCGAGCCTCAGGTGCTGGTGGTCAACAACCTCACCCCCGCCGCCGTGGCCGAGAGCTGCGAGGCGCTGGTAAAGGCCATCGACCAAAGCCAGATCGTCATGCTGCCCGGCGGCTTCTCCGGCGGCGACGAGCCGGACGGCAGCGCCAAGTTCATCACCGCTTTCTTCCGGGCGCCGGCGGTCACCGAGGCGGTGCATCGCCTGTTAAAGCAGCGGGACGGTCTGATGCTGGGCATCTGCAACGGCTTCCAGGCCCTCATCAAGCTGGGCCTTGTGCCCTTTGGGGAGATCCGCCCCATGGACGCGGGCTGCCCCACCCTGACTTTCAACACCATCGGCCGCCATCAGAGCATGTTGGTGACCACCCGGGTGGCCTCCAATTTGAGCCCCTGGCTGAGCCGGTGCGAGCCCGGCGAGCTGCACACGGTGGCCATCAGCCACGGCGAGGGCCGCTTTGTGGCCGGCGACGGGGTGCTGGCCGAGCTTTTGAAGAACGGCCAGATCGCCACCCAGTATGTGGACCTTGCCGGCAAGCCCACCATGGACCTTGCCGCCAACCCCAACGGCAGCGTGTGGGCCATCGAGGGCATCACCAGCCCGGACGGCCGGGTGCTGGGCAAGATGGGCCACACCGAGCGCAGCGGCAACGACCTGTACAAAAACGTGCCGGGCGACAAGTACCAGCCCCTCTTCGAGGGCGGCGTGGACTACTTCCGGCTGTAAACGCAAAGGGCCGCCCCGTGTTTCCGGCGGGGCGGCCCTTTACAAAAGAAAGGGAACGACGACATTATGGCAGAACACGACAGATACATCTCGCCCTTTGAGACCCGCTACGCCAGCCGGGAGATGCAGTACATCTTCTCCGACGACAACAAGTTCCGCACCTGGAGAAAACTCTGGATCGCCCTGGCCGAGGCCGAACAGCGGCAGGGCCTTGCCATCACCGACGAGCAGATCGCCCAGCTGAAAGCCCACGCGGAGGACATCAACTATGAGGACGCCCTGCGCCGGGAAAAGGAGTGCCGCCACGACGTGATGAGCCACGTCTACGCCTACGGCCTCCAGTGCCCGGAGGCCAAGGGCATCATCCACCTGGGGGCCACCAGCTGCTACGTGGGGGACAACACCGATATCATCGTCATGCGCCAGGCGCTGGAGCTGATCCGCAAAAAGCTGCTGGGGGTGCTGGCCCTGCTGGCGAAATTCGCCGGGGAATACAAGGCCATGCCCTGCCTCGCCTACACCCACGGCCAGCCCGCCCAGCTCACCACGGTGGGCAAGCGGGCCACCTTGTGGGCCAACGAGCTGCTCATGGACCTGGAGGAGGTGGACCACCGCATCGCCACCCTGGCCCTGCGGGGGGCGAAAGGCACCACCGGCACCCAGGCCAGCTTCCTGGAGCTGTTCGAGGGCGACGAGGAAAAAATAAAGGCCATGGAGGCGGACATCACCGCCGCCATGGGCTTTGACAAGGTGGTGCCGGTGAGCGGCCAGACCTACAGCCGCAAGGTGGACGCCATGGTGCTGAACGCCCTTTCCGGCATCGGCCAGAGCGCCATGAAGCTGGCCACCGACGTGCGGCTGCTGGCCAACTTCAAGGAGATGGAGGAGCCTTTCGAGAAAAATCAGATCGGCTCCTCCGCCATGCCCTACAAGCGCAACCCCATGCGGTGCGAGCGGGTGTGCGCCCTGGCCCGCTACCTGATGGTGGACGTGCTCAACCCCGCGTTCACCGCCGGTACCCAGTGGTTCGAGCGCACCCTGGACGACTCCGCCAACAAGCGCATCGCGGTGGCGGAGGCATTCCTCGCCGCCGACTCCATCCTGAACATCCTGCTCAACGTCTGCGACGGGCTGGTGGTCTACCCCAAGGTCATCCGCGCCCGGGTCATGGCGGAGCTGCCCTTTATGGCCAGCGAGAACATCATGATGAAAGCGGTGAAAAAGGGCGGCGACCGGCAGGAGCTCCACGAGCGGCTGCGCCGGCACGCCATCGCCGCGGCGGCCCAGGTCAAGCAGGAGGGCCTTGCCAACGACATGATCGGGCGCATCGAGGCGGACCCGGCTTTCGGCCTCACCCGCGAGGAGATCGAGGCCGAGCTGCGCCCCGAGGCGTTCACCGGCCGCAGTGCCCACCAGGTGGACGAGTTTTTGCAGAACGTGCTGGGCCCGGTGCTGGCGGCGAACCCCGAGGCCGCCGGCCAAACGGCGGAGCTCAGCGTATGACCCGGGTGCTCTTTGTCTGCCTTGGAAACATCTGCCGCAGCCCCATGGCGGAGTTCGCGTTCCGGCAGCTGGCGGAGGCCGCCGGCCGGGGCGGCGAGTTCGCCGTGGCCAGCGCCGCTACCAGCAGCTGGGAGGTGGGCAATCCGGTGTACCCGCCGGCGGCCCGGCTGCTGCGCCGCCAGGGCATCGACCCGGCGGGCAAGCGCAGCGTGCAGCTGACCCGGGCGGACGGGGCCCTCTACGACCACATCGTGGGCATGGACGCCTCCAACCTGCGGGACATCCGCCGCATCCTGGGCCCCGACGCCCCCGCCCGCGTCTCCCGCCTGCTGGACTGGGCGGGGGAGGACGCCGACGTGGCCGACCCCTGGTACACCGGCGATTTCGACACCGCCTGGCGGGACGTGACCCGGGGCTGTGCCGCCCTGCTGGCCCGGCTGTGAGCCTTTCAAAAGGCGCGGGACGCCCTTGGTCCCTTTGTGGTATAATAAAGGAAAAAGCGGGGGCGACCCCCGGGGAGGCGCGGATATGAACGGCGACGCACTGCTTTTCTTCGAGGGCAAGCCGGCGGAACAGGCCCTGTACGAGGCGCTGGAAGCGCGCATCTTTTCAGAGATCGAAAACGTGCGCCTCAAGGTGAGCAAAAGCCAGATCTCCTTTTACAACCGCCACCTGTTTGCCTGCGTCTCCTTTCTGCGGGTGAAGCGCAAGGCCGACCTGCCCCAGCACTACATCACCCTCACCCTGGGGCTGGACCGGCCGCTGGAAAGCCCCCGGGTGGCGGTGGCCACCGAGCCCTATCCGAACCGCTGGACCCACCACTTCGTCCTCTCCCGCAGGGAGGAGATCGACGACGAGCTGATGGACTGGGTCCGGCAGGCGGCGCTCTTTGCCGCCATCAAGTAAAAGTTTGCCCGGCGCGCCCCTTTCGGCGCGTCGGGCGTTTTGGAAAAGAGGCGGGGACCATGGAAACGGAACTGCTGGCCGCCCGGGCGGTCAAGGGGGACCCGGCGCTGCAAAAAAGGCTGGAGGTGGAGCGGGCGGCGGTGCT
>DXAC01000041.1 GCA_019117205.1 Candidatus Allofournierella merdigallinarum | reverse complement strand
CTGAAGATTGAGGACATGGAGTTCGCCTCCATCATCCCCGCCATCAACAGCGGCAAGGCTGACTTCGGCGCCGCCGGCATGACCGTCACCGAGGAGCGCCTGCTGAACGTGGACTTCACCGACAGCTACTGCACCGGCATCCAGTCCGTTCTGGTGCTGAAATAAGGGCTGGAAATCAGAGGGGTTTTGGTGTATAATTAATCGCACAAGTGTGCGGCAGAACAGGGGCCGGCTTGCCAGCCCCTGTTCCTGTGCAGAGAGGAAGGTGGCCTATGGGCCTGTTGCAGTCGTTTTTTGAAAGCGATTTCTGGCAGATACATATCTATACGAACTTCATCGCCGAGGATCGCTGGAAGTACCTCACCGACGGCCTCCAGGTCACGATTATCATCACCCTGGCAGCGTTGGTCATCGGCATCGTGCTGGGCGCGCTGGTGTCGGTGGTGCGCGTCACCCACGACAAGGCCGGCAAGCCCGGCATCGGCCTCAAACTGCTGAACGGCGTGTGCCAGTTCTATCTCACCGTCATCCGCGGCACCCCTGTGATGGTGCAGCTGCTCATCATGTACTTTGTGGTCTTTGCCACGGTGGACCCGGGCAAACTGGCGGTGGCCATCATCGCCTTCGGCATCAACTCCGGCGCCTACGTGGCGGAAATTTTCCGCAGCGGCATCATGAGCGTTGACCCGGGGCAGATGGAGGCCGGCCGCAGCCTGGGCCTTTCCTACGGTCAGGTGATGAGCCGTATCATCATGCCCCAGGCGGTGAAGAACATCCTGCCCACTTTGAACAACGAGTTCATTGCCCTGGTCAAGGAGACCGCCGTTGTGGGCTACATCGCCCTGGGCGACCTGACCCGCGGCGGCGACCAGATCCGCAGCCAGACTTGGGACGCCTTCCCGCCGCTGCTGGCGGTGGCGCTGATCTATCTGGCCATCGTTATGCTGCTGGAGAAACTGGGCAGAACTGTGGAAAGGAGGCTGGCGCAGAGTGATCGAAGTTAAAGGTCTTTGCAAAAAATTCGGCAAGGTCACCGTGCTGGACGAGCTGAACATCACCATCAACAAAGGCGATAAAATGGTGCTGGTGGGGCCCTCCGGCTGCGGCAAGTCCACCTTCCTGCGCTGCCTCAACCAGCTGGAAGCGCCCGACGGGGGCGAGATCTGGTTCGACGGCCAGCTGGTGAACGGCCGGGGGACCGACATCAACGCCCTGCGCCGGCGCATGGGCATGGTGTTCCAGCATTTCAACCTGTTCCCTCACCTGACGGTGAAGCAGAACATCACCCTGGCCCCGGTGCTGCAAAAGCTCAAGACCCAGGCCGAGGCCGACGAGCAGGCCATGCAGCTGCTGGAGCGCATCGGTCTGGCCGACAAGGCGAACGCCTATCCCAACACCCTTTCCGGCGGCCAGAAGCAGCGCATCGCCATCGTGCGGGCGCTGGCCATGGACCCGGAGGTGCTGCTGTTCGATGAGCCCACCAGCGCCCTGGACCCGGAGATGGTGGGGGAGGTGCTGCAGCTGATGAAAGAGCTGGCGGCCAGCGGCATGACTATGGTGGTGGTCACCCACGAGATGGGCTTTGCCCGGGAGGTGGCCAACCGGGTGGTGTTCATCAACGAGGGCAAGGTGCAGGAGGACGAGCCGCCCGCCGAGTTCTTCAACCACCCCAAAAACCCCCGTCTGCGGGACTTCCTCTCCAAGGTGCTCTGACGGGAAAACACAGCATCCCGGCGCGGGACGGCGGCTGCCGTCCCGCGCCTTTGTGCGTTTTGCACATATGGTTTGGGCAAAACGACAAGAGCCGGGAAAAATGGGGTCAAAAGTGCAAACTCAAAGACCGACCCACACAAGACAAAGGCGCGCCGGGCGTGCTACAATGAAGCCAAAGGACACCGCCCCGCCAAGGGGCCGGAATGCGGAAAGGAAGGACGCGCACATGAAGTTTCTGAACGTTGAGATCCCGGTGAAGAACCTGCCTGAGCTGGACCAGGGCTTCGTGCCTCTGGGCCTGTTCTTCAAGCACCATCAGCTGGCGGCCACCAAGCCTTTGTGCATCGCGGTGGAGCGCTCGGGCGGCCAGATCGGCACCTGGGAGTGCAAGGTGTGCGGCACGCCGGAGATGGCCGGGGCCGACGCCTACTATGTGGACCGCATGGTCAAGTTCCTCTTGTGGAGCTGGGGCGGCTTCAAGGTGTACATCTGCGGCGACGACGCCCTGGCGGAAAAGGTGAAAGAGGCCTACTCCGCCACCGGCTCCCGGGCCTTTGACAAGGACTTCATGGAGAACGTCTACGAGCGGGCGTTCGAGGTGGTCAGCCTGCCCTACGACCAGCGCCCCGCGCCTTTCCAGAAGTCGGAGAGCGTGGGCCGGCACACCGCCGGCGCCCGCATCGGCTTTGACGCCGGCGGTTCCGACCGCAAGGTAAGCGCTGTGATCGACGGCGAGACCATTTACAGCGAAGAGGTGGTCTGGTACCCCAAGGTCAATCCGGACCCCAGCTACCACTACCTGGGCATCCTGGCCGCCTGCGCCACCGCCGCCGCCAAGATCATGGAGCAGGGCCGCAAGGTGGACGGCATCGGCGTTTCCTCCGCCGGCGTGTACATCGACAACAAGTGCATGGTGGCCAGCCTCTTCCTCAAGGTGGGCAAGGAGGACTTTGAGAAAAAGGTCAAGAACATCTACACCCGCGTGGCCGAGGACCTGTCCCGGATGCTGGGCTACGAGATCCCGGTGGTGGTGGCCAACGACGGCGACGTGTCCGCCCTGGCCGGCGCCATGGGCCTGGGGGAGAACGGCATCATGGGCATCGCCATGGGCACCAGCGAGGCGGTGGGCTATGTGGACGGCGAGGGCAACATCTGCGGCTGGCTCAACGAGCTGGCGTTTGCCCCGGTGGACGGCCAGCCCGACGCCATGCAGGACGAGTGGAGCGGCGACATCGGCTGCGGCGTGAAGTACTTCAGCCAGGACGGCGTGAACAAGCTGGCCCCCCGCGCCGGCATCGAGCTGGACGAGAGCGAGCCCCCCGCAAAGCGGCTGAAAGTGGTGCAGGAGCGGATGGCCGCCGGCGACGACCGGGCCGCCGCGGTGTACCGCAGCATCGGCGTCTACCTGGGCCACACCATGGGCCTGTACGCCCAGTTCTACGACATCCATCACGTGCAGATGATGGGCCGGGTGATGAGCGGCAAGGGCGGCGACATCATCCTGGAGGAGGCGGCCCGGGTCATGGACGAGGAGTACCCCGACGTGGCGTTCCGCCCCGAGGCGCCCGACGAGATGACCCGCCGGGTGGGCCAGAGCTCCGCCGCCGCCAGCCTGCCCGAGAGCAAGTGACCGGGCTTTCCGCACAAAAGGCACAGGGCGCCCCGCCAACGGCGGGGCGCCCTGCATAGACAAAAAAGGGCGCTTTCCCGCGGGAAAGCGCCCTTTTCGTTTACTTGTGGTTGCGGTAGAAGTCGATCAGCGCCTGGGTACCCTGGTCGGCGCCGCCGGCGGCGGCGAACTCCTCATAGACCTCCAGCACGCTCTTGACCATGGGCAGGCTCTCGCCCCGGGCGGCGGCCTCCTCGCAGATGATCTTCATATCCTTGATGAAGTGCTTCACAAAGAAGCCGGGGGCGAAGTCCCCCGCCAGGGCCCGGGGGGCCATGTTGGCGATCTGCCAGCTGCCCGCCGCGCCGCCGCCGATGGCGGCCAGCATCTTGTGGGGGTCGAGGCCCGCCTTCTCGGCGTAGTGGATGGCCTCGGTGTAGGCGGCGGTGGCGCCCGCCACCGCGATCTGATTGGCGGCCTTGGTGTGCTGGCCGAAGCCGGCGGGGCCCATCAGCAAAACGCTTTTGCCCATGGCGTTGAACAGGGGCAGGGCCTTGTCAAAGGCCTCCTCGTCGCCGCCCACCATGATGGACAGGGTGGCCTCCCGGGCCCCCTTGTCGCCGCCGGACACCGGCGCGTCCAGCACGGCGATGCCCTTTTCCTTGCCCAGGGCATAGAGCTTTTGGGCCAGGGTGGGGCTGGAGGTGGTCATGTCCACCACCACGGTGCCGGGCTTCGCGCAGGCCAGGATGCCCCCCTCGGTGCAGAAGACCTCCTCCACGTCGGCGGGGTAGCCCACCATCACAAAGACGAAGTCCGCGTCCGCCACCGCCTCGGCGATGGTGCGGCAGGGGACAAAGCCGAACTCGGGGGCCTTGGCGGCCACCTTGTCGTAGTGATGGCCGTAAGCTTTCACCGGCCAGCCGGCTTTTACCAGATGCCCGGCCTGGGCCGCGCCCATCACGCCGGTGCCGATCCATGCGACCTTTTTGTTTTCCATCACACAACACTCCTTTTTATATGCTCCGGCCAAAGGTCGGAATAAATACCCGCAAGGGGCTCACTCCCCGGCCGCCGCGTCCGGCCGGGTGACCACCCGCACCCAGCGGCCGCTGCACAGGCGGATAAAGCCCAGCACGCTTTTCACGATGTTGTCGCACCGCAAACAGAAGAACACCACCGGGGCGGACCAGTGCAGCACAAAGCCGCCCAAAAGGCCCAGGGGGATGGCCAGGGCCCAGAGCAGGCCGCTGTCCAAAAGCAGGTTGGTACGCACGTCGCCGCCGCCCCGCAGCACCCCCACCACCATCACGGTGCCCACCGCCTGGAACGGCTGCATGGCGGCCAGGATGGCCATCAGGGTCAGGGCGGTGTCGTGGGCCTGGGCGCTCACGTTGTACAGGCTCATCACCGGCCGCTGGCCCGCCAGCAGCAGCACCGACGCCACAAGGCTCAGCGCCACGCTCACCGCCACCGTGCTGTTGGCCGCCCGGTGGGCGTCCGCCAGACGCCCCTCGCCGATGGTCTTGCCCACCACCACCGCGGTGGCGTTGGCCATGCCGAAGATGAACACGCTCACCAGGTTGTTCACCACGTTCACGATGCTCACCGCGCTGGTGAAGCTGGGCCCCATGTGGCCGATGGTCAGATTCATCACCGCCACGCCCAGCGCCCACAGCAGCTCGTTGCTCACCACCGGCACGCTGTTGCGGATATAGTCGCCGAACAGCCCGCTGCGGAAGCGCAGCAGCCATTTGGGGGTGAAACACACCCTGCGCTCGATGCGGTACATATACACCAGCACCGCCCCGCACTCGAACATCCGGGCCAGGATGGTGCCCAGGGCCGCCCCTTTCACCCCCAGCGCCGGCGCGCCCAGCTTGCCGAAGATGAAGCAGTAGTTGAAGAAGACGTTGACGAAAAAGCTGCTGGAGTAAACGGCGATGCTCACCTTTACCTGCTCCACCGCCCGCAGGCACATGATGTAGCAGGCGGAAAAGGCGTAGAAGACAAAGCTCACCGACAGCCAGGAAAGGTAGGCCGCGCCCTCCCGGATCACCTCGGGGTCGGAGGCGAAGATGTGCAGGATGGGCTCGGGGAACAGCCGCCCCAGGGCGGTGAACACCGCCGCCGCCCCCAGGGCAAAGCGCAGGCTCAGCGCGAAGATCTGCCGGATGCGCAGCATGTCCCTCTTGCCCCAGTACTGGGCGATGAGCACCGCCGCGCCGCTGGCCAGGCCGAAGCAGGTCACGTTGAGCAGCATGAATGGCTGGCCGCCCAGGTTGGCGGCGGCGATGGCCACGTCCCCCAGCTGGCCCAGCATGATGATGTCCATCATGTTTACCCCCAGGCTGATCACGTTCTGGGCGGCGATGGGCAGGGTGATGGCCAGCACCTGGCGGTAAAAGGCCGGTTCGGTGTAAAATGCGGAGCGCAGCCGGTGCATTGCCTGTTTCCTCCTTGAAGACTTGCTTCTTTTCAGTATACCACGCCGCCGGCCCCTTGAACAGCCCCCGCGTCGGAGGTGCGCAAAAAAAGAAAATGTTTGCACAATCGGCCCGTATAGGGTATACTTATGACAGAATAGGCGCCTGTGGCCTTTGGGGGGCCAGAGACGCCAGGAGGAGGAAGACCATGGGGTATACACCGCTGGAGCTGGAGCGGCCGCTGGCCATCGACCGTATCTACTCGGTACACTATTTTGAGTACGGCCCGGATTATGCTTTCGTGGGCGAGAGCCACGATTTCTGGGAGCTGGTCTACGCGGACAAGGGTGAGGTGTATGTCACCGCCGGCGACGAGGAGAAGCTGCTGAAAAAGGGGCAGATGATCTTCCACAAGCCGGGGGAATTCCACAACGTGCGGGCCACCGGCACCGGCGCGCCCAACATCGTGATCATCTCCTTTGCCTGCACCGGCGAGGCGATGAGCTTTTTCGACCACCGGGTGGTGAATGTGAGCGACAACGAGCGGGTGCTGCTGGCCCGCATCGTGGAGATGGCCGGCGAGGCGTTTTCCACCCCGCTGGACGACCCGCTGACCCCCCAGCTGCTCCGCCGGCCGGACGCCTCGTTCGGCGCCGAGCAGATCATCGGCGTCTCGCTGGAATACATGCTGCTGTGTCTGGTGCGCCGGGGGGAGGACGAGCCCGCCGGCCGGCCCACCAGCCTCATCCGTGAGCGCAGCCAGAACGAGTTTTTGGCCCGGGTGCAGCAGTATCTGGAGGCCAACATCCAGCGGCGGCTGACCCTGAGCGACATCTGCCGGGACAACCTGGTGGGCCGCAGCTATCTGCAAAAGGTCTTCCGGGAGAAGACCGGCGGCGGCGCCATGGAGTACTTCGGCAACCTGAAGATCCAAAAGGCCAAGGAGATGATCCGCCAGGGCAGCCACAACTTCACCGAGATCGCCGCCCTTTTGGGCTACAACTCCATCCACTACTTCTCCCGCCACTTCAAAAAGGTTACCGGCATGACCCCCTCCGAGTACGCCAGCAGCGTGAAAGTGCTGGCCCGCCGGGGCCGGGGCGAGGGCTGACCGCCCGCTGCTGCAAAGGACAAAGGCGGCCCGGCGAAGCGTTTGCTTCGCCGGGCCGCCTTTGTTCGTCGGAAAGAAAAGGGCTGCTCACCCTTTCAGGGTGTCCTCCACCACGATGGTGAAGCTCAGGGGGTTCACCTCGGTGACCTTGCCCAGGGCGGTGGTGGCCAGCAGGCGGCCGGAGCGGTTGATGATGATCTCCGCCGTCTCCCGCCGGCCGGTGCGCCGGTACTGCAAAAGGCCGCCCTCCGCCTTGGTGATGTCGAAGCCGCCGGTGGCAAAGGCGTCGCACTCCCGCCGGAGCTTTGCCAGCTGGGCCAGCAGGGGCTTGATCCGGTTCTCGGTGGAGTCCCAGTCGTAGTAGGCCCGGTTGAAAGGGTCCCGGTAGCCCTGCATACCGATCTCGTCGCCGTAGTACACGCAGGGCACCCCCGGCAGGGTGAAGAGCATGGCGTACGCCAGCCGCGCCAGCTGGATGCCCCGGTCGTACTGGGCCAGGGGCACCCGCCGGCCGCTCTGCCAGTAGCGGTCGCGCCCGTTGCAGGGTTCGTCCGCCAGGGCGGTGAGCAGCCGCTCGGTGTCGTGGGTGCCCACGTGGTTCATCATGGCGTGCAGCGCGGGGGCGGGGTAGTGCTCGCAGATGCAGGCGAACTGCTCGGCGGCGGCCAGGGCGCTGCCGCCCCGCAAAAAGTCCAGGATGGCGGTGCGGAACGGGTAGTTCATCACCGCGTCCAGCCCCTTGCCCAAAAGGTAGGTGCGCCGCACCCCGTAGGCCACCTTGGTGGTGGCGTCCTCCCACACCTCGCCCAGCAGGTATTTGTCCGCGCCGTGGGCCTTCACCGCCTTGCGGATCTCCCGGATGAAGTCGTCGGGCAGTTCGTCCGCCACGTCCAGCCTGAAGCCGCTGGCCCCCCGGGCCAGCCAGGTGTCGATGACGCCCCCCTTGCCGCAGATGAAATTGCGGTAGTCCGGGTCGTTTTCGTTCACCTCCGGCAGGCTGTCGAAGCCCCACCAGCTGCGGTAGCCGCAGGGGTATTTGGGGTCAAAGTCGTACCAGCAGCGAAAGGGGCTGGCCGGGTCGTGGTAGGCGCCGCCCTGGCCGTAGCGGCCCTCCCGGTTGAAGTAGCGGCTGTCCGAGCCGGTGTGGCTGAACACCCCGTCCAGGATGACGCGTATGCCGTTCTTTTTGGCCTGGCGGCACAGCTCGCTGAACTCCTCGTTGGTGCCCAGCAGCGGGTCGGCGTTCAGGTAGTCGGCGGTGTTGTACCGGTGGTTGGCGTGGGCCTCGAAGATGGGGTTCAGGTAGATCCAGGTGACCCCCAGCCGGGCCAGCCAGGGCAGCTTTCTGGTGATGCCGGCGAAATCCCCGCCGAAGTAGTCCAGGTTCAGCTGCCCCCCCTGCTCGTTGGGCCAAAAGTAGGGCTCGCCCTTTTTGTTGGCCCGGTAGACCCGGTCGGCAAAGGGCATGTCCGTGTGGGGCTCCCCCTCGGAGAAACGGTCGGGGAAGATCTGGTACATCACCCCGCCGTGGATGGCCTCGGGAGTGGAGAAGTCCTTTTCGTACACGGTGAGCTGCCACAGGGGGCCGTCGGTCCAGCTGAGCACCGCCTCGCCCAGGGCGCCCCGGAAGAGCTTGCGGAAGTCGGAGTACAGATCGAAATAGTAAAAGTACAGCCCCACCTCGTTCAGGGTAAGGGTCAGGCGGAAGTGGTTGACCTCCTCCACGCAGCCGGCGAAGCCCATGCGGTATTCCACCGGCTCGCCGCCGTCCCGGATCAGCACCAGCCGGGGCTCCACGAAGCCGTAGTGCTCCGGGATGGTCAGCGCGAAGCGGATGGGCTCCCCCGCCGCCAGCGCCCCCCGGGGAGACTTGTATTCACTTTGCAGACTGTTGTACAGATGGTCCAAGGACGATCGCTCCTCAAATGACAGGAATAGAAAAGCGCGCGGTTCCAAAAATGCCCCCGGCGGTCCGCCAGCCGGGGGCACGGAGGGTCATTTCACCGGGCTCGCGCCCCAGATGTTGTTGGCGTAATCGGTGACCGAGCGGTCGGCGCTGAACACGCCGCTGCCGGCGATGTTGGCCAGGCTCATTTGGTTCCAGCGGGTGCGGTCGGCATAGAGCTGGATCAGCTCGGTGTGGGCCCGGCGGTAGTCGGCGAAGTCCGCCAGCACCATGTAGGGGTCCACGTTGCGCAGGTTGTTCACGATCTCGTGGAAGTCCTCGCCGTTCCAGCCCTTTTCCAAAAAGCTCAGCACTTCCAGGGTGATCTCGTCCCGGTTGGCGAACATGCTGGGATGGTAGCCCATGGTTTTCAGGGCGTTCACCTCGCTGGTGCGCATACCGAAGATGATCTCGTTGTCCATACCGGCGGCGTCGGCGATCTCCACGTTGGCGCCGTCCAGGGTGCCCAGGGTGATGGCGCCG
>DXAC01000040.1 GCA_019117205.1 Candidatus Allofournierella merdigallinarum | reverse complement strand
AGCATGCGGCTGTTAACCGCAGGGTCGTTGGTTCGAGCCCAACAGGGGGAGCCAAAGAAAAAAGCCCCGAAAATGGCTATTTAAGCCAGTTTCCGGGGCTTTTTGTATTGCCACAGGGCGCTGTGTCTTGCGCTTAAAATCATGCAAATAGCGGAAGTTCCAGGAAATTTGCAAGTCAAAATGCAAGTCAAACGCGGGGCCGCGCCCGGCCCGGAAGATCCCCCGCCGCAAAAGAGCGCCCCGGCCAAACGGCCGGGGCGCTGCCTGTGGATGATATAAAATCAGTCCTCCCGGTTGCCGAACTCGCTCAGGCGCAATTCCGGGTTGTGCTCCTCGGCCCAGGTGATGGCCCAGGGGGAGGTGAACAGCAGCAGCTTGGAGCCTTTCAGGTCCTCGATGCGGCGGGTGTCGCTGGTCAGGTCCAGGGCCTTGGGGTCCAGCTCCTCGTTTTCGATCCAGCGGATGTGCTCATAGGGCAGCGTCTGCATCCGGATGTCCACGCCGTACTCGTTTTTCAGCCGGTACTCCAGCACCTCGAACTGCAGCACGCCCACAACGCCCACGATGACCTCCTCCATGCCGCCGCCCAGCTCCCGGAAGATCTGGATGGCGCCCTCCTGGGCCACCTGCTCCATGCCCTTCACGAACTGCTTGCGCTTCATGGTGTCCACCTGGGTCACCCGGGCGAAGTGCTCGGGGGCAAAGGTGGGGATGCCCGCGTAGCGCACTGTCTCCTTGCCGGTGCACAGGGTGTCGCCGATGGAGAAAACGCCCGGGTCGAACAGGCCGATGATGTCCCCCGCATAGGCCACGTCCACGGTGGCCCGGTCCTGGGCCATCAGCTGGGTGGACTGGGCCAGCTTGATCTTTTTGCCCTGCTGCACATGGGTCACCTCCATGCCCCGCTCGAAGCGGCCGGAGCAGATGCGCATAAAGGCGATGCGGTCCCGGTGTGCCTTGTTCATGTTGGCCTGAATTTTAAAGATGAAGCCGGAGAAGTTCTCCTGGGCCGGCTCCACCGGCACGCCGCCGCTGGTGCGGGGCAGGGGGCTGGGGGCCAGCCGCAGAAACTCTTTCAGGAAAGGCTCCACGCCGAAGTTGGTCAGCGCCGAGCCAAAGAACACCGGGCTCAAATTGCCGGTGTTCACCGCGTCCAGGTCGAAGTCGTAGCTGGCGCCGTCCAGCAGCTCGATGTCCTCGGTGAGCTTTTCGTGCAGCGGGGCGCCGAGCAGCTCGTCCAGACGGGCGTCGCCCAGTTCCGCCTCGATCTTATCGAGAATTTTCACCCCGTTGGCCTTGCCGTCGCTCTGGAAAGCCAGGATGTGGCGGCTGTCCCGGTCGAACACGCCCTTGAACTCCCTGCCGCAGCCGATGGGCCAGTTCATGGGGTAGGTGCGGATGCCCAGGATGTTCTCGATCTCCTCCATCAGGTCAAAGGGGTCCCGGGCCTCCCGGTCCATCTTGTTGATAAAGGTAAAGATGGGGATGTGCCGCAGGGTACACACCTTGAACAGCTTGATGGTCTGGGCCTCCACGCCCTTGGCCGCGTCCAGCACCATCACCGCCGCGTCGGCGGCCATCAGGGTGCGGTAGGTGTCCTCGGAAAAGTCCTGGTGGCCGGGGGTGTCCAGAATGTTCACGCACTTGCCGTCGTACTCGAATTGCAGCACGCTGCTGGTAACGGAAATGCCGCGCTGCTTTTCAATTTCCATCCAGTCGCTCACCGCGTGGCGGGCGCTCTGCTTGCCTTTCACGCTGCCCGCCTGCTGGATGGCCCCGCCGTAGAGCAGCAGCTTTTCGGTGAGGGTGGTCTTGCCGGCGTCCGGGTGGCTGATGATGGCAAAGGTGCGCCGGCGCGCGATCTCCTGCCGCAGATCGGCCATAGCTTCTTCCTCCTCTGGGTCTCGTCGGGGCCCGCGGGCCCCGGTGCGTCCTGAAAAATCACAACATTCTAATATTACCCGTTCGGCGCCCGCTTGACAAGGGGGAGGCGGCATTTTCGCCTACTTTTTCACCACAAAACAGGGCAGGGGCGCCGTGTCCGCCCAGTTGGCGAAGCGGCAGGCGAGCACCGTGTATTTTTCCAGGGGCAGGGCGGCGAAAAAGGCCTCCACCGCGCGTTTTTCCCCGTCGCCGTTGGGGCCGCCGCTGTACAGGCAGGCCGCCAGCACGCCCCCGGGCTTGAGGATGTCCAGCGCCGCTTTAAGGGCCGGCAGGCTGCTGGCCGGGGTGGTGAAGAGGCTGTGGTCCGCCCCCGGCAGATACCCAAAGTTGAACACCACGCAGTCGGCGCTGGCCGGCCCGGCGAACTGGGCCAGCCGGGCGTGATCCGCCTGTACTACCCGGGAAATGGCGGCAAAGCCCTCCTTTTCCAGCCGGGCGCGGGTGGCTGCCACCGCCTTTTCCTGCACGTCCAGCGCCAGCACCTTGCCCGACGGCCCCGCCAGCCGGCACAGAAAGGCGGTGTCGTGGCCGTTGCCGCAGGTCGCGTCGATGTAAAAGCCGCCGGGGGCAAGGCGGGCGGCGAGAAATTCGTGGGTCAGCCCCACCGCCGACAGCTCCGCCGGCAGCCGCCGCTGCCACATTTCTCCGGCGGGGGCGAACCGGAACTTTTTCAAAAGGGCCTCGCCGGCGGCGGTGTCCGGGGCGGGGGCAAGGTGCAGGCTGCCGGGGGCAAAGCCGCCGGTGGCGTGCAGGACCTGTTTCAAAAGGTAGCTGCCGTAGCCCTTGCCCCGCCAGCGCGGGTCGATGGAGAGCCCGGCCAGCTCCACCCGGCCGGGCAGCACCCGGCAGCGGCAGCGGCCCACCGCCACCGCCTCCTTGTACAGGGTAAAGACCAGCCCGTCGCCGGTGGAAAGAGTTTCAACGCGCATGGCGCGGCCTCCTTTTTCACAAATCGGTTGCGCGGGCGGCGCAAGTGTGGTAGCATATATCCACAGAGCGCTGCACCGCGTTCCTATTATACCGCGCAAAGCGTGGTTTTCACAATTTTTTCACCCCGGCTTTGAAGCTTTTTCACCATTGGCCGATATACTAAAACCAGAACGATCACAGAGGGCTTTTTTCGAGGGCGGACCTCGCCCCGGCACTCTGTTTCACCCGAAAGGAAGATCTTTATGGAAAACAAATGGGAATATGATTACTCCGGTCTGTACCAGAACGGATATACCCCCGCCCAGCCCGCGGCGCCCCAGCCGCCTCAGCAGGAGGCCGGCGTGCCCGGCGGCCCGGTGGGCGGCGGCGAGCCACCCCGGAAAAAGCGGCACACCGGCCGGCGCATCCTGGCCGGGGTGCTGGCCCTGGTGCTGGTGGGCGCGGTGAGCTTCGGCGGCGCCTACGGCGGCTACCTGCTGGCCAGCAAGACCGCCGGCCAAACGGTGGTGTTCCAGTCCGCCGCCACCGGCAGCGCCACCTCCGCCGGCTCGGAGGCCGTCACCAGCCTGGCGGACGTCTGCGCCGCGGTGAGCCCCAGCGTGGTGGTGGTGACCACCGAGCAGATCGTCACCAATAACTACTTCTGGGGCGGCCAGGAGGTGCTCAGCGGCGCCGGCAGCGGCGTGGTGCTCACCGCTGACGGCTACATCGTGACCAACTACCATGTGGTGGAGGGCGCCCAGCAGATCACCGTGACCCTGTACGACGACAGCGAGTACACCGCCACCGTGGTGGGCAGCGACCAGGAGAGCGACCTGGCCCTGCTCAAGATCGACGCCACCGGCCTGACCCCGGCGGTGCTGGGCGACTCGGACAACGTGCAGGTGGGCGAAGTGGTGGTGGCCGTGGGCAACCCGATGGGCACCCTGGGCGGCACCGTCACCGACGGCATCGTCTCGGCGCTGAACCGTGACATCACGGTGGAGGGCAACGAGATGACCCTGATGCAGACCAGCGCGGCCATCAGCCCGGGCAACTCGGGCGGCGGCCTGTTCAACACCAACGGGGAGCTCATCGCCATCGTCAACGCCAAGTACTCCGACGAGGACGCCGAGGGCCTGGGCTTCGCCATCCCGGTGAACACCGTGAAAACGGTGGTGCAGGACCTGCTGGAGAACGGCTATGTCACCGGCCGGCCGGCCTTTGGCATCACCGTGATCGGGGTGAATGACGTGCAGACCGCCATGCAGTACGGCGTGAGCAGCCTGGGCGTTTATGTGCAGAGCGTCAACGAGGGCTCCGGCGCGGAAAAGGCCGGCATGAAAGCGGGCGACCGCATCGTGAGCATCGGCAACCAGCTGGTGGAGACCACCGACGACGTGACCAACGCCCTGAAAGCCTACAACGTGGGCGACGTGGTGGAGGTCCAGGTGGACCGCAGCCGTGAGCTCATCACCCTGCAGGTGACCCTGGGTGAGAAGACCGGCGCGTAACAGAATACGGCAGTGAAAAGGCCCGGCGCTGTGCGCCGGGCCTTTTTTTGCGTTTTCGGCCGCTCTGCCCGCGGGCCGCGCTCATACGGCGAGGCGGGCGTGGGGGGAGTAGGAACTCACAAAGATCTTGCTGCAGCGGGACGCCTTGTCGCCGTCCTGGATGCGCTTGACGATCTCGCTGCCCGCGTAGGCGCCCATCTCCCAGGAGGGCTGCTCCACCACGGGGATGGAGTTCAGCAATGCCGTGCTCAAAGGGGAATCCCGAAAGCCCACAAGGGCAAGATCCTGATCCAGCGTGATCTTTTTGTTGATGCAAAGGGACAGCACGTCCTCCGTCATCACTTGGTTGGACACCACCAGCGCCGTGCAGCCCCTTTGGACCAGCGTTTCCGCCTCGGCAATGGCGCCGTTGTGCATACTGTTGGCAAAAGCGATCAGGTCCTCGCCGCAGGGCACGCCCCGGCGCTTCATGGTGTCCACATAGGCGTTGAGACGGTCGGCGGTGGTGCTAAGATGGGCAAGGCCGGCGATGTAGCCTATGCGGCGATGCCCCTGGTCCAGCAGGTCCTCCACCGCCGCGGACACCGCGCTGTAAGAGGTGATGACGATGGACTCCCGGTCGCAGTGGGCCGGGGTGCGGTCGATGAAGATCACCGGCAGCGAGGCGGGGATGCAGCCGCGTATCTCCTCGAAATCAGTGGCTGAGGAGGAGATGATCATGCCGTCCACCATGTTGGAGGAGAACGTCTTGATGATGTTCATTTCCCGCTCCACCGATTCCTGGGTGTTGGCGATGAGCAGGTTGTAGCCGCTGGGCGCAATGGCCGATTCGATGCTCTGGATCAGGGTGGCGAAGTAGATGTTGGAGATATCCGGCACCACAAACCCGATCATGTTCTTCTTGCCTGTCTTCAGCGAGCGGGCGGTGTTGTTGGGGTGGTAGCCCAGCCGGCGCACCGCGCCCAGCACCCGTTCGCGGGTGGTGGGAGACACGTTTTTGGCCCGGTTGAGCACATAGGACACGGTGGCCGTGGAAACGCCTGCCTCCCTTGCCACGTCTGCAATGGTCACTTTCATATGCGATCACCCATTTAAACAATTAACTACCAATTCAATCATACATTTGACAAGAGGACAGGTCAAGCTGACATAATGCACAATATATTTTTACAATTTGCTGCATTTTAATGATTTTGCTCCAAATATATTGACAGCCTTCCGGGAAATTGATAGGATGAAATCGGGTTAAACGTTTAGATTTTTTGGCAAACCTCCACATCGCGCGCCGCCTGTGTTTTTTTCGCGCCGGAGGGCGGGGCGCGGAGGGTTCCAAAGAAAGAAGGGAAAGCAAATTGGCACGCTACATAGTAAAACGGCTGGTGTGGCTGGTGATCATCGTTCTGTCGGTGGCCGTCATCATCTTTTCGCTGATGTACATCACTGACGGCGACCCCGCCCGCTCCATGCTCTCGCTCAATGCCACCGAAGAGCAGGTGAACGCGCTGCGCGAGGAGCTGGGACTGAATGACCCGTATCTGGTGCAGTTGGTGCGCTTTTTGCGGCAGACCTTTTTGGAATTTGACATCGGCACCTCCTACCGCACCTCCAAGCCGGTGATGGACGAGGTGTTCGGACGCATTGGCTATACGCTGCTGATCTCCACCGTGAGCACCGCCATCGCCACCGTCCTCGGGGTGCGGCTGGGCATAATGGCGGCGACCAACCAGTATTCCTGGAAAGACAACGCGGCCATCTTCCTGTCGCTGTTCTGCGTGTCCATGCCGGAGTTCTGGTTTGCCCTTATGCTGGTCAGCATCTTCGCGCTGAACCTTGGCCTGCTGCCGCCTTTCGGCGTGGACTCCTGGGTGTGCTTCATCCTGCCCTGCATCTCCTGCATGGTGGGCGGCATGGCCACCATTGCGCGGCAGACCCGCTCCAGTATGCTGGGCGTGATCCGACAAGACTATATTACCACGGCAAAGGCAAAAGGACAAACACCGGATAAGATCATCAAAAAGCACGCGCTGAAAAACGCGTTGATCCCCATCATCACCGTCATCGGCACCCAGTACGGCATCCAGATGGGCGGCTCGGTGGTGGTGGAGCAGATCTTCTCCATTCCGGGCCTGGGCAGCTACATGATGACAGCCATCGGCTTCCGCGATTACCCGGCGGTGCGGGGAGGCGTGCTGATCATCGCCATCTGCTTCAGCGTGGTGGTGCTGCTGATGGACCTGATCTACGCCTTTGTGGATCCGCGCTTCAAGGATCAGTATAAAAACGGCTGAGGGGGGATCACGGGATGAAAACAACGAAAAAACGCAACAGCCGCTTTTACGATATCATGCGTAGGTTGGCCCGCAACAAGCTGGCGATGGTGGGGTTGTTCATCATCGTGGCGCTGGTGCTGATCGCCATTTTTGCCGACTTTATCGCGCCCTATGGCTATGCGGAGCAAAACTGGAGCGACGCGTTCCAGGCGCCCAACGCCGACCACTGGTTCGGCACCGACCACCTGGGCCGGGACCTGTTCAGCCGGGTGGTCTACGGCACCCGCTATTCTCTTCGCATGGGCGTTGTCACGGTGGCCATCGCCGCCTCGCTTGGCACCATCGTGGGGGCCTTTGCGGGGTTTTACGGCGGCAGCTTTGACAACATTGTCATGCGGGTGCTGGACATCTTCCAGTCCATCCCCATCCTGGTGTTCGCCATCATCCTGGCCGCGGCCCTGGAACCGGGGCTGAACAACGCGATCGTGGCCATGGGCGTGTCCACCATGCCCATCTACGCACGGCTGATCCGGGCCTCCATCATGCAGGAGCGCGGCAGCGAATACGTGGAGGCGGCCACGGCCATCAACGCCGGTGATATGCGGATCCTGTTCCGCCATATCCTGCCAAACGCCATCTCACCGATGATCGTCCACGTGACCATGAACATCGGCTCGGCCATCCTCATTGCCTCCACCCTGAGCTTTCTGGGCCTGGGGGCCCAGGAACCCACCCCGGAATGGGGCGCCATCCTGTCCGGCGCGCGCAGCTATATGCGGGACTATGGCTATATGCTGATCTTCCCCGGCATCATGATCATGCTCAGCGTGCTGTCGTTCAACCTGCTGGGAGACGGGCTGCGGGACGCGCTCGATCCCCGCCTGAAAGGAAACTGAGGTGCCATCATGGAAGACAATATTCTGCTTCGCGTAGAGGACCTGGCGGTCGATTTTCGCGGCGACGACGAAGTGGCCCATGCGGTGAACCATGTGAGTTTCGAGCTGCGCGCCGGCAGCACGCTGGGCCTTGTGGGCGAGACCGGCGCGGGGAAGACCACCATTGCCAAATCCATCCTCCGCATCCTGCCGGAGGTGTCGGCACGCATCTGCAGCGGCAAGATCTATTTCAACGGCGAGGAGCTTCTGAGCCTTTCGGAAAAGCAGATGCAGAAAGTGCGGGGCAACGAGATCGCCATGATCTTTCAGGACCCCATGACGGCGCTGAACCCCACCATGACCATCGGCGACCAGGTGGCGGAGGCCATCCTGCTCCATGAAAAGCTCTCCCAGGCCGAGGGCCAGACACGGGCCCTGGACATGCTGCGGATGGTGGGCATCGACGGCGGCCGGTACGAGGATTACCCCCACCAGTTCTCCGGCGGCATGAAGCAGCGGGTGGTCATCGCCATGGCCCTTGCCTGCAAGCCGCAGCTGCTCATCGCCGACGAGCCCACCACCGCGCTGGACGTGACCATCCAGGCCCAGGTGCTGGATATGATGATCAGCCTGAAAAAACAACTGGGCACCTCGGTGATCATGATCACCCACGACCTGGGAGTCATCGCCGAGACCTGCGACTATGTGGCGGTGGTCTACGCGGGCGAGATCGTGGAGTACGGCACGGCGGAGGACATCTTCGACCGCACGGCCCACCCTTACACCGAGGGGCTGTTCAACTCCCTGCCCAGCAAGGCGGGCAGCCAGCGGCGGCTGCGGCCCATCAGCGGCATGATGCCGGACCCCGCCTATCTGCCGGCGGGCTGCAAATTTGCCGACCGCTGCCCCTATGCCGACGACCGGTGCAGGCGGGAGGCGCCCGCGACGCGGCCGGTGGGCAACGGACATTTTGTGAAATGCTGGCAGAGGGGGACGGAAGAATGAGCGAATATCTCCAGGTCCAAAACCTGAAAAAGTATTTCCAGACCCCCAAGGGACTGCTCCACGCGGTAGACGACGTGAGCTTCCAGGTGGAACAGGGCAGGACGCTGGGGGTGGTGGGAGAGTCTGGCTGCGGCAAATCCACCCTGGGCCGGGTGATCCTGCATCTGCTGGACAGCACCGGCGGCAGGATCGTTCTCAACGGCGAGGATATCACCCATGCCAACCGCCGGCGCCTGCACACCCTGCGGGAAGAGATGCAGATGATCTTTCAGGACCCGTTCTCGTCCCTGAACCCCCGGATGTCGGTGTTCCAACTGATCTCCGAGCCTCTGGTCATCAAGGGCGGCCTCTCCAAGGAGGAGATCCGGCAGCGCACCAACGAGATCATGGCCACCGTGGGCATCCCCGAACGAATGGCCGCGTCCTATCCCCACGAGCTGGACGGCGGCCGCCGGCAGCGGGTGGGCATCGCCCGGGCGCTGATCCTCAACCCCCACTTCATCGTCTGCGACGAGCCGGTGTCTGCGCTGGATGTGTCCATCCAGGCCCAGATCATCAATCTTATGCTGGATCTGCAGGAAAAACGCGGCCTGACCTATTTGTTCATCACCCACGACCTGTCGGTGGTGCGGTATCTGGCCCACGACATCATCGTGATGTACCTGGGCCAGATCGTGGAACAGGGCCCGGCGGAGGAGATCTTCCGCGCCCCGCAGCACCCCTACACCAAGGCGCTGCTCTCCGCCATCCCCATACCGGACGTACACACACAGCAGAATAAGATCCTCATGACCGGTGAGCCCAGCAGCCCGGTGAACCCGAAACCCGGCTGCCGTTTCTGTTCCCGCTGCCCTTACGCCGAGGAAAAGTGCAGGCAAAAGCAGACTGCCGCCGAGGTGTCCGCCGGACATTCTGTTCTTTGCTGGAAAGCAAAGGACTTGTAATGTTTACCACCCACTCTTGACAATGAAAGGACTGAAAACACATGAAAAAAGCGTTGGCAATGATCCTGGCCGCCGCAATGTTGGTTTCGCTGGCCGGCTGCGGCACCGCGCCGTCCGGCACGACATCCGCCGGCGGGCAGAGCACGTCCGGTTCCGAAGCCAAGACCACGCTTCGGGTAGGCGTGGTGGAGGACCCCGGCTCTTTTGTGCCCTACAACCTGAACATGAACTCCCACCACACCACCTCCCTGGTGTACCAGCGGCTGTTCCGCCTGGACAATGAGAACCAGATCGCGCCGGAGATGGCGGAATCCTACGAATTCGAGGGCGACACCGCGCTGGTCATCAAGCTGAAGTCCGGCATCGTGGACTCCGCGGGCAACCCGTTCACCGCCAGTGACGCGCTGTTCTCGCTGAGGCTCGCCAAGGACAACGGCGCCTTTACGCTGGCCAGCGTGGACCTGGACGCCAGCGAAGTGGTGGATGAATCGACCCTGCGCCTGGCATTGCTCAGCGTGGACAGCAGCCTTATCTCCAACCTGGCTTTCCTGGCCATGGTCACCGAGAAAGCCTACAACGACAGCCCCGACGGCATGGTGACCACCCCCGTAGGCACCGGCCCCTATAAGCTGGTGGACTGGGTGCCCGGCACCTCCGTCACCTTTACCTACAATGAAAACTACTGGGGCGAGGAGCCCGTGATCAAGGACGTGGAGTACCTCATCATTGCCGAGGAGTCCCAGCGCACCACCGCCCTGGAGACCGGCACCGCCGACATCGTGTACAACCTGGGCACCGCGGACGTGGAGTATGTGCGCGGCACCGCGGGCCTGGCGGTGGAGGAAGTGGAATCTGTGCGTACCGCGGGCCTGTTCTTCAACTGCTCCGAGCAGTCGGTGTGCAACAGCACCAAACTGCGCCAGGCCATCGCCCACGCCATCAACCGCGAGGCGATCACCTCCGTGGCCTTTGGCGGCTACGCCGAGCTGGCCGACAGCTTCTTCTCCAACAAGTGCGCGGACTACACCTCCGCTTACAGCTTTGAGGATTATTACGCCTACGACGTGGATCTGGCCAAACAGCTGATGGCGGAATCCGGCGTGCCCGAGGGCACCGAGCTGGAGCTGATCATCTGGTCCGCCACCGGCCTGAAAGAGGCGGCGGCCCTGGTGCAGAATATGCTCAGCGAGATCGGCCTCACCGTGAAGATCACCGAGTACGAGAACACCCTTTACACCGATATCCTCAACTCCAGCCCCGACAAGTACGATCTGGCGGTGAACCTGTTCCTGCCTCCCTCCAGCTACTCCGCCGACGGCTTGTTCGTCTGCAATATGTGGACCCACATGCCGGAGGAGCAGAACGCCATGTACTCCGACTACTACAACCAGGCGGTGGTCACCACCGATATGACCGCCTACCAGCAGCTTCTCACCGAATGTCAGCAGAAGATGTACGAGGACACGCCGCTGGTGTCCATCTGCCACACCCGGTACATCTACGGCTACAACTCCGCCCTGTCCGTGCCGGAGTTCTACGACCTTGAGAACCTGGATGTGACTGCCATTTCCTGGAACTAAAGCCCATCCCAATACAGGAGACAGGGCACTTCGCGCCTGCGGGAACGAAGTGCCCTGTATTAAAAATACCTTTTTTTCGGGCCAGGCCGCCGCGTCCGGGAAAGGAGATATCATGAACAACCAATACCACAAGATCCTTTTTGAGCACAACGTCTGTATGACCACCTCCGACGGGGCGCGCCTTTACGCGGATGTGTACCGGCCGGACGACGACCGGCAGCACCCCGCCATCCTGCACCGGGAGCCCTATTCCAAAGACCTCACGGTGGACTGGGGGTTCCTCAACGCCCGGGAATACGTCCTGAACGGATTTGCGGTGGTGGTGCAGGATATCCGGGGTTACGGCGTTTCCGACGGCGAGCTGGACATGGACCGGGGCGAGTGCCGGGATGGCTGCGAGGCGGTGGAATGGGTGGCCGCCCAGCCCTGGTGCAACGGCAAGGTGTGCATGATGGGCGTTTCTTACCACGGCAGCACCCAGCTGCAGGCCGCCCAGGGCGCGCCGGAGCACCTGTGCGCCATTGCCCCTTTCATGGTGATGGGCGGGCACTACCGCTTTTCCATCCAGCCCAACATCCCCGGCTGGCTGTACATCCAGTTCCTCAACGCCATGAAGCTGGGCAAGAGGGAATACGACCCCGCCGTGGAGGCGCGGATGCAGGCCCTGGTGGCCGACAAGGCACACCTGTACGACCTGCCCGAGGCCGACAGCCGCCTGATCACCGGCATACCGGAGATCCCGGAGATCGGCCGGCAGATCCGCAACCGCATCCGCCATGTGGGCGACCGGGACTACTGGACCCGGGCCGGCTGGTATGTGGATGCCGGGAACATCCAGGTGCCCTGCCTGTTCGGCACCGGCTGGTTCGACGGGGCAAAATTTGTTACCCTGGAGCACTACCTCAACGTGGTGAACACCAGCCAATCGGCCCTGGCGCGGGAAAACAGCCGCCTGATCATCGGGCCCTGGCCCCATGGCGAGTTTGTTCCCCAGGTGTTTGGCGGCGTGGATTTTGGCCTGGCGGGCGACGGAAAGCACTACGGTGTGTGCCGAAAGCACATCGAGTGGTTCCGGCACTGGGCGCTGGGCGAGGACACGCCGTTTATGAAAGAAGCCCCCGTGCAGGTGTTCCTGCTGGGCGAAAACCGCTGGCAGGGCTATTCCGCCTGGCCGCCCAAAGAGGCGAAAGAGCGGGAGTTTTACCTTTCGGGCGGCGGCGACGCGGCCCGGGACATGGAGTCCGGCAGCCTGCTGGCCGCGCCGGCGGCGGATACGGTTGCCGACCACTACGACTATGACCCCGCCGATCCCGTTCTTTCGGACGTGATGGACCCCTATTGCGCCAATATCTCCTGTTATATCGAGGGCTCCCAGCGGCGGGCGGACGTGGCGGTGTACACATCGCCCGTGCTGGAAAAGGACGTCACCGTGGCGGGTATGGTACGGGTGGTCCTGTACGCGGCCACCTCGGCGGAGGATACCGACTTTGCCTGCCGCCTCACCGACGTCTACCCCGACGGCCGTGCGATGTTCCTGGCACAGGGCCTTGTGCGGGCGCGCTATCGCAACGGGTGTGAGAAGCCTGATTTTATCGAGCCGGGCAAGATTTACGAGTATCAGATCGACCTGAGCGGCGCCGGCAACGTCTTCAAGGCCGGCCATCGGATCCGCGTGGATGTCGCCAGCAGCGCGTTTCCGGAATATGACCGCAACCACAACACCAAGGATCCTGTGGGATCGGGCACCACCCTGGTGGTGGCGCACCAGACCATCCTTCACGGAGCTGAATATCCCTCCAGGATCATCCTGCCTGTGATCGAGTGATCCATTCCGGACAAGGATGGAGATGATTTTTTGAATTTACATCCAAAAAAGCTTTGGAACCGGCAGTTCATTCTGATCCTGGGGATCAACTTCTGTCATCAGATGTGCCAGCAGATGATGAATACCCTGATCCCCCAATACGCCAGTTCTCTGGGCGCCAGCGCCTATGCGGTGGGCCTTGTGAGCAGCGCCTTTGCGGCGACCTCTTTCTGCGTGCGCCCCATCGCCAGCCCGGCCTTTGACAGCTTCAGCAAAAAGCGGCTGCTGCTGGTGGTGCTGGCCGGCCTGCTGGCCAGCTTTGTAGGCTATTCCCAAAGCCGCAGCGTCGCGGGCATCCTGGCGGTGCGGCTGCTCCACGGCGCCTGCATGGGCTGCATCGCCCCGCTGAGCCTGGCCATGGCGGGCGATTCGCTGCCGGATTCCAAGCTGGGCCAGGGCATCGGCATCTTCACGCTCTGCCAGGCGGTGGGCCAGGCGGTGGGCCCCAGCCTTGGGCTGGAACTGAGCCGCGCCGTGGGGTTCAGCAACACCTTTCTTTTTGGCGCGGCGGAGATCGCCACCGGCATCGTGCTGGCAATGCTGCTCAGGGAAGACAGCCGGCCGCGCCAGGCGTACCGGATAACGCTGAACAAGATCGTGGAGCCGGACGCGATCCATCCCGCCGTGATCCTGATGCTGCAGCTCTTTGCCTATTCCTGCATCGCCAGCTACCTGATCACCTACGGCACCAGCATGGGCATTGAGAACATCGGCCTGTTCTTCACGGTGTACGCCCTGTTCCTCCTCGTCACCCGCCCGCTCAGCGGGCGCCTGGTGGACCGCTACGGCTATCTGCCGCTGCTGACGCTGGGCATGTCCGGCTTCGCCCTTTCTTTCTTCATCATCGGCAGTTCCCGCACCATCGTGGGTATGCTTGCCGCCGCGGTGGTCAACGCCTTTGGCTACGGCGTGTGCTACCCCACCATGCAGTCGCTGGTGATCAGCTGCGCGCCCCGGTCCAAGCGGGGGGCGGCCGCCAGCACCAGCTTCATAGGCGCCGACATGGGGATGCTCCTGGGCCCCTCGCTCATGGGGCTGGCCATCGACAAGATCATCGCCGTCACGGGCGACCAGGTGGCCGGGTACTCCTGGGGCTTCCGCCTGATGACGCTGCCCATCCTGCTGGGCCTTGCCTACTTCCTTGTCACGTGGAAGTCCATCCGCGGCAAGATCGAAAAACATTCCAAAGAAACAGAGGTGGAGTAACATGGTGAATCTTCCCGGCACGCTCCAGCGGCTGACCCTTTGCCAGCCCAAACTTCCCGAGCAGGAATACGACAGCAAGGGGATCCCCATCGGGATCCTGCCGGACACGGAGCATCCCTACCTGGATTCGCTGGGCCGCAGCCGGCAGGTGTATGTCTACCGGCCCGCCTCCATCCGCCCGATGCTGCTGGCCCACTCGCTGTATGTGGTGAGCGAGGCCGCGGAGCAGGAGGAGGTGGAACAGCTTCTGTGCGCCAGCGGCCTGGTGGACCTGGCCGAGCGGGAGAGCGCCTTTGTGATCTTCCTCGTGCCCGGCGCCGGCGGCTGGAACACGGCCATGGACCCCGCCCGCGCCGATGACGCCGACGTGATCCACCATGTTCTGCTGGCGGGCAGGCAGTGGTATCTGTTCACCGGCCGTGAAAACGGCCACGATTTCCTGATGGGGCTGATCGGCTGCGGCGCGGGGGCGGAGATGGCGCAGCTGGCGGTGGCCCGCCACCCCGAGCATGTGAACGCGCTGCTCACCTTTGGCGGGAGCCTGACCGCCGCGGCGCTGGAACAGGCCGGCCCGGGCGCGCCGCTGTCGGTCTGGCAGGTGGACCCCGGAGCGGACAGCGCCGCCTACTGGCGGCGGGTCAACGGCCTGCGGGACATTGCGCCCCGGGACCAGGGCAACACCCACAGCTGGACCGACCCGGATAACGCGGCAAAACAGGTGCGGGTGAGCCGCCAGACCGTCTGCTGCCCCATCGACGGCGGGATGCTGCTGCGCTTTTGGGACGAGGTATACGCCGACAACGTGCGGGTGCCCTCCATGGGCGTCGGCGACGTTTTCAACATGGCCGAGATCGAGCGCCGGCACAAGCCGGTGATCCACATCAACGACCGCTGCCTGGGCGACAACGGCGGCGCGCCCCACAACTGGTACGAGTTCATCCCCGAAAGCGTCGTCTCCCGCTGGGGCGAGCCCGGCTACCGCTGCCCGCTGATCATCGAGCTCCACGGCGGCGGCTGCTGGCCGCGCACCGCCTGCGCCAAGGTGCAGTTCCAGGAACTGGGCCGGGAAAAGGGCTTTATCAGCGTGTATGCCAACGCCAGTGTGGAGAATTCCTGGAACAGCAATCTTTTGCCCCACCGGTTGGACGACACGGCGTTTATCACGGCGCTGACAAAGTATCTGCTGGACCGCTACCCCATCGACCCCGCCCGGGTGTACATCAGCGGCTTTTCCAACGGCAGCGGCATGGCCCATGTGATGGCGGCGCTGCGGCCGGACCTGTACGCGGGCCTGATCGCGTTCAACACCCGGTATCACTTCAGCCCCACTGTGGCGGAACGCTCCCGGGCCGCCTGGGGCGGCAGCCGCCGGATGCCGGTGTTCTCTGTTTATGGCACGCTGGACGCCGAGTATCCCATGACAGAGGGCTGCGGACAGTTTACCCAGATGCATTTTTGGAAACAGTTTAACAACATCCCCGATCCGCCCCTGCGGGAAAATGATGCCAGCGGCGTGGGCGCGGCCGGAGACAGTGTGGTGCGGTGGGGCCCCGCGGACCGGAATGGCGACCCCCTGTTCACCACCCATCGCTACATGACCAGCGACCAGGCCGGGCTGTACCTGTACAACTACACCCTGGTCAAAAATCTCCCCCACACCGTTGAGCGTCGGGTGATTCCCCTTGCCTGGGAATATATCAGCCGCTTTGCAAGGCAGGCGGACGGGCGGCTGGAGATCAAAGAGAGGGATCCGTTTGATGACGAGCAAGCAAGGCTTTGAGCACGAGCCGCACGGGGCGGACGTATCCGGGCTGGACATCATCTGTCTTGGCGAGCTTCTGATCGACTTTTTCCCGGGCGAGACGGAGGACGTGTTTCTCCGCCGGCCCGGCGGCGCGCCGGCCAACGTGGCGGTGACAGCGGCCAAAAACGGCTTTCGCGCCGGGGTGTGCAGCCGGGTGGGCGACGACGCGTTTGGCCGGTATCTGGGCGCGGTGCTGGAAAACAGCGGCGTGCGTTTCCTCACACCCGCCCCGGTGACGCAAGCCACCACCACCATGGCCTTTGTCACCCTGGACGAAACGGGCAACCGCAGCTTCACCTTTGCCCGCAAGCCCGGCGCGGATATGTTTCTGGACCGGCAGGACGTGGCGGTGTGCGCCGCGGCCGGCCCGCGCATCGTCCATGCCGGCTCCTGCTCGCTGTCCGCAGGGCCGGCGGCCGACGCCACCCGCTATGCCCTGCAGGCGGCGAAAGAAAGCGGCAAGATCGTCAGCTTCGACGTGAACTACCGCGATCTGATGTGGGCCGGCGACAAGGAGCGCGCACGCCAGGCCATCCGCCAGATCCTGCCCCTTGTGGACCTGTTAAAGTTTTCCGACGAGGAGGAGGACGTCCTGCGGATGAGCTGCCAGGAACTCTCGGAGCGCTACCGCATCCCTGTGGTGGTGGAGACTCTGGGCCCCCGCGGCGCGCGGGCCTTTTTCGGCGACCGGCTCCTCTCGGTGCAGCCCCGGCAGGTGAACAGTGTGGACACCACCGGCGCCGGCGACGCCTTTTGGGGCACCTTTTTGTCGGTGGTGCTGCACAGCGGCGCGCACAGCGCCGCGTCGCTGGACGCCGCCCTGGTGAAGACCGCCCTGGAATTCGGCAACGTGGCGGGCAGCCTGTGCGTTCAAAAAAAGGGCGCGATGGAGGGCCTGCCCACACTTTTGGAGATCGAGCGGCTGCTGGCGTGAGCCCGCCGCCCCAAAACAGACAGATCGCCGCCGCACCCTCCGGTGCGGCGGCGATCTCTACGTTTTAGAATGTTATATAAAATTATACAAATAGTTTAATATTATTGATCCCAGCCCTGGAAGTCTTTCAGGTAGACCGCGGCGCTGCGGCTCATCTCCCGGGAAAAATCGCTCTCGTACTTGCGGGCGGCAAAGGCGCGCATGTAGGCGTCGTAGTCGAACGCGGGCTTTTGGCCGGCGGCGGCCCGGGCGGCAAAGGCGGCCCGGTGCTGGGCGGGGGTGTGTTCGGCGTAGGTGTTCTCGCAGACGATGTACTCCGCGGGCAGCCGGGCGGGCTTGGGGCGGGCTTTCTGCTGGTCGGTGGGGCGGCCGAAGACCACCATGGCGGCGGGCACCACGGCCGGGGGCAGGGCCAGGGCTTCCCGCATGGCCTCGCACTGCTCCAGTACGTCACCGATATAGCAGCTGCCCAGGCCCAGGCTCTCGGCGGCGGTGACGGCGTTCTGAGCGGCGATCACCGCGTCCGCCGCCGCCAGCAGCAGGTCGCCGGGGCCGGGGTCCCGGGGGTCGAGGCCGGCGGCCCGGTAGCACTGGTTCCAGCGGCGGCAGTCCGCCAGGAACACCAGCACCAGCGGCGCGGCGGCGATGAAAGGCTGGTGGTCGCACAGCTCGGCCAGCCGCTCTTTCAGCGCCTGGTCGGTGATGTCCAGGATGGTGTAAAACTGCTGGCAGCCGGCGGTGGGCGCGTCGAAAGCGGCCTGCAAAATGGCCTGTTTTTCCTCCGGCGTCACCGGTTCGTCGGTGTAGGCGCGCACGCTCTTGCGGGCGGCCAGCTGGCGCAGAACTTCGTTCATGGGGCATCCCTCCTTGTTGCTTTCCATTATAATCCGCCGCCCCCGTGCGGGTCAACGGGTTTGGCGGACGGCGGCCCGGCTGCGGGGCGCCAGCCGGCGCGGGAGGAATTGCAATACCAGAGGAAAGGCCACGGGGCCGGAACAAAGGCGCCCCCTGCGGGCGCTGCGCCTTGCGGAGGATTTGGATGTCCCGGGAAAGACTCTGCGCCGCTGCCCAGCCCTCCGGCTCGCTGCATCCGTCACCGGCGGCGCTCGCCTCCTCTCCCGGTTGCGGCGTGTCGCGGCAGTTCGCGCGCCGAGGGCCCTCCCGCCGCTCTGCGCCGCTGCCCAGCCCTCCGGCTCGCTGCATCCGCCACCGGCGGCGCTCGCCTCCTCTCCCGGTTGCGGCGTGTCGCGGCAGTTCGCGCGCCGAGGGCCCTCCCGCCGCTCTGCGCCGCTGCCCAGCCCTCCGGCTCGCTGCATCCGCCACCG
>DXAC01000039.1 GCA_019117205.1 Candidatus Allofournierella merdigallinarum | reverse complement strand
CCGCTGGCATCGTAGTCGAGGAAGCCATTACTGCCATCCTGAAACGTCCAGCTCCGGCCACCAGTACCGTATTCCTGCTTCAGAAAGGCGGTTCGCTCTTTGGCGCTGTGATTTTCAGCATAATAAGCAATAATTCGCGCTTTGCCATTTTCAAACCCGCTGCCGGACGCCAGTGCCGCCCGCCAATCCGCCTCGGAAAAAGAAAAAGCGGAGACTTGTTCGGTCTCCGCTCGCTGGTCGATCTGTGCGATTTGCTCCGCCTCAGTGGCGAAAAAACTCAGTTGAAAATCAACTCGTTCCGGATCACTTCCTCGGCCTGAGCCTTGCAGGCGTTCATCCGGCCCGTCCATTGCATCGGGTCGCGGGCTTTCAGTTCCTCTGTAGCGCCCGCCGCCTCCGCCAGTTGTGGCATCATCTGTTCCAGCCGCTGCTTCGCCGTCTGGTCGATCTCCGCCAGGTGCGGGTACAGCTTCCCGCTCAGGAGCAGGTGGTTGTAAAAGACGGGCCGGTTCTCCTTCAGATAGGTTTTCCGTATCCGCCCATACTTGCCCAGGGGCGTCTGCGGCTGGTTCAGCTCGATGTTCGGGACCAGATAGTCCCCGTTCTGCGTGTACTGCAATGCTGTGCTGCTCATCCCAAAGTCTCCTTTCTTCTGCGATGTCGCGTTCCACTTGCCTGACCACTGCCGCGATCTGCAGCAGCACCTCGCGGCTGCTCTCGCTGGCGGCTGTGCCCAGGGCAGCCACGGTGGCCGGCGTATTGAACTCATAAATGTTGCTAAATTCCTCGTGACCAAAGTGGTTTTCAGGGGCGTACCCGCACCGGGACAGGAGGGCAAAGGTGGTGCTGGTGGTGACGGCCCGCTTGAAGGCAAGCCCTCTGTTGAGTTCATCGTACTCCTCCAGCAGGGAATTTGCAAGGATGCCGCCGATCTCCTGCCCATGGTCGGCCCAGTAGGCGTCTGCAAGCGTTCCGGCCACATCCGCCAGCTGCTGGGGCAGGGTATCTGCGGCGGTGCCGTAGCGGCGCTCCAGCATGGCCGCCACCGGAATCATGTGCCGGTCCTCCAACGTCCACAGCCAGGGGTCGCGGGAGTTTGACCGGGTACCGGTGTCGGCCAGATCAAACACATACCGCAGGCGCAGCCGGTCGCCCGCATCGTCCAGCAGGGCGATGCCCTTGGAGCCGCGCCGGACGTAACGGTTCATGCGGTCGTTCCAGACATCGTAGGATGCGCAGGCGGTGGCATCCGGGCGCTGGGCGTAGATCATGAGCTGGTCGGGGTAGGGATATTTATAGAGCCGTGCTGAGGTAGACAGAAAACCAGCCCACCGTTCCCAGCTGCCGGTCAGACGGCGGGCGGTATCTTCGGCCAGCTGGGCATAATAGAGTGTTTTTTCGGACATAAAGCCTCCTTCCTTTTATTCCCGGCCCCTTTCTTTGGGCTTGCGGGGTAGTTTGGCCGTAGCCTCTTTGGGCCGCGTTTCTTTCAGCTCTTTTAACACTGACTTTCGCAAGCTCGGCTTGAGGGGATGTTTCCAGCGGCTGAAAGTCACATCCTTCGGCTCCATCGCGCCATGCTCGTAAACACGCACCCGATCAAAACCCAGGTCTTTCCGCATCTGCCGCAGGATGTCCATGACCTCGGGGCTTTGGTTGAGGGACGCCATCCGGGTATAATCGTCCACCAGATAGTTTTTGCCCTGCCGCACATGGAGCAGGTCGGCAGCGCTGGGCGGGTCCTCCCGCTGGACTCCAAAGGTCAGCCGGGCACCCGGCACTTCTTCGCTGTTGTAGGGTTCCGAACGCAGCTCTTGGAAACGGGCTGCGGCCTGCTCGTAGGTGCCGTAAAACTCGATAGGCGTGTAGGGCTTGCTCCCGGCTGCACCGGTCCAGGTGGCCAGATCGGGGATGATATAGCACTGCCATTTGCTGTCTTTTTCGTCTAACATAGGCCCTCCCTCTCAAATAAAATCCGGGTACAGTTCCAGCGCATCAAACTCTGCGTCAGTCATGCCGGCCAGTTTGTCCAGGGTGCTGTCGGTCAGGTCCCGCAGCTCTACCTCCGACCAGGTGAGATAGCTGCGCATCTCGGTCAGGACTTCGATCAGCCGCTCCCGGTTGCCAGTATTGTAGAGGGCCATGAGGTTGACTTCTTCGTAAGTGAAGTTTTTCATCGTGCGTCCCTCTCTTTGTGCTTCCTGGTTTTGGCCTTGGGCGCGGCCTCTTTGGCCTGCTTTATTTGAGCGGCCACCGACTTTCGGGGCCGGGCCGCCTCTTTCATCTGCTCCAAAAAGCCCGGCAGCTCTTTGAAGCCGATCCGGTCCACATAGAACGCTTCGGTCTGACCTTCGCGGTTCAGCACGACCACATCACTGACCGAAAGGCTGTGTCCCCGAAAATCTTCTGGACGCCTCAAATTGAACGTAAGGTACAGTTCCTCCAATGCCTCCGCGTTGCTCATGCCGTAAAAGTACGCCGGGGTGTTGGCAAAGTAAGCGGCCTCGTAGTGGCTGGTATTCGGTGCCTTGCCCATCTGCTCCAGACGGGCAAAAGATTCAAACCGCACATCTGCCGTCTCCGGCCCGTCTTTGAGCTGCAAAATCAGATATACATCGCTCTCGGCGGTGAGAAAACGGTCCAGAACGCCCTGCATCATCGTGCACCCCCGTTCTCAAATTCCATGCTGAACTTGGCCCGGCCGTCGGCCTCGGTAGTCATCAGGACGGAGGCGTTGTAGGTCTTGCCGGTGCGCTGGCTCTTGCAGTCCTTGAGCCGGGCCCGGCCGTCCCGCAGCAACTTATCCACCACCTGCCGGGTAGGGCGTTTGCCGAGGCGTGTAAAGAAGGTGTTGTCCTCCCAAACGACGAAGCGGCACTCGCGGTTCGAGCAGAAGAAGCCCTTTTCCCGCTCGGCCAC
>DXAC01000038.1 GCA_019117205.1 Candidatus Allofournierella merdigallinarum | reverse complement strand
CAACACCTTGCGGATGGTCTTGTCAAGTGGCATCGTCAGACCCTCCCTCCATCAGCTGCATGAACCGGTCGAACAAAAAGCCGGTGTCCCGCGGCCCGGCGCAGGCCTCCGGGTGGAACTGCACCGTGAACGCGCCCTTGCCGGGGTAGTCCAGCCCCTCGCAGGTGCCGTCGTTGGCGTTCACAAACCGGGGCGAAGCGCCGGGCACCGACGGCGCCACCACCGCGTAGCCGTGGTTCTGGCTGGTGATGTAGGTGCGCCCGGTGACCAGGTCACGGGCGGGCTGGTTGGCGCCCCGGTGGCCGTATTTCAGCTTCACCGTTTCGCCGCCCGCCGCCAGCGCCAGCAGCTGATGTCCCAGGCAGATGCCGAAGATGGGCACCCTGCCCAGCAGCTTCGCCAGCTGGGCGATGCAGCCGGTGTTCTCCGCCGGGTCGCCGGGGCCGTTGCTCAACAGCACCCCATCCGGCCCCAGCGCGAGGACCTGTTCCGCGGTGGTGTCCGCGGGCAGCACCGTTACCCGACAGCCCCGCTTTTGCAGCTCCCGGACGATGTTCGCCTTGGCGCCGTAGTCCATAAGGGCCACGTGAAAACGCTCCTCGCCCAGGGCGGGGAAGACCGCCGATGCTGTACAGCTAACGGACTTTACAGCATTTTCCACCCGGTAATCAGCCAGAAAAGCCAGGTCCGCGGGGGGCTGGGAGGTGATCACCGCGTTGGTGACGCCCTTTTCCCGGATGATGCGGGTGACCTCGCGGGTGTCGATGCCGCAGATGCCCGGCACGCCCTTTGCCTTTAAAAAGGCGTCCAGGTCGCCGCCGCTGCGGAAGTTGGAGGGGGTGGGGCACCAGTGGCGCACCACGTAGCCCTTTACGCAGCAGGCCCCCTCGAAATCCTCCTCGATGACGCCGTAGTTGCCGATCAGCGGAAAAGTTTGCAGCACGATCTGGCCCCAGTAGCTGGGGTCGGTGAGCGTCTCCAGATAGCCGCACATGTTGGTGGTGAACACCAGTTCGCCCACCGCGTCGCTCTCTGCGCCGAAGCGCACCCCCTCAAAGGCGGTGCCGTCCTGCAGCACGAGCCACGCTTTCTTCTGCGCCCCCGGGCTCACTGTTCGCCGCCCATGCACTTGACCAGCACAGCCTTTTGGGCATGTAGCCGGTTCTCGGCTTCCTCGAAGAGCTCGTCGGCGTGCTGCTCGAACACCTCGTCGGTGATCTCCTCGCCCCGGTGGGCGGGCAGACAGTGCATCACCATAGCGTCGGGCTTGGCCACGGTCATGTTGGCGGCGTTCACCTGGTAGGAGGCGAACACCTTGCGCCGCTCGGCCTCCTCCGCCTCCTGGCCCATGGAGGCCCACACGTCGGTGTAGACGGCGTCGGCGTCCGCCATGGCCTCCCGCACGTCGGGAGTGCACAAAAAGTCACCGGTCTCGGCGGCCCACTTCATCAGGGCGGCGTCCGGCTCATGGCCGGCGGGGCTGGCGATGGCCACTTTCATGCCCATGGTGATGCCGCCCACGATCAGGCTGTTGGCCATGTTGTTGCCGTCGCCCACAAAGCAGAGCTTTTTGCCCGCCAGGGAGCCCTTGCGCTCCCGGATGGTCATCAGGTCCGCCAGCACCTGGCAGGGATGGCAGTAGTCGGTGAGGCCGTTGATGATGGGAATGGAGCCGTACTTTGCCAGATCCTCCACCTCTTTCTGCGCATAGGTGCGGATCATGATGCCGTCCAGGTAGCGGCTCAGGGTGCGGGCGGTGTCCTGCACCGGCTCGCCCCGGCCGATCTGGAGATCCCGGCTGCTCAAAAACAGGGCGGAGCCGCCCAGGTCGTACATGCCCACTTCAAAGGACACGCGGGTGCGGGTGGAGGACTTGGAGAAGATCATGCCCAGGGTCTTGCCCTTGAGCAGGTGATGCTCCACGCCGTTCTTTTTCTCATATTTGAGCTGGTCGGCCACGTTCAGGATCTCAGTGATCTCGGCGGCGGAAAGGTCCGCCAGTTTCAGCAGGTGTTTCATCTCGCACACTCCTCTTTGAGAATTTCGATCGCCTGCTCCAGCAGGTCGGTGGGGATATTCAAAGGCGGCAGCAGCCGCACCTTGTTCTTGGCCCGCAGGGGAAGCACCCCCCGTGCCTGGCAACCAGCGATGACCTCGCCCGGGTCCCGCTCGGTCTCCACGCCCAGCATCAGCCCCAGCCCGGTGACGCTCTTCACGCCCGGCGCGCCCTCCAGCTGGCTGCGCGCCCATTCGCCCTTGGCAGCCACCTGGGCCAGGAACTCATCGGTGAGCCGCTGGACCACCGTCAGCGCGCCTGCGCAGCACACCGGATTGCCGCCAAAGGTGCTGCCGTGGCTGCCGGGGCCCAGGATGCCCGCGGCCCGGCCGCCCAGCAGGGTGGCGCCCAGGGGCAGCCCGCCGCCCAGGCCCTTGGCGGTGGTCACCACGTCGGGGGAGAGGCCGTAGTGCATATAGCTGAACAGCTTGCCGGTGCGGCCGTTGCCGGTCTGCACCTCGTCCACCATAAAAAGCAGGCCCTTTTCCCAGGCCAGCGCCGCGAGCCCCCGGACAAAGGCCGGGTCGAGCACATTCACGCCGCCCTCGCCCTGCACCGTTTCCAGCAGCACGGCACAGCAGGGGACAGACGACACGATCTGTTCCGCGCCGGAGAGATCTCCCGCCTCCACACTCAAAAAGCCGGGGGTCAGGGGAAGAAAATCCTGGTGGAACGTGTCCTGGCCGGTGGCAGCCAGGGTGGCCAGGGTGCGGCCGTGGAAGCTGTTCTTCAAGGTGAGGATGGTAAAGTGCTTCGGCCCCAGCTTTTCCGCGCCGTATTTGCGGGCGACCTTGATGGCGCACTCGTTGGCCTCCGCCCCGGAGTTGGAGAAAAAGACCTCTTTCAGGCCGGTGCGCTGACACAGCGCCGCGGCCAGGCGCACACAGGGCTCGGTGTAGTACAGGTTGGAGGCGTGCTGCAATTTTGCCGCCTGGGCGCTTACCGCCTGCTGCCATACCTCGTCGCAGGCGCCAAAGGCGTTCACGCCGATGCCGCTGCCCATGTCGATGTACTCCTTGCCGTCCTCGCCGGTGAGCAACGCGCCCTTTCCGCCGGTGAGCACCACCGGGAAGCGGGCGTAGGTATGGGCCAGATAGGCCGCGTCCAGTTCTTTAATACTGTCCATAACTTCCTCCCGGAATAAACATGGTGCCGATCCCCTCGTCGGTGAGCGTTTCGATCAGGATGGCGTGGGGGATGCGTCCGTCCAGAATGAACACCCGGTTGACCCCGCGGCGGATGGCTTCGATGCAGCAGTCCACCTTGGGGATCATGCCGCCGGAGATGATGCCGTCCAGCATCAGCTGAGGCGCCTCGCTCACCGGGATGCGCTTGATCAGGGTGGAGGGGTCATCCTTGTCCCGCAAAATGCCGCTGGTGTCGGTCATGGTGATGAGACATTCAGCTTTCAGGGCGGCGGCGATGCGGGCGGCAGCGGTGTCCGCGTTGATGTTGTAAACATTGCCCTGGTCGTCGCAGCCCACGGTGGACACCACCGGGATGTATCCCTTTTCCAGCAGGTCCAGCACCGGAGACACGTTCACGTCGGTGATCTCGCCCACATAGCCCAGTTCCTGGCGCAGGGGCCTGGCCTGGATGAGGTAGCCGTCCATGCCCGCCAGGCCGATGGCCTTGCCGCCCTTGCTCTGGAGCAGGCTCACCAGGTTTTTGCCGATCCTGCCGGCTAGCACCATCTGTACCAGGTCGGCGGTCTCCTTGTCGGTGACCCGCAGGCCGTCCACAAAGCGGCTCTCCTTGCCGACCTTTTTCATCAGTTCGCTGATCTCCGGCCCGCCGCCGTGTACCAGCACCACCTTGACGCCCACCAGGCTCAACAGCACCAGGTCGCCCATCACCGCCTCTTTCAGGTCGTCGTTGATCATGGCGTTGCCGCCGTATTTGACCACCACGATCTTGCCGTTGTATTTCTGGATATAGGGCAGGGCGTGGATGAGCACCTGGGCCCGTTGCGCGTTGTTCAGTTCCATCCCTTGTTCCTCCTCAGGTGCGGTAGTCGCCGTTGATCTTCACATAGTCGTAGGTGAGGTCGCAGCCCCAGGCGCAGCTGGCGGCTTCGCCCGCGTTCAGCGCCACCTGGATGTCGATCTCCTTTTCCAGCAGCACCTGCTTTGCCAGCTCCTCGGAAAAGGGGATGCCCGCGCCCGCCTTGCATACCTCCACGCGCCCCGCCGCGCTGGCAAAGGCCACGTCCACCTTTTGCACGTCCACCGCGGCGCCGCAGTAGCCGATGGCGCAGAGCACCCGTCCCCAGTTGGCGTCCGCGCCGAACATGGCCGCCTTGACCAGCGACGAGCAGATCACCGCTTTTGCCACCGTGCGGGCGGCGGCGGTGTCCGCCGCGCCGGTCACATGACATTCCAAAAGGCGGGTGGCGCCCTCGCCGTCGCCGGCCAGCATCCGGCACAGGGCCATGGTCACGGTGTTCAGCGCTTTCATGAAAACGGCGAAGTACTCGCCCTGGTCGGTGATGGGCGCGTTGCCCGCCAGGCCGTTGGCCAGGATGACCACCATGTCGTTGGTGGAGGTGTCGCCGTCCACGCTGACCATGTTGAACGTGCTCTGCACGTCGGTGGAAAGGGCCGTTTGCAGCATTTCACTGGAGACGGCCGCGTCGGTGGTGATGAACACCAGCATGGTGGCCATGTTGGGGTGGATCATCCCGCTGCCCTTGGCGATGCCGCCCAGGTGGCAGGTCACGCCGCCCAGCTCAAATTCCACCGCCGCCTCCTTGGCGATGGTGTCGGTGGTCATGATGGCCTGGGCCGCGTGCAGGCTGTTGTCATAGCCCAGGTCCGCGGTCAGCGGCTCTATGCCCGCCGCGATGGGGGTCAGGTCCAGCGGCTGGCCGATGACGCCGGTGGAGGCCACTGCCACATCCCCGGGGCTGATGCCCAGCGCGTCGCCCGCCAGGGCGCACATGGCCCGGGCCACATCGGGGCCGTCGGCGTTGCAGGTGTTGGCGTTGCCGCTGTTGCACAGGATGGCCTGTGCCTTGCCGTCGGCAAGGTTTTCCTTGGTCACCAGCAGGGGAGCGCCCTTGACCAGGTTGGTGGTGTACACCGCCGCCGCCCTTGCGGGGCAGTCGCTGACGATGAGGCCCAGGTCCCGCTTGGACTGGTTTTTGCGGATGCCGCAGTGGACGCCCGCCGCTTTGAAGCCTTTTGCGGCGCATACGCCGCCGTTGATCTGTTTCATATCGACTCTCTTTCCTCTTGCGTTTTTTGAAAAGTCGCTGTTGAATGCGGCCGTTTATCCCAGCCGGAGCCCGGTGACGGCCGGCAGGCCCAGCGCCAGGTTCATGCACTCCACCGCCGCGCCGCTGGCTCCCTTGCCCAGGTTGTCGTAGCGGGCCGTGAGCAGGATGCGCTGGTCGCTGCCCGCCACCGAGATCTCCATCCTGTCCAGCCCGGACAGGGCGGCGGCGGAGAGAAAGCCCTCCTCGCCGCAGGTCTCGGTGTATTGAACGATGGGCCCGGTGTACAGCTGCCGGTAGACCTGCCGCACATCCTCCACGGTGCCCGCCAGCTGGCTGGCGAACAGGGGCACCGTCACCGCCATGCCGCTGTAAAAACCCGCCACGATGGGGCAGAAGATGGGGGGCGTGTCCAGCCCCGTGACGGCCTGCATCTCCGGCAGGTGCTTGTGGTTCTGGCCCAGGCCGTACTGTCGGGGCGCGTCCAGCAGCGGGCTTCGTTCCGCGGCCTCGTACCGGGCGATCATTGCCTTGCCTCCGCCGCTGTACCCGGTAACGGAATGGCAGATGAGCAGCTCGCGCTTGGAAAGCAGCCCCGCCGCCACCAGCGGCGCCGTGAGGGCGATGAAGCCGCTGGCATGGCAGCCGGGCACCGCGATGCGCCGGCTGGCTGCGATCGCCGCGGCATATTCCTGCCCCAGCTCCGGCAGGCCGTAGGCCCAGCCGGGGGCGGTGCGGTGGGCGGTGGAGGCGTCGATGACCACCGTGGCGTCGTTTTCCACCATGGCCACCGCTTCCCGGGCCGCCGCGTCCGGCAGGCAGAGAAAGGCGATGTCGCATCGGTTCAGCGCCTCGCGCCGCGCGGCGGGGTCCTTGCGCTGCTCCTCCGGCAAAAGCAGCAGCTCCAGGTCCGGCCGCTGCTCCAGCCGCTGGTGGATCTGCAGGCCGGTGGTGCCGGCGCTGCCGTCGATAAACACAGTTTTCATGGCGTTCCTGTCCCTTTCACCGCCCGCGGATGCCGCCGCGGGATTTGATTAGAACATATTTTACTGCAAGCTGTATAAATATTCAATATGTTTTCCCGAATAAATATGCTTGGAAATACAATTCTACATATTTTATAACTATATATGGGTGAAGCTTCCGCTTCATTGGGAAAAAGAGACAAAAGCGAAAGGGAGGAATTGAATATTTATTCCCGCATATCATTGAATATACAAAAAAGCGGGGCCGCCTGCACAGGCGGCCCCGCGGAAAAGGGGCGTGAAGATCACAGCACGATGGCGTTTACGGCCTCGATCAGATCCACCACGGTGGAACGGGATACAAGACCCAGGGATTCGCCGTTGACCACGGCGAGGCAGTTTTCACCGTCGTACCGGTAGAGCTCCAGCTGTACGGTGGGATGGGTCTCGTTGTCCAGGGAGATGGTCAGCCCGATCTCCTCCTTGCCGCTGGGGGCCTCATCGGTGAACTCGCTTACCGTCAGCCCGGTGAGCGCGCTCTCCAGGGCGGAGCCGTCGAACTCGTCCTCGCCCGGCAGCACCGTGCTGCCTTCGTCGTCGTGGGTGACCGAGAGGGAATAGACCTCGCCCTCCAGCGAGACGTTCAGGCCGGTTACGTCCTCAAAGGCGGCGGTGAACGCCTGGGTGTGGCGCAGGTCGTCGTAGCCGCAGGCCATCAGATCTTTGTAGCTGTCCGAGTCGATGCGGTAGAGGATGGGGGAGTTGCCGATGCGGGCGTAGGCGGTGACGGTCTCCTCGTCGTTATCTTCATCGGTGGCCGCGGCGGCCTCCTCCGGGTCGCGGCTCACGGCCAGGGTAAATACGCCCGCCTCGTCGCCGTCGGCGGTGGTCTCGGTGCAGGCAACTGTCACGGTGAGCTCCGGCTCATCCAGGCCGTACGTCGCCAGGTCCTCATCGGTGGCGTTGTAGGTGACGTAGTCGGTGAAGCTGGTGTTGCTGATGTCGGAGAGGTAGCCCTCCACCAGGGCGGTGCTCAGGGGCAGCAGGTCGTCGCCCTGTTTGAGGAAATACACGTCGTCGGCGCACCAGGTATAGGGGCTGTCGTCGGTGTACTCCTGCCAGGTGATCTCACCGGACTCGGCGCCGGCAAAGGAGATGCTCTCCACCTTGTCAAAGGAGGGGACCTCGTCCTGGTCGATCAGGTCGCTGAGCTCCACTTCAAAGACCTCGTCCGGGTCGCTCACCGCCAGATAGACGTTGCCGTCGCCGATGGAGACATACCGCTGGGAATCCATGGCGCTGTAATCGCCCAGCTGGATCTGGTAGCTGTTTTCGCCGGCGGTGAGGTCGATGGTGCAGATGGGGTCGTCGAGGCCATACTGGGCGTAGTCGGTGACGTTTTCAATGATAAAGGCGGCGTTGAACCGCTCAAAAGTATCCAGCAGTTCGTCGATGGCCTCCTGGTCGGTGGGGAAAGCCTCGTCCTCGTCGTACAGCCAGGTCTCGTCCTTGTGGAAAGCCAGGGTGGCGGTCTCGTTTTCCCAGGAAAGGGCGGTCACCGTGTCCGGGTCCACCGCAAGGATGGTCTCGCCGCTGGTCTTGATCTCCTCCTGCTTTTCGTTGTAGCTGAGCACGCCCACGGTCACCGCGCACAGCACGGCCAGCACGCCCAGCAGGATATACAGCCGTTTAGCCCGCTTCATTCTGCTTCCTCCTTCTGTTCACGATCACCCAGACGCCCGCGCCCAGGTAGACCAGCGGGAACACGCCGATCATCAGCGTTTTCAGCAGCGAGGCGGTGGAGTCACTGATGGACAGGTAGTTGTAGTTCAGGGATTTGCTCCGGATGGCCATGACCTCGGTCTCGCCGATCAGGCTGGACAGGGAGTTCATCGCCAGGTCGGAGTTGGAGCCGGAGGACAGGGCATTATACATATCATCCAGGAACGCCGCGGAGGAGAACCAGATCATCTGGCCGCCGCTGCCGCAGTCGATGGACACCGCCAGCGCGAAAGGCCCGTCGATGTCGCCGTCCTCTTTTTCATAGGTGGTCAGGTCGTAGCCGGCCACCTTGCTGAACGCCGCGTCGGAGGTGGTGAGCAGGGTGGTGACGCTCTCGCTGCTCTCGTCCACCAGCAGGCCCTGGGAGATGGGCATGTTGGGGTAGTAGTGCTCCTCGATCAGCGCGTCGGTGATGTCGCTGCTGTTCATCTGGGCCAGCAGGATGTAGGGCTGCACGGTGTAGTACTGCCGGTCGCCCTCCACCACGATGCCCTCGCAGGTCTCGACGCCATAGTCCGCCAGCAGGTTTTCCAGGTTCTCCAGCGAGCCGTCCTGGGCCGGGCCGGCAATCACCAGCAGCTTGCCGCCGTTTTGGGTGTAGCTGGCCAGCAGCTCTTTTTCCTCGGCGGAGATGTCGGAGGAGGGCTCGTAGATCATCACGCAGTCGGCGTCCTCGGGGATCTCATCCACCGTGAGCAGCGACAGGGACTGGGTCTCGATGTTCTCCTTTTCGATCTGGTCCGCAAAGGTGGCGGGCAGCTCCTGTTCGCCGTGGCCCTCCACCAGGTACAGCTGAGGCAGATCCTCGGTGACCACATAGTCGATGGCGCTGGTGATGGCGCCCTCGCCGTCGAAAGAGGTGGTGTAGGAGTAGGAGTACATGTCCGTCTCCTGCAGGTAGATGTCGTCATAGGAGATATAGCGGCTGCGCTCGCCGCACTCCACCACCAGGCTGTTGTTCAGCACGGCCTCGTCGGTGTACTGCTCGGCAAAGGTGGGGTAGACGTCCGGGTTGCGTTTCACCACGTTGATATGGTCGGAAAGGCTGTCGTATTTGTCCAGCAGGGTCTCGATCACGTCGTCCTCCGCGCCGGACTGGACGATCCAGTAAATGGTCACGTCCTGCTCCAGGGCGTTCACCACCACCTTGGTGTTGCTGGTGATGGAATAGAGCTTGGAAGCGCTGATGTCGAACTTGGTCAGGCTGGCGGGCAGCGCACCGGCCAGCACGTTCACCGCGATGAGGATGGCCAGCAGGATGGCCGCCGCGGCCAGCGAATAGGCGCCGCCCTGAAAGGCCAGGCGGCTGCCGGGTTTGCCGGGTTTGTTGGAAGGCTTCATCAGTTGTACCTCCGTTTCTCCAGGGACTGCACCGTCAGGAACAGGAAGAAGACGATGACGGAGAGATAGTAGACCACGGCGGTCATGTCAAACACGCCGCTCACAAAGGTGTTGAACCGCTCGAAGAGGGAAAGGGTCCGCATGATGTCCGGCAAGAGGCCCTCGAACAGGGTGTAGTCGGTGTAGCCGATCACGCACACCGCCGCCAGCAGCGCCAGGCAGACGCCTCCCGCCAGCACATCGCTCTTGGTGACAAAGCGGATCACCGCGCCCAGCGCCAGGATGAGCACCGCCAGCGCCACCAGCGAACCGAATGCGGTGGAGGAGACGTACTCCGACAGGCTCACGCTGTAATAGTTGAACAGGATGGCGGCAATGCCGATGCCCGCCGCCAGACCCTGGTTGTCGGTGAGGGAGGAGATGAAGATGCCCATGGCGATAAGCGCCGCCCCCATGATGAAGATGGCCAGCAGCGAGCCGTAGCTGGTGGGCAGATACACCTCGCCGAACTGGGCGAAGATCAGCGGATACAGGCAGATGATGCCCAGCGGCACCAGGTACACCGCCAGCAGCGCCAAAAACTTGCCCAGTACCACCTGGGTGGTGGAGATGGGCAGGGAATAGAGCAGCTGGTCGGTCTTCTGGCGGCGCTCCTCGGCGATGACCCGCATGGTCAAAATGGGCACGATGACCACAAAGATGATGCTGCCGAAGCTGAGCACGTACTCAAAGTTGCTCACCGCCGCCTGAAGATTGTACAGCATGGCGCCGAAACCCACGATGGCCAGAAGAAAGGCGCCGAACACATAGGCGGTAAAGGTGTGGAAATACCCCCGCAGTTCATGTTTCAATACAGCTGTCATTGTTTTTCCTCCCCGCTTTCCGGCTGGTCGGCGTCCGGCTCGCCGCTTGCGCCGTTCTCGGTAAGCTCGATGAAGATGTCCTCCAGGCTCGCCCTTTTCAGCGTCATCTCCAGCAGGGCGTGCCGCCGGGACGCAAAGGCGTAGAAGACGCGCCGGGAGACGCCGTGGATGTCCTTGCTGTCGGTGGTCAGCCGGGCGGACACAAGGCCGTCCGGGGTCTGCTCCAGCGTCAGGCTGCTGATGTGCTCCACCTCCGCCAGCAGCGACTTGACCTCGCTTGCGGGGCCGTCGGCCAAAAGGCTGATCTCGCCGGCGCTCAGCAGGCTCGCTTCCAGCCGGTCGGGAGTGTCAAAGGCCACCAGCCGCCCGTGGGCGATGATGAGGATCTTTTCGCAGATGGCCTGCACCTCGGAAAGGATGTGGGAGCTCAGGATGACCGTGTGCTCCTGGCCAAGCTGGCGGATCAGATCCCGGATCTCGATGATCTGCAAGGGGTCCAGGCCCACGGTGGGTTCGTCCAGCACGATCACCTTGGGGCTGCCCAGCAGCGCCTGGGCGATGCCCACCCGCTGGCGGTAGCCCTTGGACAGGGCGGAGATGCGCCGCCCGGCCACATTTTCGATGCGGACCTGCCGGATGACCTTGTTGATCTGCTGGTCCAGCTCTTCGCCCCGCAGCCCCTTGGCCTCGCCCACAAAACGCAGGTACTCCAGCGGGGTCTCGTTCATATAAAGCGGCGGCTGCTCCGGCAGATAGCCGATGAGCCGCTTTGCCTGGTCGGCTTCCTCGAAGATGTCGAAGCCGCCGATGGCGACCTGCCCGCTGGTGGCGGACAGGCAGCCGGTCATGATGTTCATCGTGGTGGTCTTGCCCGCGCCGTTGGGCCCGAGAAAACCGTAGACATGGCCCTCTTCGATCTCGAAAGAGAGGTCGTCCACCGCGAGAAAATCGCCGTAGTATTTTGTGAGATGTTCCACCTTGATCATGGAGGGACCTCCTCGCCCTGTAATTTTCGCAGCGGTGCGCTTTCAGGCGCCCGTATGCCGTATCCAGTATAGGGCCCGGCCCTAAAGCGACCCTAAAGATGCCGGTGAAGAAATTTCAAAAAAAGCGGGCACAGGTCCGCCCGCTCGCGGCTCTGCGCCCGTTTTGATCATTTTTCCCGCAATTCCACCCGAAAGCAGATGCCGCCCGGCGATTTACAGGCGGTGATGGAGCCCCGGTGCTGCTGCACGATGGACCGGGCAATGGAGAGCCCCAGTCCGAAACTGCCTGTAAAGGTACGTGCCTTGTCGGCACGGTAGAACCGGTCGAACAGCCGCCCCAGCTCCAGCGAATCCACGCCGGCGTAGGTGTTCTCCACCGTGAGGATGAGATGCCGCTTGCGGTGCAGTTCCACCCGGATGCGGCCGCCGGCGTCGCAGTACTTTACGCTGTTGTCCAGCAGGATGGCCGCCAGCCGGCGCAGCAGAGCCTCGTCGCCCGGGCAGCAAAGGCCCGGTTCCACATTGCAGGAAAGGCCCTTGCCCTGCCGCTGCGCCAGCGGCTCGAATTCGCTGACCACATCCAGCACAAGGCCGCTTAGATCCAGCGAGCTGAACCGGGGCGAAGCCTCGCTCTCGTCCATGCGGCAAAGGGTGACCATCTGGTTCACCAGCAGACGCATCCGCTCGCTCTCGCTGCGGATGTCCTCCAGCCACTCGTTTTTGCCGGTCTCCTCCTCCACGATATCCACATTGGACAGGATCAGTGTCAGCGGCGTTTTCAGCTCGTGGCTTGCGTCGGTGATGAACTGTTTCTGCTTTTCATAGCTCTCTGCCATCGGCCGCACCGCCCGGCGGGAAAAGAGCATCGTAAGCGCCAGGATGAGCAGGGCGCTGCACAGCAGCACTCCAAAGGCGGTGAGCAGCAGCCGGATGGACATGGCCCGGTTCATGGCGCCGTTGACGAACACCAGCAGCGCGCCGTTTTCCTGGCTTACCAGCTTGAAGCGGTAGTCCGACACCCAGCCCCGATCGCTGTTCTGCTCCAGCGCGGCCAGGGCGTATTCCTCCACCTGCTCCTCGCTGATGGAGGACACCGCGTCCACGTTCACCCGCAGGATGCGGTCTGTCTCGCCCAGCCACACCACGAAAAAGCGGGTGCTGAAGCGTGTTTCCTCGTCGATCACGTCGGCCTCGGGGAAAGGGCGGGCGGGGTCGGCTGGCTCGAAGTCCGGAAACGCGCCCCCGCCGATGGAGATGGCGTCGGTGAGGGTGTCCATGGTGCGGTCCAGCTGGCGGCCGCTGAAGTAGACCAGCAGCAGAAAGATCAGCGCGAACACCAGCAGCACCGACACGGCGCTCACCGCCACAAGCTTGCGCTGGAGCCGGGCGATCATGAACGCACCTCCAGAAGATAGCCCGCGCCCCGCACGAAACGGATCTCCAGCGGCGCGCCCAGAGCCGCTATCTTCTTGCGCAGGTTGGAAAGATGCACCCAAACCACGCTGGTGTCCACGCTGGCGTCCCACCCCCAGAGGTGGGTGATAAACCGCTCGGTGGGGATGATGGTGCCCGGCGAGCGCATGAGCATCTCCAGCAGCTGAAACTCCTTGCCGCTGAGCAGCTGGGCGCGCCCGTCGAACTCCAGCTGGTAGGTGGAGAGGTTCAGCGCCGCCGGCCCCAGCTGCAACCGGTCGGGCTGCCAGTTGTCCCGGCGGCGGAGCATCGCCCGCACCCGCGCCAGCAGCTCGGCGGTGGAAAAGGGTTTGGAGAGGTAGTCGTCCGCCCCCGCGTCCAGCCCCTCCACCCGCTGGGACACCTCCGAGCGGGCGGTGAGGAACAGCGCCGGCGTGGTCACCCCCGCCTGGCGGAGCCGCTGGAGCACGGTGAGGCCGTCCAGCCCGGGCATCATCACATCCAGCACCAGGCCGTCGTACTCCTCCGAGCGGCCGTGAGAGAGGGCGGCCTCTCCGTCACAAACGCCGTCCACACTGAACTTGTTGCTTTCAAAAATGTGTATAAGGGTCTTGAGCAGGCGGGGATCGTCCTCCGCCACCAGCAGCCGCATACCGCGCGCCTCCCGTTCTGTTTTTGAAAAAAGCGTAGCACAAAGGGCTAAAGCCAGCCTAGAGGCTGGCTGGTTCCATTGTAGACGGGCTTTTGCCGGCTTTGCAAGGCCCTCCACAGACCTTTCACAGAACTTTGACTCTTTTCTCACCGGCCGCTTTAGCCGCTGTTTAGCCCGGGCGGCTACAATGGGTGGCACGGAGAGCGATCTCCGAAAAAAGAAAGTGAGGTATTGACCATGAAATACATCCAACGTACCGTTGCCCTGACACTGGCGCTCTGCCTTGGCTGTCTTGTGCTGCTGGCGGGCTGTTCCGGGTCGGAGGCCCAAAGCACATCCTCCGTTACCGCGTCTTCCGCTGCGTCCGCCACGTCGGCCGGCGAAGCGGACGCCCCAGAGGCGGAAGAGACCATCGTGGGCCAGGTGAGCTACGTGGGCTCGGAGTACATCAGCGTGTCGGTGTGCACCGGGGCGGAGGACACCCAGGACTGGGCGGCGCTGGACACTGCCACCCTGACCGTGTCGGAGGAGACGGCGAGCATCGACACCGATGACGCCACCGAGTACCTGGCGGTGCGCTCCGGCCTCACCGAGGCGGCCGCCCGGGAGGATGTGACTGTGGGCGCGTTCATCGCGGCGCACACCACCGATGACGGCACGCTGCAGATCATCCTGCTGGCGGCGACGGCGCAAAGCGACGCGGAGGCTGAAAGCGAACAGGCCGCGGACGCCGGGGCGGACAGCGCCACTTCCCAGGACAGCGAAGAGCAAGAGAGCGCCCAAAGCGGTATCTCGACGGCGTCCGAAGCGCAGGACGACGGCGAGCTGTTGCAGGAGGACTTGTGAACTTGGTGATCGGCCCTTGCCGGTAGCAGACGGGCGTCCCGCGGTATTCCGCGGGGCGCCCGTTTTCGTCTGCCTGCGTCAGGCCGATGCGCCGCCGCGACGGAAAACGACGGATTTTTGTCGTTGCTTTTTGTCATCGAATTCTGTACCATAAGTTTGGATGGAAAAAATTGTATCGAAAGGACAGGGGACACCTTGATCACAACGAAGCGTTACACGAGATGCAGATCCTTTTCGCGGCTTGGCGGGCTGCAGCAGGCGCACCAGATCCGGTACTCCCTGGCTTTTGATCCACAGGGCGCGGCCACCTACGAGATATGTACGATCCGCGGCGACGGGACATGGGCGCAGCGCCGCACCGTGCGTGGGCTGTGCGAAAGGAAAGCGCGCTGGATCCTGGAATATCTCTATGAAAATGCGGTTCCCCCGGAGAATGGGTGGGATATTCTGGAGGATCTTTTGCAGCGGGTGTGAGCAAACGACGAAAGGTGTGTTTTGCGGTGTACGAACAGGCACGCGGATGGGAGAAGATCCTGGTATTGGAGCCGTCGGCGATGCTCCAGCGCCGGCTTGCGGAGGGCCTGGAGCAGCAGGGAGAGAACTGCGTGTGCTTCCGGCGGGCCTCGGCGCTTCTGCGCTATCTTCAAACGGAGCAGGGCCCGGTGGCGGTGATCGCGGACTGTTTCTTGCCGGACATGGATCTGTTCACCTTTGTGCGGCAGTATCGTGAGCTGGTGTCCTGCCGAAAGGGCTGCCGGCTCATTTTTACCTGCACCGAGAGCTATCCGGGCGAGGAGATGCGGCTGCGCGTCTTGTCAAGCGGCGCGGATTATTATATGATTAAACCGTACACAGCACAGATGCTGCTGGAGAGCCTGCGGCAGCTGTATTCGCCGGTGGCGCCCGCCCGGACGCCCAGCGTGCGGCCGGACGTGGTGGAATACCTCAAGGGCCTTGGCCTGTCGGCGGGCAGCGTGAGCTTTTGGTATCTTGCCAGCGCCGTGCAGATGGGCGTCGTGTCCGGCGAGCTCATCCCGCAGAAGACCCTTTACATCGAGTTGAGCCGCATGTACCAGGTCAGCCCGCAGGGGGTGGAGAGCGGGCTGCGCCGGGCAGCCAGAACGCTGACACAGCTGGGCGTGTTTCCCGAAATGCCCAGCCCAAAGCAACTGGTGGTGACCCTGGTCATCGCGTTCAAGAGGGAATAAACAGAAAGCCAGGAAAAGAATTATGCCAACGAACCGTGAATCCGAGCGCCTTTTGCGGGAGGAGCAGCGCAAAAACCTGCTCTGCGGCGGCCTTGCCGGGGAGATCCAGCAGGTGGCCCAGGGCATTATGCTCGCCCGTGAGACGGTGGAAATGCGCTCCCGCAGCCAGACCCTGCCGGAGGACTACGTGCGCTCTCTGGCCCCGGTGCTGGAGGATATGGACATCTGCGTGCGCTACCTGAATTATATCGCGGAAAACCTCACCGACCTGACAGTGCGCTTTCAAAACCAGCTGACCCCGCGTATGCAGCCGGTGGAGCTGGCCTGGCAGTGGAACCAGATGGCGGGCCTGATCGCCGAGTGCGGGCCGGAGGGGCGGCGGGTCGAGTGGACCTGCGGCTGCCCCGAGGGGCGGTTCATCCTGGCGGATCAGGCCTGGGTGGACAAGGTGTTTTTGAACCTGCTCATGAATGCCCTGCGCTACACTGATGGCCCGGTGCGCGCCAGCCTGCTGTGCGAGGAAGAGGTCATGCGCCTTGTGGTGGAGGACGACGGCCCCGGCCTTTCGCCCCAGCTGCAGGACTGCCTGTTCCGCCCCTTTTCGCCGGAGCGGGTCACCGATCGGGGCCGCCACGGTGTTGGGCTGGGGTTGTATCTTGCCCGGGAATATTCCCTTGCCATGGGCTGGCAGTTCAAGTTCGACAGCGGCCCTGAGGGCACACGAGTGGAGCTTGTCATCCCGCCCTCCTCGCTGGAGCCGGAAAACGGCACGACCCTGCGGAGCTATGCCCGCAGCCTGGCGCTGCGCTCGGAGCAGCTGGGCCGGCTGAAAGCGGCCCGCAGCGGCATGTACATCTGACCGGGCCGGGCCCCGCGGGCCCGCGCCAAATCCACAGGGCGGCGGTTCTTGCTTGGGAGCGGCCGCCGCTTTTTTCGCCGCCGGCATCCGGCGGCGTTTTTTAATTGTTTACAACAAAGGGGTTTTATTGTAAAATATAAGCAATATAATTTAAAGGCAGGCCGGCCTTTCGGCCTGGGGAACAGGCGGTGTTCAACATGGCGATCCAATACAAACGCATCCTGCTCAAGGTAAGCGGGGAGGCGCTGGCCGGCGCAAAGGGCGCGGGTTTCGACGAAGACACCATGCAGGCCATCTGCGGCGGCGTGAAAAAAGCCCGGGAGCTGGGCGCCCAGATCGGTATCGTGGTGGGCGGCGGCAACTTCTGGCGCGGCCGGTCCAGCGGCGAAATGGAGCGCACCTGCGCCGACAAGATCGGGATGCTGGCCACGGTGATGAACTGCCTGGCTCTGGCGGACGCCCTCCGCCAGCAGGGGGTGCCGGCGGTGGTGCAGACCTCCATCGTCATGCCCCAGGTGGCCCCGGTGTTCACCCGCGACGACGCGGTGGCGGCCCTGGAGGCGGGCAACGTGGTCCTGTTCGGCGGCGGCACCGGCTGCCCGTTCTTCTCCACCGACACCGCCAGCGCCCTGCGCGCCATCGAGACCGGCTGCGACGTGATGTTCAAGGCCACCATGGTGGACGGCGTCTATGACAAGGATCCCAAGAAATATCCGGATGCTGTAAAGTACAGCACCCTTACATTCACCGAAGTGCTGGAAAAGAAGCTGGCCGTGATGGACGGCACCGCCGCCACCCTCTGCCGGGAGAACGGCCTGCCCATCCTGGTGTTCGATCTGGCGGACCCGGACAACATCGCCCGTGCGGTGCGGGGCGAGGAGATCGGCACCCTGGTGCGGGAACTCTGAGCGCCTGAAAACAAAACGCTTAAGCCTTGCGGCTGGAATACAAAAAAGGAGCTTTACTATGAGCGAATTCAGCAAAGTGTACGCGGACAAAATGGAGGGCGCCCTGCGCCATCTGGACAAGGAGCTGGTGGCCATCCGTGCCGGGCGGGCCAACCCCGCCATCCTGGACCGGATCACCGTGGACTACTACGGCAGCCCCACCCCCATCAACCAGATGGCGGCGGTGGCGGTGGCCGAGGCCCGCATCCTGACCATCACCCCCTGGGACCACACCCTGATCCACCCCATCGAGCACGCCCTGCTGGTCAGTGACATCGGCATCAATCCCACCAACGACGGCCGGGTCATCCGGCTGGTATTCCCCGCGCCCACCGAGGAGCGCCGCCGTCAGCTCACCAAAGAGGTGCAGAAGCTGGGCGAGGAGACCAAGGTGGCGGTGCGGAACGTCCGCCGCGAGGCCATGGACAAACTCAAGGCCCAGAAAAAGTCCAGCGAGATCACCGAGGACGATCAGAAGCAGCTGGAAGAGGAGATGCAGAAGCTCACCGACAAATACGTGAAGCTGATCGACAAAGCCTGCGAAGAGAAAAACAAGGAGATCATGGAGCTTTGATCTCGGCGTAAGACGGGGGGCCGCGCCGCACAAAGAGCGCGGCCCTTTGGTCTGTGAAAGGAGCAGTGTGGCTATGCAGCCCATGGAAGAACTGGCGAAAGGTCTGAGCATCGGCATCATCATGGACGGCAACGGCCGCTGGGCCAAGAGCCGGGGCCTGCCCCGCACCGCCGGCCACAAAAAGGGCGCCGAGGTCTTTCAGGACATCACCCGCTACTGCAATCAGCTTGGGGTGGAGTCGGTGACCTTTTACGCCTTTTCCACCGAAAACTGGCGCCGCCCCCAGGAGGAGGTAAGCGCCATTATGCGTCTGTTCGGGGAGTACCTGATCAAGGCGTTCGACTATGAAAAAGAGAACAACCGGGTGGTGTTTCTGGGCGACCGCGCGGCGCTGGAGCCCAAGCATCAGAAACTGATGAACGAGATCGAGGAAAAAACCGCCCGCAACACCGGCATGACGCTGAATGTGGCGGTGAACTACGGCGGGCGGCCGGAGATTGTGCGGGCGGCCCGCCAGCTGGCCCAGCTGGTCAAGGAGGGCAAGCTGGAGCCCCAGGACATCACCGAAGAGATGATGAGCGACCATATGTACACCCGCGGCCAGAAAGACCCGGATTTCATCCTGCGCCCCAGCGGGGAAAAACGGCTGTCCAACTTTATGCTGTGGCAGGCCGCCTACTCCGAACTGGTGGAGATGGACGTGCTCTGGCCGGACTTCACCCGGGCCGATCTGGACGCGGCCATTATGGAATTCTGCCGCCGGAGCCGCCGCTTCGGAGGCGTGTGAACATAGGGCGAAAGGGGAAGCTTTGCCTTGAAAGTACGTATCCTTACATCCATTGTGGGCCTGGCGGTGCTGGCGGTGGTCCTGTGCCTGTTTGACACGCCGGTTTTTGAATGTGCGGTGGCGCTGATCTGCCTGATCGCCATCCACGAGACATACAAGGCCTTTGACCTTGGCCGACAGGGCCCCTGGATCTTCGGGGGCTTTGCGGTGTACACCCTGCTGCTCATCGGCTCGGCCGCTTTCCAAAAGCTGCTGCTGGCGCCGTTCAGCTTCCTGTTCGTGGTGTATCTGGCGGTGTGCGTGGTGGGCTTCAACCGGGAGCTGGACGTGAAAAGCCTGGGCGGTATGGCGGCGTTCGGCGTGGTGATCTGGAGCGCCTTTTACTCCTTTGTGTTCATCAAGACCTGCCTGCCGTCCCAGCAATATGGCCACGAAGCGGTGTTCCTTGTGCTCATGACCCTGGCCTTTGCCTGGGGCGGCGACAGCTGCGCCTACTTTACCGGCCGCTTTTTGGGCAAGCACAAGCTGGCCCCGCTGGTGAGCCCAAACAAAACGGTGGAGGGGGCCATCGGCGGCATCATCGGCTCCGGCGTGGTGGGGGTGCTGGTCACCCTGGCGGCCCGCTCCATCTCCGGGTTCGACGCGGGCGGCATCTTTGGCTACCTCACTGTGTTCTTTTTGGGCATGGGCTGTTCGGTGCTGGGCATCCTGGGCGATCTGTTCGCCTCGGCGGTGAAGCGCCAGCTGGACATCAAGGACTACGGGACCATCTTCCCGGGACACGGCGGCATCATGGACCGGTTCGACAGCGTGCTGTTCATCGCGCCGCTGGTGGCACTGGTCGTATGGCTGCGTACCATGTAACATATTATAAGGAGAGGACACCATGGCAAAGACCATCGCCCTGCTGGGCTCCACCGGCTCCATCGGCACCCAAAGCCTGGACGTCGCCCGCAGCCAGGGCTACACTGTTCAGGCGCTGGCCGCCCATTCCAGCGTGGAGAAGCTGCTGGGGCAGATCGCCGAGTTCCACCCCCGCTATGTGGCGGTGGCGGACCCCGCCGCCTGCCGCAAGCTGAAAGACGCGCTGGCCGGGCAGGCGGGCGCGCCGCAGGTACTGGAGGGCCCCGAGGGCATCGTGACCCTGGCCGGCATGGGCCAGGCGGACGTGGTGCTCAACGCTGTGGTGGGCATCGCCGGGCTGGGCGCCACGCTGGCCGCGCTGGAGAGCGGCTGTGACGTGGCGCTGGCCAACAAGGAGAGCCTGGTCACCGGCGGGCACCTGGTCACGAGGGCGGCGGCGGCCCACGGCGCGAAGCTGCTGCCGGTGGACAGCGAGCATTCGGCCATCTTCCAGTGCCTCCAGGATGCCCATTCCGCAAAAGCCCTCACCAAGATCCTGCTCACCGCCTCCGGCGGGCCCTTTTTCGGCATGAAGCGGGAGGAGCTGGCGGGCAAGACCAGGGCGGACGCCCTGAAGCACCCCAACTGGAACATGGGCGCCAAGATCACCATCGACTCGGCCACCCTGATGAACAAGGGCCTGGAGCTCATCGAGGCTGTCTGGCTGTTCGGCCTGCCGCCGGAGAAGATCCAGGTGGTGGTGCAGCGCCAGAGCATCATCCACTCGATGGTGCAGTTCTCGGACAATTCCATCCTGGCCCAGCTGGGTGTGCCGGACATGCGGATCCCCATCCAGTACGCCCTCACCTGGCCCGAGCGGGCGCCGGGCTGCGCCCCCGAGCTGGACTTCACCCAGCTGAAAGCCATCACTTTTGATGTGGCGGACGAGGAGACGTTCCGGTGCCTCGCCGCCTGCAAAAAGGCCATCGCCAAGGGGGGCCTGGGCCCCTGCGCCGCCAACGGCGCCAACGAGGAGGCGGTGCGGCTGTTCTTGCAGGACAAGATCGGTTTTCTGGACATCGGCCGCCTGGTGGAGGCGGTGGTGGACAGCGACTCTTTCGGCGGCGACTACACCCTGGCCGACGTCTACGAGTGCGATCGGATGGCCCGCGCCTTTGTCCACAGTCATCTGAACTGACGCCCTTGGGGCGAACCTTGAAGAAAGCGAGCAAATTTCGTCTATGTCGTTTCTGATCACCACCATCGTTTCCATCCTCATCTTCAGCCTGGTGGTCATGATCCACGAGCTGGGTCATTTCCTCTGCGCCAAAAAGGCGGGCATCCAGGTGAACGAGTTCTCCATCGGCATGGGCCCCGCCCTGTTCACCCGGGTGAAAAACGGCACCCGGTACAGTGTGCGGGCGCTGCCCGTGGGCGGCTATGTGAGCATGGAAGGGGAGGACGAGGAGCTGGAGGAGGAAGAGCCCGCGCCCGGCGGGGAGGAACCGCTGGAAAAAACCGGCCTGCCCTATCCGCAGGTCAAGGTGTGGAAGCGGTTCATCGTGGTGGCTGCCGGCGCCGTGATGAACCTGGTGCTGGGTTTTGTGGTGCTGCTGGTGCTCTTTTCCGGGGCGGATACCCTTGGCAGCCGCACGGTGGCCCTGGTGGAGGAGGGCTCCTCGGTGGAGGCCTCCGGTCTGCAGGTGGGGGATGAGATCCTGGCCATCAACGGCCGGCGGTGCTTTGTCACCAACGACATCGTATACGAGCTCCAGCGCAGCGAGGATTTCACCGCCGACTTCACCGTGCGGCGGAACGGCGAAAAGGTGCAGCTGGACGACATCCGTTTCGACCAGGTGGAGACCGGCGACACGGTGACCATGGACATGGGCTTCAAGGTGTACGCTCTGGAAAAAACGCCGCTGAACGTGATCCGGCAGGCGTTCGACTACACCCTGTTCTACGCGCGGCTGGTGTTCCGCTCGCTGCTGGACCTTGTCACCCAGCGGGTCAGCGTCACCGAGCTGACCGGCCCGGTGGGCATCGTCAGCGCCATCAACCAGGCGGCGGGCATGGGCGTTGCCGAGGTGCTCAGCCTGCTGGCGCTGCTCACGGTGAACCTGGGCATCTTCAACCTGCTGCCTTTCCCGGCGCTGGACGGCGGCAAGCTGGTGTTTCTGCTCATCGAGGGCATTTTCCGCCGGCCGCTGCCCAAGCGGTTCGAGATCTGGGTGAACCTGGCGGGGCTGTTTTTCCTGTTCGCCGTGATGATCTTCGCCACTGTCAACGACATCACACGCCTGTTCTGATTTTGTGAAAAGAGGGAAGTTCCATGCGTAAAGTCAAAAGGGAAGTGACCATCGGCAACCTCACCATCGGCGGAACCCAGCCGGTGGCGGTGCAGACCATGCTCAATGTGCCCGCCGCCGACGTGGCGGGCAATGTGGCCCAGGCGGTGCGGGTGGCTGAGGCCGGCTGCCAGATCGTGCGGGTCAGCGTGCCCACCCTGGAGGACGTGCGCCTGATCGGGGCCATCAAAAACGCGGTGGACATCCCCCTGGTGGCGGACATCCACTTTAACCACCGCATCGCCCTGGCCTGTGTGGAGGCGGGGGTGGACAAGATCCGCCTGAACCCGGGCAACATCGGCGGCGACGACCACGTGAAAGAGGTGGCCGCCGCCTGCCAGGCGAAGAACATACCCATCCGCATCGGCGTCAACGCCGGCAGCCTGGAAAAGGAGGTGCTGGCCAAATACGGCGCCCCGGTGCCCGAGGCGCTGGTGGAAAGCGCCATGTACCACGTCTCCCTGCTGGAGAAATACGATTTTGACAACATCGTCATCTCCATCAAGTCCAGCAACGTGCCCCGGATGATGGAGGCCTACCGCCTGCTCAGCGAGCGGTGCGACTATCCGCTGCATGTGGGCGTCACCGAGGCGGGTACTTATCGCATGGGCCTCATCAAGTCCGGCATGGGCATCGGCGGCCTTTTGCTGGAGGGCATCGGCGACACCCTGCGTGTCTCCCTCACCGACGAGCCGGAAAAGGAGGTCCAGGCGGGCTTTGACATCCTGCGGGCCGCCGGCCACGCGGTGGGCGGGCCGGAGATCATCAGCTGCCCCACCTGCGGGCGCACCAACATCCCGGTGGCTAAGATCGCCGACGAGGTGGAGCAGCGCCTCAAGGGCTTCAAAAAGCCCGTCAAGGTGGCGGTGATGGGCTGCGTGGTGAACGGCCCGGGCGAGGCCCGGGAGGCGGACATCGGCATCGCCGGCGGCAAGGACGAGGCCCTGCTGTTCATCCGGGGCGAAAAGATCCGGATGCTGCGGGGCGACATCGTGGGCCAGCTGGTGGAGGAGATCTACAAGCTGTAAAGTGAAACAACTTGCCCGCAGGCGCACCATGCCTGCGGGCAGCGTCATGCAGAAAGGAAGTACCCCTTGAAACCTCTTGTGAGCCAGCTTTGGCCCCAGTTCAACGCCGACGAGACGTTCGCCCGGTATTTTGCCGGGGTGCTGGTGGAGCGGGTGGAACTGCTCCGCGCCAGCCGAAAACTGAAGATCAGCCTGAACAGCGCCGCGCCCCTGCCCACGGAGCTGTGCGGGCGCCTTTGCGTGTCGCTGGCGCCCCAGTTTGAGGGGCTGGAGCTGGCCATCTGCAACTTTTTCCCCTTTGAGACCATCACCGAGGAGAGCCTGCGGGCGATGATCGAAGAGCTCAAGGACGAGGGCCTGCCGGTGAACGGCTTTCTGGACCACGCCCGCTTCGCCTTGGAGGGCGCCGAGCTGACCATCACCGTGCCGGTGGGCAAAAACATCCTGGAGGACATCGGCTTCGGGGAGAGGCTGGCGGCGCTGGTGGAGCAGCGCACCGGCGTTCGGCCCCGGATCGCGCTGGAGCAAAAGGCCAGCCTTTCCGCCGCCGCCTGGGAAAAGCGGGTGCTGGAAAAGGCTCCCGCGCCCAGGTTCGAGGAGAAAAAGCAGCCGCCGGACTTCAAGATCCCGGGGCTGGATCTGTCGGATAAGCCGGTGAGTGTCTTCCACGGCAAAAAGTTCAAGCCCGGCGCGGTGACCGCCCTGAAAGACCTTGGGGCGGACAGCGGCAAGGTGACCATCTGGGGCGACGTGTTCGCGGTGGAGGTCAAGGGCAACTTCCAGAAGAGTTACATCGTGTCCATCACCGACTACACCGGCTCCATCAGCCTGAAGCTCCGCAGCCGGGAGGGGGAGGACTATTCCCGCTGGGAAGAAGTGAAGCCGGGCACCACCTTTGTGCTCAAAGGGGAATGCGCCTACGACAAGTACGAGCACGACTATGTGGTGTACCCCTACGACGTGCTCCGGGTGGAGCGCCGCAAGCGCCAGGACGACGAGCCAAAAAAACGGGTGGAGCTGCACCTGCACACCAAGCTCTCCAGCATGGACGGCTTCTGCGACCCGGGCGAGATCGTTCGTACCGCCCACCGGATGGGCCACCGGGCCATCGCCATCACCGACCACGGCGTCTGCCAGGGCTTCCCGGAGGCGATGCTGGCCGCCGAGGCCATCCGCAAAAACGATCCGGGCTTTAAACTTATCTACGGCTGCGAGGCCTATTTTGTGGACGACATGGTGCCGGTGGTCTACGGCGAGGCCGCCGGGGCCCTTTCCGGCAGCTTTGTGGTGTACGACACCGAGACCACCGGCCTGGACCCCAAGACCGAGTCACTCACCGAGATCGGCGCGGTGCTGGTGGAAAATGGCCAGATCGCGGACACGTTCGGCACCTTTGTGGACCCGGGCAAGCCCATCCCGCCCCGCATCGTGGAGCTCACCGGCATCAACGACGCCATGGTGGCGGGCGCGCCCGGCCCCAAAGAGGCGCTGGAGCGGTTCATGGCGTTTGCCGGCGGCCGGGTGCTGGTGGCCCACAACGCCCACAACTTTGACATGCGCTTTCTGCACGCCCAGGCGGAAAAGGCCGGCCTGCAGCTGGAAAACGCCTACATCGACACCCTGCCCCTGGCCCAGAACCTCTACCCTGGCCTGCGAAACTACAAGCTGGACACCATCAACGACCATCTGGAGATCGAGCCCTTTAACCATCACCGGGCAGTGGACGACGCCACGGCCCTGGCGAAGATCTTCTGCAAGATGCTGGAGGATCTGGCCCTGAAAGGGGTCAAGACGGTAGAGCAGATCAACACCGGCCTTGGCGGCGGCAACGCGGCAGTGATCAAAAAGAAATATTTTCACCTGATCCTGCTGGCGCGCAACCAGATGGGCCTGAAAAACCTGTACAAGATCGTAAGCGAGGCCCACACCAACTACTTCTTCAAAAAGCCCCGGGTCCCCCGCAGCGTGCTGGACAAATACCGGGAGGGGCTGCTGGTCGGCTCTGCCTGTGAAGCGGGCGAGCTTTACAGGGCGATCATGGAGGGGCGCAGCTTTGAGGAACTGTGCCGCATCGCCGACTACTACGATTTCCTGGAAGTGCAGCCCCTGGGCAACAACGAGTACATGCTGCGGGAGCATCTTGTGGATTCCATCGAGAAGATCCAGGACTTCAACCGCACGGTGATCCGGCTGGGGGAGACGCTTCACAAGCCGGTGGTGGCCACCGGCGATGTGCATTTCCAGGAGCCGGAGGACGCGGTCTACCGGGCGGTGCTCCAGGCGGGCAACGGCTTCAAGGACGCGGACAACCAGGCGCCCCTTTACTACCGCACCACCCGGGACATGCTGGACCAGTTCTATTACCTGCCCGAGGACAAGGCCTTTGAGATCGTGGTGACCAACCCCAACAAGATCGCCGCCATGTGCGACGGCACCCTGCGGGCCATCCCCAAGGGCACGTTCCCGCCCTCCATCGAGGGCGCGGAGGAGCAGCTTCGGGAGGCCACCTGGTCCACCGCCAAAAAGCATTACGGCGACCCGCTGCCCGAGATCGTCCAGACCCGCCTGCAGCGGGAGCTGGACTCCATCTGCGGCCACGGCTTCGCCGTGCTGTACGTCATCGCTGTGAAGCTGGTGGCCTACTCCAACGCCGGCGGCTACCAGGTGGGCAGCCGTGGTTCCGTTGGCTCCTCGGCGGTGGCCCACTTCTCCGGCATCTCCGAGGTGAACAGCCTGCCGCCCCACTACCTGTGCCCCAACTGCCAGTACAGCGAGTTCATCACCGACGGCAGTGTGGCCGACGGCTTCGACCTGCCGGACAAGACCTGCCCCCGGTGCGGCGCGCCGCTGACGGTGGACGGCCACGACATCCCCTTTGAGACTTTCCTGGGCTTCGACGGCGACAAGGAGCCGGATATCGACCTGAACTTCTCCGGCGAGTACCAGAGCCAGGTTCACCGGTACACCGAGGAGCTGTTCGGCAAGGAATTCGTCTTCAAGGCCGGCACCGTGTCCGGCCTGCAGGACAAGACCGCCTACGGCTATGTGAAAAAGTATCTGGAGGAGCGGGGCCGCACGGTGAACAGGGCGGAGGAGAACCGGCTCACCGTGGGCTGTACCGGCGTCAAGCGCACCACCGGCCAGCATCCGGGCGGCATGGTGGTGGTGCCCCGGGGCCACGAGATCCAGGATTTCTGCCCCATCCAGCACCCCGCCGACGACCGGGACAAGGGGGTGCTCACTACCCACTTCGAGTTTAAGTACCTCCACGACACCCTGCTCAAGCTGGACGAGCTGGGCCACGATGTGCCCACCATGTACAAGTATCTGGAGGACATGACCGGCATCCCCATGGACAAGGTGCCCATGAACGACCAAAAGGTCATCAGCCTGTTGGTGAGCCCCGAGGCGCTGGGGGTGCGCCCGGAGCAGATCGGCAGCCAGACCGGCACGTTCGGTATCCCGGAGCTGGGCACTCCCTTTGTGCGGCAGATGCTCATCGAGGCCCAGCCCAAAAACTTCAGCGACCTGATCCAGATCTCCGGCCTCTCCCACGGTACCGATGTGTGGAACGGCAACGCCCAGGACCTGATCAAAAATCAGACCTGCACCATCTCCGACGTGATCGGTTGCCGCGACAGCATCATGACCTACCTGCTTCACAAGGGGCTGGAGCCCAAGCTGGCCTTTAACATCATGGAGCTCACCCGAAAGGGCAAGGTGGCAAAGGGCGGCTTCCCGCCGGGGGCGGAGGAGAAGATGAAAGAGTGCGGCGTGCCGGACTGGTACATGGACTCCTGCCGCAAGATCAAGTATATGTTCCCCAAGGCCCACGCGGTGGCCTACCTGATCGCGGCCATCCGGCTGATGTGGTTCAAGGTGTACAATCCCCAGGCATTCTACGCCACCTATTTCACCGTGCGGGGCGACGACATCGACTACGAGGCCGCCGTGGGCGGCGTCAAGGTGGCCCAGCAGCACCTGAAAGAGGTGGAAAAGCGCCTGAAAGAGGAGAAAAAGGCCAAGGACGAGGACATCCAGGTGTCGCTGCAGCTGGTCAATGAGATGCTGGCCCGGGGCTATGAGTTTTTGCCCATCGAGCTTGGCAAGAGCCGCGCGGTGCGCTACACGGTGGAGGACGGCAAGGTCCGACTGCCTTTCGCCTCGCTGAAAGGCGTGGGCGAGGCCGCCGCCCGTGCGCTGGAGGATGCCACCCTGGCCGGGCAGCAGTACCTTTCGGTGGAGGAGCTGCAGCAGGCCTGCGGCGTCTCCAGCGCGGTGATGGAAAATCTGAAAAACGTGGGGGCGCTGGGCAGCCTGCCGGACACCAGCCAGGTCAGCTTCTTCTGACCGGTGCGGCCCCGCGACAAAAAACACGGCGGCCCGTTTCCCCGAAAAGGGGAGGCGGGCCGCCGCGTTTTTGTAAAGCGGGGGAGAGGGGATCACTGTTTTGCCAGCGAGGCGAATTTGTCCAGGATAGCCGGGTGCTCCAGCCGGATGGTCCTGCCGCTTAATGCGCACAGAGCGTTTTCCGCCGGCAGCGGGGAAAAGGTGAGGCTTTCCGCGCACAGGGCCTGGGTCCTGAAGCCGGTCTTTTCGTTCCATTTTCGGTTGCCGTATTTTACATCCCCCAGCACCGGCGCGCCCAAAAAGGCCAGGTGCGCCCGGATCTGGTGGGTGCGCCCGGTGACCAGGCCGATGCGGCACAGGGCGAACGGGCCCTGTACCCGTTTCACCGCCACGTTGGTGATGATCTGCTTGAAGCCCTCGCCGGGCCCCGCCTGCACTTTTACCTTGTTGTTCTTTTCGTCGTGGCGCAGGTAGGCCGTGTGCCGGCCGGCCGGGGGCGCGCCGAACGTGATGGTCAGGTACTCCTTGCGGACGAGCCCCTCCCGGATGATGGCGTTCATATCCCGCAAAGCGGCGTAGGTCTTGGCGCCCACCACCAGCCCCTCGGTGCCCCGGTCCAGCCGGTTGCACAAAGCGGGGCGGAAAGCGACCTCCCCCCGGGGGTCAAACTCGCCTTTTTGGGCAAGATAAGAGAGGAACGCGTCCACCAGGCTGGCGTCGCCGGTGCGGTCGCCGTGGCAAAGCAGGTGGGCGGGCTTGTACAAAACGGCGATGGCATCGTCCTCATACACCACCTGCAAGGGGGCGGCGGGCTTTTTCGCCGGGGGCTTTTGGGGCGCGGCGGCAAAAAACTCGTCGTTGATGTACAGCTCCACAAGATCTCCCTGGCGCAGCCGGTAGTCGGGCGTCTGGCGTTTGCCGTTCACCTTGATGCGCTTGTTGCGAAAGCTCTTGTACAAAAGGCTGGCGGGCAGGCCGGTGGTGACGCTCTCCACAAAGCGGGAAAGGCGCGCCCCCTCCTCGTTGGCGCCGGCGGAAAATTGTTTCAAATCCCTTGCCCCTCTCTTTCAAAATGGACACAAATAGTATATAATAAATCAGATGCGCAGTAAAGCGTCATTTCCCCGAAAGGAGGCGGCCCGGATGTCCAGCGAGAGTGACCTTCACGCAAACCACCGCCAGCGGATGCGCCGCCGCTTTGAACAGCAGGGCGGCTTTTCCGGCTTTGCCGAGCACGAGGTGCTGGAGTATATCCTCTATCTTGCGCTGCCCCGGGTGGACACCAACCCGCTGGCCCACCGCCTCATCGACCGGTTCGGCGGCCTGTGCCAGGTGCTGGAAGCCAGCGAGGCCGACATCCTCACGGTGGAGGGTGCGGGGCCGGCGGTGGCCCGGCTGCTCACCACCATGCACGCGGCCAACCGGTATTACAGCCAGAACCGCGGCCGTGCGCCCAGGGCGTTCCAAAGCCTGGAAGAGGTGGCGGCCTACCTGATTCCCCAGTTCTACGGCGCGGTGACCGAGCAGGTCTATGTCCTGCTTTTGGACGACCGGAACAGCCCGGTCACGCTGCAAAAGGTCACCGAGGGCACCGTGAACGAGGCGGTGATGGCCCGCACCCAGATCGCCCGGCTGGCGGTGCAGCACCATGCCACCCAGGTGGTGCTGGCCCACAACCACCCCGCCGGCGCCGCGCTGCCCAGCCCCTCGGACCTGCAGTTCACCCGGGAGCTCGCCGGCGCCCTGGACAGCCTGGGCGTGCGCTTTCTGGATCATATCATCGTGGACAAAGAGGGAGACTACATCTCCCTGCAACAGTCCGGGCGTATGCCTGCTTCGTCGCCGCAGCGTCTCCTGGGGGTGGCGGGCAGCGAGGGAGAGCCCTTGAAGCAGGGCAAGGAATAAGGGAGGATCATGGATCAGTTCAAACTCGTTTCAAGTTATCAGCCCACCGGCGACCAGCCCGAGGCCATCGAAAAACTGGCCCAGGGCATCCTGCGGGGGGACCGGGCCCAGACCCTGCTGGGGGTCACCGGCAGCGGCAAGACCTTTACCATGGCCAACGTCATCGCAAAGGTGAACCGGCCCACCCTGGTCCTGGCTCACAACAAGACGCTGGCCGCCCAGCTGTGCACCGAGTTCCGGGAATTTTTCCCGGAGAACGCGGTGGAGTATTTCGTCTCCTACTACGACTACTACCAGCCGGAGGCCTACATCCCCTCCACCGACACCTATATCGAAAAGGACAGCGCCATCAACGACGAGATCGACCGGCTGCGCCACTCCGCCACGGCGGCCTTGTCCGAGCGGCGGGACGTGATCATCGTGGCCAGCGTCTCCTGCATTTACAGTCTGGGCGACCCCATCGACTACCGGAGCATGGTCATCAGCCTGCGGCCCGGTATGCAGCTGGACCGGGACGAGCTGTGCCGCCGCCTGGTGAAGCTGCAATACGAGCGCAACGACATCAACTTCGTGCGAAACAAGTTCCGGGTGCGGGGAGACACGGTGGAGATCAACCTGGCCTACGCCAGCGACACCGCCATCCGCGTGGAGTTCTTCGGCGACGAGGTGGACCGCATCAGCGAGATGAACCCCCTCACCGGCGAGCGGAAGAACGTCATCAAGCATGTTGCCATCTTCCCGGCCAGCCACTACATCGTCTCCGCCGAAAAGATGAAGCAGGGCCTGGCCCGCATCCAGCAGGAGATGGACGACCAGGTGAAGATGTTCACCGAGGCCGGCAAACTGCTGGAGGCCCAGCGCATCGCCCAGCGCACCCGCTACGACATGGAGATGCTGGGGGAGGTGGGCATGTGCAAGGGCATCGAGAACTACTCGGCGGTGCTCAGCGGCCGGGCGCCCGGCTCCACCCCCACCACCCTGCTGGACTATTTCCCGGAGGATTTTCTGCTGTTCGTGGACGAGAGCCACGTGATGCTGCCCCAGCTGCGGGCGATGTACGGCGGCGACTACGCCCGCAAGCGGACCCTGGTGGACTACGGCTTCCGGCTGCCCTCCGCCTTTGACAACCGCCCCCTCAAGTTCGAGGAGATGGAAAAAAAGCTCAACCAGATCGTGTTCGTCAGCGCCACCCCCGGCGAATATGAGCGGGAACACAGCACCCAGATCGCCGAGCAGGTCATCCGGCCCACCGGCCTGTTGGACCCCCAGATCATCGTAAAACCCGTGGAGGGCCAGATCGAGGACCTCTTGGGCGAGATCCATCTCCGCACCGCGAAAAACGAGCGGGTGCTGGTGACCACCCTGACCAAGAAGATGGCCGAGAGCCTCACCGACTACCTGAAAGGGGCGGGCGTCCGGGTGCGATATATGCACCATGACGTGGACACC
>DXAC01000037.1 GCA_019117205.1 Candidatus Allofournierella merdigallinarum | reverse complement strand
CATCCCACGGGCCACGCTGTCGATCCCGAAATTCAGCAGGGTGATGTTCAAGATCCGCCACTCATACTGCACCTCCACCTCATAGGTGTAGGTGTCGCCGGTGGTGGGGTCGGTGCCGGTGCGTGTCTCGGTCCGGGTGCGTATCTCGATGGTCTCGGTCAAGATGATCTCATACTGGGCGTCAAAAATAGACTGCATGGTGCCCTGTACCTCCCCGCGGGTATATGCCTCATGGATGGCCGTCAGCACTGCGGCCAACTCGTGCGGGTCGTGGGTGATGGGGGCCAAATCCCAGGTATACTCGTCGTAGTCCGGGTAACTCGAGGGGATGGCTGCTACCTCGGCCCGCAGGGCTTCTTCCAGGGCTTGGTAATCGGTCTCCGCCCCCAGAATGTCCTCGTCCTCGGCGGTGTAGGATGTGGTCCAGACCGTGCCCATCCCGCCCGGAAAGAACACCGAGCAGGAGGTGATGAAGCAAAAGATCACCATAATCAGCAGGACCAGCACGCCGCCCATCAGGAGCATATGGGCGTGGGTAGAGGCAAACTGCGCCGCTTTGGCCGCGACGGCCTTGGCCTTCTTGGTGGCGGCGCTGCGGGCGGTGTTGGCCGCGCTGCCACTTATCTTGCTTCCGGTTTTTCTGGCGTAATAGCTGGCCTTGATCTGCTGCCGCTGTTTCCAGCGGGAGATGGGGTTGGATGCGGGTTGCGCGGCCTGCTGCTTGCGCCGCAGCGCCTGGATATTGGCCTTATCGGCGACTTTATCCAGCTTCTCGGCCTTTTTATAGGCTTTCAGTTTTTTGCTGTACTTGCCGTCCTTCAGCTTTTTGGCCGCGCCCTCAGCCAGGCGTTCCCCCTCGTGGGCAGCCTGCACGCCAGCGTTTTCATCCTGGTTCTGCTTGTCGATCTGGCAGTGTGCTTCGCCTCCCAGCAGCGCCTCCGCGCCCGGCTTGCGGCGCTTGGGCCTGGCGATCTCCTCCCCAAACTCCGCCTTGCCGAAGCGGAGCTGGGCGCTCCGCTCTTTGGCCTTGTCGGCGTCCATTTTGAGGCCCCGCTTGGGCGGGGCGCGGGGGGAAAGTTTCGCCTTGGCCTTGTCGGCCCGGTCGGCGGCACGGGTCGCCTTTTTGGCCGCGCGGCGGACGTTCGGGTTTGCCAGTTCTTCCTCGGTGAAGGTCAGGCGGGTGGTTTTGCGCTTCATTCGGCATCACCCGTGCCGTCCGAGAACTTGGTAGTCATGATGCGGTACAGTTCCGTATCCTGGGGGAACCGGTCCACGAAGGGCAAGATCACGTTGCCGTAGAACAGCAGCCCTTCGCCCTCGCCCGAGTGGGTCACATAGGACAGCTGGTGGGGCGAGATGTTGAGCTGTTTGGCGAGGATCTGCCGGTCGCCAGCGGCCTGGTTGAGCATGAGGATGAAGTCGGAGTTCTCAAAAATATTCGACACCTCGTGAGAAGCCAGCAGGTCCTTGACGTTCTGGGTGATGCCGGTGGGCGCGCCGCCCCACTTGCGGAAGCGCTTCCAGATCTCCACCGAATAGGCCGCCGTCTGCTCCTCCCGCAGGAGGAGGTGGAATTCGTCACAGTAGAACCGCGTGGTTTTCCCGCCGTAGCGGTTAGCCGTGACACGTCCCCACACCTGGTCCTGGACTACAAGCATTCCCAGCTTTTTGAGCTGCTTGCCCAGTTCCCGGATGTCGTAGCAGACAAAGCGGTTGTCGATGTCTACGTTGGTGCGGTGGTTGAACAGGTTCAGGCTTCCCTTGACGTAGATTTCCAAAGCCGTAGCCACATGGTGGGCCTCCTTTTCCTCCTGCTCCAAAAGGGCCTTGTAGAGGTCCTCCAACAGCGGCATTTTCTCGGGCCGCGGGTCCTGAAAGTACGCCTGGTAGATTTGATGCACACAGCGGTCGATGACGGTTTTCTCAACGGGGAGCAGCCCCTCCTTGCCGCCCACTACCAGTTCGCACAGCGAGAGGATGAAATCGGACTTGAGCGCGATGGGATTATCCTCCTCCGAATAGTTTGCGTTGATGTCCATAGGGTTGATAAACTGGGTGCTGGTAGGCGAGATTTTGATAACCTGACCGTGCAGCCGCTCCACCAGTGCCGCGTACTCTGCCTCGGGATCACAGACGATGATATCATCGTCTGTGGAAAGGAAAGCGTTGGTGATTTCCCGCTTTGCTGCGAATGATTTTCCGCTGCCAGGCGTGCCGAGAATCAGGCCGTTGGGGTTTTTCAGCCGCTTGCGGTCCACCATAATGAGGTTGTTGGAGAGAGCGTTGAGGCCGTAGTAGAGCGCACCGGGCCCAGCCTGGAACAGCTCCTGTGTCGTAAATGGAATAAAGATGGCGGTGGAACTGGTGGTCAGCGCCCGCTCGGTTTCCACCAAGTTGTGGGCCAGGGGCAGGCACGACATGAGGCCCTGTTCCTGCTGCCAGTCCAGGCGGATGAGCTGGCAGTTGTGCTTCTGGGCGATGCTGGCCGCCTGAAAGACGTTTGTCTCCAGTTCCTGGGGCGTGCGCCCGGTGTTGAACACCAGGAA
>DXAC01000001.1 GCA_019117205.1 Candidatus Allofournierella merdigallinarum | reverse complement strand
TGCGGTTAACAGCCGCATGCTCTACCGACTGAGCTAAGGAGGAATATGAATGCTGCCCTGTTGTGCAGCGTCATTTATTATAGCAGTGTTCCCCCGGGATGTCAAGCCTTTTTCTTCCGGTACAGGGGGATTTTTTTACAATGCCGCCCGCCGCCCTTTCCCCCTTGACAAGGGAGGAGGCCGCGGCTATAATGAACAATGTTCATATTGAGGTGATCCCATGAATACAGTGGTAACATCCAGGGAGGAGATCCTGCGGGCAAGCCGGGAGCTGATCCGCCGCCAGGGGTGGGACGCGGTGAGCATCCGCTCGGTAGCGGCGGCGTGTGGCGTGTCGGTGGGCTCCATCTACAACTACTTCGACTCCAAGGCGGCGCTGGTGGGCGCGGCGGTGGAGAGCGTCTGGTGCGAGATCTTCCACCGGCCGGCGGACGAGGCCGTGTTCGAGAACACCCTGGCCTGTGTGGCCTGGATCTACGGGCGGATGGAATACGGCTGCGCCCGGTATCCCGGCTTTTTCACCCTGCACTCCCTGGGCTTTCTGCGGGAGGACAAGGCCGACGGCAAGCGGCGGATGGAGCACACCTGGCAGCACATCCGCCAGGGCCTGCTGACCGTGCTGGGGCGGGACAAAAACATCCGCCCCGGCGCTTTCAACGAGGCTTTCACCGCCGAAAAGTTCGCCGATGTGCTCTTTTCGCTGATGCTCTCGGCCCTGCTGCGCCAGGACTACGACCCCTCCACCGTGCTGGAGCTGGTGCGGCGCACCCTCTACGACGGCCCCCGCTGATGCGGCTGCCTTTTTTGCCTCAAAATGAACGCTGTTCATGTGCCATCGCAACGAAAAGGAGGGGACGAAATGCAAGCGATCATGGAAACGGTATTTGACGCGGCCTATCTGGCCACGGTGATCACCCTGGGGGTGCGGATGATCCGGCACAGCGCGGGCGGCCAGTTCCGGCTGTTCGGCTGGATGGCGGCGGTGCTGGGGGCGGGCGACGCGTTCCACCTGGTGCCCCGGGCGCTGGCCCTGTGTACCACCGGGCTGGAGAACTACACCGTGGCCCTGGGGCTGGGCAAGTGGATCACCTCGGTGACCATGACGGTGTTTTACCTGCTGCTCTATCATGTCTGGCGGCAGCGCTACCAGGTGCGCGGCCGCGCCGGGCTCACCTTTGCCGTCTACGCCCTGGCGGCGGCGCGGGTGGGGCTGTGCATGATGCCCCAGAATCGGTGGCTCTCTGCCGACGCGCCCCTTTCCTGGGGGATTTACCGCAACATCCCCTTTGCCCTGCTGGGCCTGGTGATCATCGTGCTGTTCTTTCACAGCGCCAGGGCGCAGAATGACAGGGCCTTTCGCTGGATGTGGCTGACCATCGTGCTGAGCTTCGGGTTCTACATCCCGGTGGTGCTGTGGGCGGACGTCGCCCCCGCGATCGGTATGCTGATGATTCCCAAGACCTGCGCCTATGTGTGGACGGTGCTCATCGGATATTTCGCCATGAAAAAGGAGGAACAGAAATGAAACGATACATGAACGCGGCCCTCGTCTACGCCCTGCTGGCCATGGCCGGCGGCGTGTTCTACCGGGAATTCACGAAATTCAGCGCCTTTGCCGGCAAAACGGCTCTTTCGGTGGTACACACCCACTACTTTTTGCTGGGCATGGTGTTCTTCCTGCTGCTGCTTTTGCTGGAAAAGAGTTTTGCTTTCACCGGCCCCAAGACCGGGCGGGTGCTGGCGGTCTATCACGGGGGGCTCAACCTCACCGCGGTGATGCTGCTGGCGCGGGGCGTCTTTCAGGTGCGGGGCACGGCCCTTTCCGCCGGCGCGGACGCGGCACTCTCCGGCATGGCGGGCATCGGCCACATCCTGCTTGGGGTCAGCCTGGTGCTGCTGCTGCTCCGGCTCCGCCGCGCCGTGGCGGAGCGCGGCTGAGCGGGCCCCGCCGCCGCGCAAAAACCCAAGCCGCCCCCGCATCAGGGGGCTTTTTGTTTGTGGTCTGTTTTACTGGTCCGGCCCGGCCGCCGGGGAGGGGGAGTAAAAGCCACCCCTTGCGCCGGCGGCGCTTCTTTTTTATAATGGGGGAAGAAACGCCCCGCCCGGCGGGGCGCCGCAAAAAAGGAGACAGCCATGAAACTCATCAGCTGGAACGTGAACGGCCTGCGGGCCGCGCTAAAAAAGGACTTCGCCGCCTCTTTCGCGGCGCTGGACGCCGACGTGTTCTGCGTGCAGGAGACCAAGTGCCAGCCGGGCGAGGCGGACTTTGCCCCCGCGGGCTACGAGAGCTGGTTTTACAGCGCCGAGAAAAAGGGGTACTCCGGCACCGCCTGCTTCAGCCGGGTGCGGCCTCTCGCGGTGACCTACGGCATCGGGGTGGAGGAGCACAGCCACGAGGGCCGGGCCATCACCCTGGAATTCGAGGGCTTTTATCTGGTGAACGTCTACGTGCCCAACGCCCAGGAGGGCCTGGCCCGCATCGACTACCGCCTGCGCTGGGAGGACGACCTGCGGGCCTACCTGCTGGCGCTGGACGCGAAAAAGCCGGTGGTGCTCTGCGGCGACCTGAACGTGGCCCACGAGGAGATCGACCTGAAAAACCCCGGCCCCAACCGGGGCAACGCCGGCTTTTCCGACGAAGAGCGGGCCAAGATGACCGAACTGCTGGCGGCGGGCTTCGCGGACACGTTCCGGGAGAAGTATCCCGACCTTGCGGGGGCTTACAGCTGGTGGAGCTACCGGTTCAACGCCCGCAAGAACAACGCGGGGTGGCGCATCGACTATTTCCTGGTCAGCCGCCGGCTGATGGACAGGGTGCGGGTGGCCGCCATCCACCCGGAGATCTTCGGCTCCGACCACTGCCCGGTGGAGCTGGAGCTGGAAATGTAAAAATTGCGTAAAACCCTTGCGCCGCGGGGCAGGATAGGGTATAGTGGTACTGCCGCGCCAAAGGGCGCGGAACAGCGCCGCGTGCCCCCTTTTGCGGGCGCGCTTCGCAAACAGACGAATGAAAAATTTCCGTAAAGGAGCAAACGCATGAAAGGACTTCTGGATATCCTGCGGGGGGTGGCCATCGGCGTGGCCAACATCATCCCCGGTGTGTCCGGCGGCACCATGGCGGTGTCCATGGGCATCTACGACAAGATCATCGGCGCGGTGAGCGGCCTGTTCAAGCACTTCAAGCAGAGCATCCTCACCCTGCTGCCGCTGGGCGTGGGCATGGGCATCGGCATCGTGGCCTTTGGCTACGCTTTGCGCTACCTGCTGGCCGAGCACACCCTGGCCACCTGCCTGACCTTTGTGGGCCTCATCCTGGGCGGCCTGCCCATTTTGTGGGGGCGCCTGCGGCAGAGCTGGGCCCAAAAGGCCCGCAAGGGCGCGCCGGTGGGCGAGGTGATCTGCTTTGCCGCCCTGCTGGCGTTCGGCGTGGGCATGGCCCTGATGCAGGGGGGCGACGAGACCATCAAGACCCTGACCCTGACCCCCGGCACCGCCCTGCTGCTGGCGGCGCTGGGCCTCATCGCCAGCGCCACCATGGTCATCCCCGGCGTGTCCGGCAGTATGGTGCTGATGGTGCTGGGCTACTACAACACCATCCTGGACCTGGTCACCGGCTGCGTGGACGGCCTGGTGGCCGGCGACTTTGGCCTGATCTTCCACAACGTCTGCCTGCTGGCCCCCTTTGCGGTGGGGGTGGCGCTGGGCATCTTCGGTATCGCCAAGATCATCGAGTACCTGTTCGCCCACTTCCCCAGCCAGACCTTTGCGGGCATCATCGGGCTGATCGTCTCCAGCCCGTTCGCGATGCTCTACTCCTCCGGCGCGCTGGCCCGGTTCAGCCTGCCCGGCCTCATCGCGGGGCTGGTGCTGGGCGCCGCCGGCGCCTGGGTCACCCTGCTCATGGGCAAGGCGGACCCGGAATAAGCCTCCCGAAAAGCCGCCCGGCCGGGCGGCTTTTCTTTTTTGCGCAGATTGAAGAAACCGGCCCCGCCGGTTCGTTACATGGATACAGCCAGGGGAAAGGGCGGTGAGAGAGGGCGTGACCAACGCACAGTTTTCGCGGTTGGTGGAGCAGTACCAGCGGCTGGTGTACACCGTCTGCTACCAGCTGGTGCGGGACCATCAACTGGCCGAGGACCTCACCCAGGAGACCTTTCTCTCCGCCTACACCCACATGGACGCCTGCCCGCCCGAGCGCTACAAGCCCTGGCTGGCCCGCATCGCCGCCAACAAGGCGAAAGATCACCTGAAAAGCGCCTGGGCGCGGCGGGTGAGCGCGCCCGGCGACGAGGAACTGCCCCAGACGCCGCCCCCCGGCGGCGCGGCGCCCCCCGGGCCGGAGGACCTGACGGTGACCCGGGAGGAGGCGGAGGCCATCCGCCGGATGGTGCGGGACCTGCGGGAGCCCTACTTACAGGTGTCGGTGCTGTACTTTTTGGAGGAGCGCAGCGTGGAGGAGATCTCCCGGGCGCTGCGCCGGCCTCCCAAAACGGTACACACCCAGCTGTTCCGGGCCAAGCGGATGCTGCAGGAAAAGATCAGGGAAAGGAGCGCGAGCCAATGACCGAATTGTTCCAAAAGGACGGCCATCTCTCCGACGCGGGCCTGCGGGCCCTGGTGGCCGGCGAGCCGGACGAGCTGGGCCGGCTGGAGGCCGCCGAGCATCTGAGCTTCTGCGACGGCTGCCTTGTGCGCTACACCGCCCTGCTGGAGGGGGACGCGCTGGAGGAGCCGCCCGCCGACCAGACCCTGCCGGTGATGCGCCGGCTGCGCCGCCGGCTGACCCAGGCCCTGGCCAGCCGCTACGCGGCGGCGGCCGCCGCCCTCATCGTCACCGGCGGGCTGTGGTACACCGGCGTGTTCGCCGACATGGCCCAGCTTTTGGTAGCGGGCGGGGCCGAGACGGACCGGCCCGCCGCCTCCAGCGTCCAGCGGGAGCCCACCATGTCGGAGACCATTTTGCAGCGGATGGGCGACTGGTCGGCGTCGGTGCAAAGCGCTTTGCGCCCCGCCTGGCAGGCCCCGCTGCCCGAGACCCGGCAGACCCCCGACGCACCCACCGCAGACGCCGGCGCGTCCGACGCCGCCACCCAACAAACCAAAGGAGCCGAGTGATATGTATAAAAATGGATTTTTGACCCTGTGTTTTTCGTTCTTTCCCGGCGCCGGCCAGATGTACCAGGGCTATATGAAGCGCGGCCTGAGCCAGGTGATCCTCTTCGTCATCCCGCTGATCGTGGGCAGCTTTTTGTTCCCCATCGTGATGGTGTTCAGCGGCGTGGTGTATATGTACAGCTTCTTCGACAGCCTCAACCTGCGCGCCCAGCTGCGCCAGGGTACCGCCCCGCCGGACGCTTTGCTCCTCAACTGGGACGGCGGCGAGGACCTGGCCCGCATCCTGGACCGCCGCCATCACCTGATCGGCTGGGCGCTGGTGATCCTGGGGGTGGCCGGCCTCTACCAGAGCTTTGTCAGCCCCTGGCTGTACCGGCTGGTGGACATCATCGGCTGGGACACCGCCCTGGGCCAGCTGGTGAACCAGATCGTCCGGGGCATCCCCGCCCTGGCGGTGGGCCTTGTCTTCATCGGCCTGGGCGTGTGGCTCATCCGGGGCGGCCGGAGAAAGCAGCCCGCCGAGCCGGACTACACCGAGTTCAAGGGGGAGGTGTGACGGATGACCGAACAGGAACGCATGGACCTTCCCACGGGCGGCCAGCCTGACGCCGCCCCCATCCCGGAGCAGGCCGGCGCGGCGCAGCCCGAAGTTGCCCCGGCCCCGCTGGCCCGGCCCGCGCCGGCCCCCGTCCGCCGCCCGCCGGTGCGCCGGGTGGGCACCGTCACCCTGGGCCTTGCCCTCATCGCCACCGGCCTTGCCATCACCGCTTACTTCTTCGTGCCCGGCTTTGACATCATCCTTGTCGCCAAGCTGGCCCCGCTGGTGCTGGTGATCCTGGGGGCGGAGGTGCTCTGGGCCGCCGCCCGCCGCAAGGGGGAGGAACGGCTGCGCTTTGACTTTCTGGCCGCCTTTGTGAGCTTTCTGCTCATCTGCGCCAGCCTTTGCGCCGCCACCCTGCCGGTGATGTGGCGCTGGTATGGGCCGGAGCGGTCGGTGGTCCAGCAGCGCCTCTCCGAGGAGCTGGAGGAGCAGCTGTACGCCGCCCTCCGGGACCAGGGTGTGCGGGACTTCACGGCCTGGGTGAACCTGGGCGGCTACGAGTTCGACCGTCAGATGACCCTGGACGATCTGCGGGCCGAGGACCAGGTGGGGGCGAGCATCGAGCTGGGCGGCACGGTGGAGAACACCGGCGATTTTGCCGCCCGGGCCATGGAGGTGCTGCCCATCCTGCGGCAGTTTGGAGTAGACCAGGTCTACCTGGGCTGGAGCGACGCGAACAACTCCTGGGCCGTGGACCTTGCCGGCGTGTTCGAGATGAACATCGACGTCGCCGGGCTGGAACGGCGGGTCGTCCACAACCTGCGGGTGGTGGACGAGGAGGGCAACAACCTGTGGATGAGCGAGGAGGAGGCGGCAGCCTGGCAGGCCAGCCAGGCCGCCGACGCCGCTTCCCAAGCGGAAAACGACGGCGAGCCCGCCGCGTCCGCCGCCCCCGAGGACTTCGAAGCGCCCGTGACGGGCGGGGAGACCGCCGAAACGGCCTGAAACGCCTCCTGCTTGATCTCTGCAAAAGCCTCCGTGATTTTTTACGGAGGCTTTTATTGTGTTTTGCCGCCGCAGATGTTACACTGGATAAGAAGAAACATGTGAGGTGAGACCATGAAATTTTTGCGGGGATACACAAAAAAAGAGGTAAGCTGGATGATGTACGACTGGGCCAACAGCGCCCACTCGGTGGTGGTGGTCACCATCCTGCCCATCTTTTTCAACACGGTGGCAAGCTACATGCAGGACGCCGCCTCCGGCATGACGGTGTGGGGCTATGCCACCAGCGCCGCCATGGCCATCGTGGCGCTGGCCGCGCCGGTGCTGGGGGTCTTCGGCGACTTTGAGGGCTTCCGCAAAAAGCTGTTCACCCTGTTCATGCTGGTGGGGGTGCTCAGCTGTGTGGGGCTGGCGGTGACCCCCCAGCTGGACTTTGTCACCCCCGGCCAGGCGGAAAAGGTGGGCCTTGCCATCCTGGCGCTGTACATCCTGTCCACCATCGGCTTTGCCGGCGCGAACCTTTATTACGACAGCTTTTTGAACGACGTGACCACCGAGGAGCGGATGGACAAGGTCTCCACCATGGGCTACGGCTTGGGGTACATCGGCGGCTCCACCATCCCGCTGCTGATCTTCCTGTTGATGAACCTGATTTTGGGCAGCGACGCCATGCTCTTCTGCCTCTCCTTTGCCTTTGGGCTCACCGCCGTGTGGTGGTTCGTGTTCAGCTTCCCGCTGCTGAAAAACGTGCGGCAGGAGAGCTTTGTCCCCCGCAAAAAGGGCGCGGTGGCCGAGGCGCTGAAAGGCATCGGCGGCACCATCCGGGAGATCTTCCGCTACAAGCAGATGTTCGTCTTCCTCATCGCCTACTTTTTCTACATCGACGGGGTGAACACCATCATCCACATGTCCACCAGCTACGGCGACACCCTGGGCCTGGACTCCACCAGTATGCTGCTTGCGCTGTTGCTGGTGCAGGTGCTGGGGCTGCCCTTTGCGCTGCTCTACATCAAGGCCAGCGAAAAGTTCGGCGCCCGTTTCATGGTGGGGGTGGGCATCTGCGTGTACATGTGCGTCACCGTCTTCGGCTTTTTCCTGCGGGAGGTCTGGCAGTTTTGGGTCATGGCCATCATGGTGGCCACCAGCCAGGGGGGCATCCAGGCGCTGAGCCGCAGCATGTTCGGCAAGCTCATCCCGGACAAAAACCGCTCGGGCGAGTTCTTCGGCTTCTACGATATCTTCGGCAAGTTCTCCGCCATCATGGGCCCGGCGCTGGTGGGCCTTTCCAGCGCCCTGGCCGCCGACGTGATGCTGGCCGGCCAGGGGCTGGACCGGGTCAGCGCCACCGCCGAGCAGCTGGCGGCGGTGGACACCGCCGCGGCTCCCTGGGGCATCTTGAGCGTGCTCATCATCTTCTTTGTGGGCGGCGGGCTGTATTTCTTCGTGCTGCCCCGGTACCTGAAAAAGAAGTGAGGTTGTAAGTTTTTTCCGTTCGTTGTAGAATAAAGGGGCGGCCCCCGGCCACGGCGCCGGGCGGCGGCCCCTTTTTCATCAAAACCCAAGGGGGGGATACCCATGCCGGAAGGCTACACCCACATCCGCACCGCCCGCCGCGCCGCGGCGCTGGCGGGCTTCGAGCCGGAGCACCCGGCGGCTTTCGGCTGCGGGGCCAACGGGCCGGACATGCTCTTTTGCTACCGGGCCTGGAAGAGCGCCGGGGACCGGGGCGAGGACCTGCCCGCCCTGGGCGCCCGGCTGCACGACGAGAACACCGGCGTGTTTCTGCGCAGTCTGGTGGAAAACGCCCGCACCTCCGCCCAGCGCAGCTACGCCCTGGGCTTTTTGAGCCACTACGCCGCCGACTGCACCCTGCATCCCTATGTGGTCTGTGTCACCCAAAAGGGCGGGCCCTACGCCCGCCCCGGCGGCCACGGCTACTTTGAGATCGCCCTGGACAGCTTCCTCCACCAGCAGGACACCGGCCGCCCCGCGGTGCCGGTGGCGGACAACACCCCGCGGCTGGCGGGGGCGGCGCTGGCCGAGGTGGGCGCGCTGCTGCAAACGGCCATCCGGGCGGCGCTGGGCGTCACCGTCAGCCGGGAGGCCCTGGCGGACACCTTCTGGCACACCCGGGCGCTGCGGCGGCTGTTCGTCAGCCGCTTCCGGGCAAAATACGCCCTGTTCTGGCTGGTAGAGCCGGCCTTTGGGGGCCGGGGGGCCATCACCGGCCACATCACCCCCGCCCGGCTGGCGGGCACCGGCAAGCGGGACAAGCGCCGGCTGCCCTGCCCCTGGATACACCCGTTCACCGGCGAGGAGATGGAGGACGACCTGAACGCCCTGCTGGAAAAGGCGGAAAAGCGCTCGGCGGCCTACATGCTGGCCGCCCGGGGCGTCTGGGACGGCCGCCTCTCGATGGAAAAGCTGGCCGCCCTTTTGGGCAGCGCCAGCTATCTCTCGGGCCTTGCGGACGAGGTCAGCTGCCCGGGCTGCGCCCCGGCGGCGGAACCGGCCCCGGAAAAACCCGCCCGTGCCCGCCGTGCCCCGGCGAAGAAAGCCGCCGCCGCGCCGGAAAGCGCCGGCGAAGCGGCCCCGGCGGCGGAACCGGCCCCGGAAAAGCCCGCCCGCGCCCGCCGTGCCCCGGCGAAGAAAAAGCGCCCCGGGGCGGAGGCGGCCCCCGAAGCGCCCGCCCCCAACTGAAAAGGCAAAAGCCAGGCCCCGGAGAAAACTCTCCGGGGCCTGGCGCGTTTTGTCGGGGTCACTTGATCCGTACGTAGGTCTGGCGGGTGTTGTCCTTGCCCTGCTCGGTGCGCACCTCAAAGATCCCCAGCGACTGGACAAAGGGGGTCAGCTTGGAAAAGCCGAAGTTGCGCACGTCGAAATCCGGGTAGCGCTTCACCAGCAGGTTGCCGATCATGCTCACCCCCAGCCAGTCGTCCTCGTCCGACTGCTCCGCCACGATGGCCTTGATGGCCGCCCGCATGGCGGTGAGCTCCGGGTCCTCCCGGGGCTCCTCCCGGGCGGCTTTCTTGCGGCCGGACCTGCTCTTGGCGGGCTTGGGCTGCTCCTTTTCCTTTTCGGGGGCGGGGGCGGGCTTTTCCTCCGGCGCGGGGGCGGGGGCCTCCTCCGCCTGGGAGGCCAGCACGTCCAGATAGCGGAACAGGTTGCAGGCGGCGATGAAAGGCTTCGGGGTCTTTTTCTCCCCCATGCCGATCACCGTCATGCCCCCCTCCCGCAGGCGGGTGGCCAGGCGGGTGAAGTCGCTGTCCGACGACACCAGGCAAAAGCCCTCCACCTTGCCGGAGTAAAGGATGTCCATGGCGTCGATGATCATGGCCGAGTCGGTGGCGTTTTTGCCGGTGGTGTAGCTGTATTGCTGGATGGGGGTCACCGAGTAGTCCAGCAGCACGTTCTTCCAGCTGGCCATGCCGGGGCTGGTCCAGTTACCGTAGATGCGCTTGTAGGTGGCCACCCCCTGGTTGGACACCTCGTCCAGAATGATCTTGATGTACTTGTCCGACACGTTGTCCGCGTCGATGAGCACCGCGAAACGGCGGTCTGCGGGCATAAAATTGCCCTCCTTTCAAAAAAGCGGGCGCCGGCCCGCTAAGGGGTATGGGTTTATCCTATCATACCACAAAGGGGACAAACTGTAAAATTTGCGCCCTCTGGCCCGGCGCGCCGCCCGCCGCGCCTTGACAATCCCCCCAAAGGGAACCATAATAATAGGGGCCGCCCGCGCGGCGGCCCCGGAAAGAAAGTGAGGGAGCCACACCCATATGCTGCAACTGGAACACCTCGCCTGGGGCATCCCGGGCGGCAACGAGATCATCAAGGACATCGACCTGCGCCTCAAGCCCGGCCGGCTGGTGGTGGTCACTGGCCCCAACGGCGGCGGCAAGACCACCCTGGCAAAGCTCATCGCCGGCCTGCAGGCCCCCAGCGGCGGGCGTATTCTGTTCGAGGGCCGGGACATCACCGACTGGGACGTCACCGCCCGGGCCAAAGCGGGCATCGCCTACGCCTTTCAGCAGCCGGTGCGCTTCAAGGGCCTGACGGTGCGGGACCTGCTGGAGCTGGCCGCCGGCCACCCTTTAAGCGAGGGGGAGCTGTGCGACCTGCTGGGCAAGGTGGGCCTGTGCGCCCAGGAATATGTCGACCGGGAGCTGAACGCCAGCCTCTCCGGCGGCGAGATCAAGCGCATCGAGATCGCCAGCGTGCTGGCGCGAAACGCGAAGCTGTCCATCTTCGACGAGCCGGAGGCGGGCATCGATTTGTGGAGCTTCGCCCGGCTGGTGGAGACTTTTGAGGAGCTGCGCCGCAAGGGCGCGGGCACCCTGCTGGTGATCAGCCACCAGGAGCGCATCCTCTCCATCGCCGACGAGATCGTGGTGGTGGCCGAGGGCCGGGTGCGTCAGCACGGGCCCCGGGTGATGGTGCTGCCCAGCCTGCTGGCGGACGAAAAAGCGGTGCGCTGCCCGCTGGAAAAGGAGGACGCGAGGGTATGAACCAGATCACCGACGAGCTTCTGCGGCTGGTCAGCGGCATCAAGGCCGGCGAGCTGAAAGGCGCCTACAACATCCGGGAGGACGGCCAGTGCGCCGCCCGCCAGTCCAGCGAGAACATTACCATCGAGTCCAAGACCGACGCCCCGGGCCTGGTCATCCACATCAAGCCGGGCACCAGGGGGGAGACGGTGTACATCCCCGCCTGTGTCACCCACGGGGGCATCGACGACCTGGTGTACAACGACTTCTACGTGGGCGAAGACGCCGACGTGATCATCGAGGCCGGCTGCGGCGTTCACAGCGAGGGGGAGGAGGAGGCCCGCCACAACGGCATCCACCGCTTTTTGCTGGCGAAGAACGCCCACGTGCTCTATCGGGAAAAGCATGTAGCCACCGGCGCCGGCACCGGCGGCAAGGTCATCGACCCGGTCACCGACATCGAGCTGGCCGAGGGCGCGAGCCTGGAGATGGACACCGTCCAGCTGGGGGGTGTCAGCCGCACCACCCGCAAGACCCGGGCCACCCTGGAGAAAAACGCCCGGCTGCAGGTGCGCGAGCGCATCATGACCGACGGCGACGAGTTCGCCCGCACCGACTTTGTGGTACACCTGAACGGCGAGGGCTCGGCGGCGGACCTGGTGAGCCGCAGCGTGGCCCGGGGCCGCTCCCGGCAGGAGTTCGCCTCCACCATCCGGGGCAACGCCCCCTGCACCGGCCACTCGGAGTGCGACGCCATCCTGGCGGAAAAGGGCACCGTGCTGGCCATGCCGGGCCTGGAGGCGAACCATGTGGACGCCGCCCTCATCCACGAGGCGGCCATCGGCAAGATCGCCGGCGAGCAGCTGCTCAAGCTCTGCACCCTGGGCCTCACCAGTGAGGAGGCCGAGGAGAAGATCATCCAGGGCTTCCTGAAGTAAAAAAGCCGCGGCGCGGCAAAAAAGGCGTCCCGCCTGCCTCGGAGGAGGCAGGCGGGACGCTTCTTTCGTTTTTGCGGGCCCCTTTACGCGGGCTCGGTCTCGCCCAGGGGCGCTAAGTACTTTTCCTCAAAGGTGGCCAGCCGGGCGTTGAACTCGGCGTCCTGGCCGGCCAGCAGGCTGTGCTTGCGGGCGTGGACGTCCGGGTCGTCCATCTCGTCGCCGATGAGCCGGGCGGCGATGTTGGAGCAGTGGTCGGAGATGCGCTCGGCGTTGGTGAGCACGTCCAGGTAGAGCAGCCCCGGCTCGATGCCGCACTCGCCGCTCTTCAGCCGGACGATGTGCTGCTCGCGCATGGCGTCGCACATCCGGTCCACCGTTTCCTCCAGCGGCTCCACCTGGGCCGCCTGGCGGGGGTCCAGCTGGACAAAGGCCCCGTTGGCGATGGCCTGCACCTGTTCCACCGCCTCGAAGAGCAGCCGCGCCTGGCTCTGGGCCCGGCGGGAGAAGCTCCACTCACTGTCCGCCAGCTGGCGGGCGCAGTCCATCAGGTTCACCGTGTAGTCGCCGATGCGCTCGTACTCGCCCACGAACTTGAGCAGCTCGCTTACCATGTGGCTCTCGCTCTCGCTGATCTCCTGGTCGCTGATGCGGATCAGATAGTCGGTGATCGCCACCTCCATCTTGTCCAGCAGCTCCTCCCGGTGGGCCACGCTGGAGGCGGTCTCCGCGTCGAATTTGTCAAACAGCGACACCGTTTTCACGAAGTTGGTGTGGGTGCGGCTTGCCATTTTTTCCACCGCGCTCTTGGCCTGCTGCAGCGCCACCGCCGGGCTCTTGAGCAGCCGCTGGTCCAGCACCGGCATCGAGAGATCCGCCGCGTCCCCCTCTTTTTCGGGGATGGTGTGCTCCGCCAGCCAGGCCAGCGCCTTGGTAAAGGGCAAAAACAGCAGGGTCACCGTCACGTTGAACAGGGTGTGGAAGTTGGCGATGTCTCCCTTGTCCATCACCTGGTCCCAGAACGGGAACAGGCCGGCGAACTTCAGGGCGTACACGCCGGTGAGGAACACGGCGGTGCCGATGACGTTGAAGTACAGGTGGACGATGGCGCTGCGCTTGGCGGCGGTGGAGGCGCCGATGGAGGCGATCAGCGGGGTGGAGCAGGTGCCGATGTTCTGGCCCAGGATGATGGGGATGGCGCTGCCCCAGGTGACCACCCCGGTGCTGGACAGGGCCTGCAAGATGCCCACGCTGGCGCTGCTGGACTGGATGGCCACCGTGACCAGGGCGCCCGCCAGCACCCCCAGGATGGGGTTTTCCAGCTGGGAGAACAGCTGCACGAACAGGGGGCTGTCCTTTAGGGGCGCCACCGCGTTTTCCATGGTGAACAGGCCGGTGAACAGGATGCCGAAGCCCATGCAGATCTGGCCGATGTTGCGCTTTTTGGGGCTTTTCAAAAAGACGAAGAGCACCGCGCCGATAAAGGCCACGATGGGGCTGAACGTGCTGGGCTTGAGCATGGTGAGCACCCAGCCGGAGCCGGAGATGTCGCTGAGGCGGATCAGCTGGCCGGTGACGGTGGTGCCGATGTTGGCCCCCATGATGATGCCGATGGCCTGGGGCAGGGTGAAGATGCCGCTGTTCACCAGGCCGATGCAGATCACGGTGGTGCCCGCGCTGGACTGGATCAGCCCGGTGAGCACCGCCCCCAGCAGCACCGCTTTCCACACGCTGCTGGTGAGCCGCTGGAGCACCGCCTCCATCTTGCCGCCGGCCAGCTTTTCCAGGCCGGTGCCCATGATGGACATGCCGTATAAAAACAGGGCGATGCCCCCCGCCAGGTTGATCACATTGAAGATGGTCATACCGTCCTCCGTGCGGCCCGCCGCCGCTAAAGTTAATTTTGGGTTAAAATGAGGTTAAAATTCTGTAAGCAGTTTGATTATACCATCAAAGGCGGGCGCGGGGCAAGGAAAACCCCCGCGAAAGAGAGCGCTTCGCGGGGGAAAAGGGCAAAACCGCACAAAATGCGGCGCATCGTCCAAACGCCGCGCCGGGCGGCAAAAAGCCCCCGCAGCCGGCGGCTGCGGGGGCGAAGGGCGGAAAAAAGAGGGGGTCAGGCGTCGGCGCGGGCCTCGATGCCCAAAGGCGCAAGGTAGGTCTCGCGGGCGGCGTCCAGACGTCGGTTGAACTCGTCGTCGTGGCCGGCCAGCAGCACACGCTTGCGGGCGTGGACGTCCAGGTCGTCGGCGCTCATGCCCACGATGCGGGCGGCAATGTTGGAGCAGTGGTCGGAGACGCGCTCGGTGTTGGTGAGCACATCCAAAAAGACCACGCCCCCCTCGATGCTGCAATCGCCCGACTTGAGCCGGCCGATGTGCCGCTCGCGCAGCGCGTCGCACATCTCGTCCACCGTCTCCTCCAGGGGCTCCACCTGGGCGGCCAGGGCCGCGTCCCCGCAGGCAAAGGCGTCGCCCGCGATGGTCAGGGCCTTGTCGGCGCATTTTTGCAGCTGCTCCAGCTCGGCCCAGGCGCTCTTGGAGAGGGTGATCTCCTCCTCGTGGATGCGCTGGGCGCACTGGAGGATGTTGATGGAGTAGTCGCCGATGCGCTCATACTCCGAGATGAACTTCAGCAGCTCGCTCACCTGGCGGCTCTCGCCTTCGTTCAGCTCCTGGTCGCTGATCTGCAAAAGGTAGTTGGTGATGGACACCTCCATCTTGTCCAGCAGCCCTTCCCGGTGGGTGATGATGGCGGTGACCTCCGGGTCCCACCGCCGCAGCTGGCCAAAGGAGAGCTGGAAGTTGCGCTGGGCGCGGCGGGCCATCTTCTCCACGGCGCTCTGGGCCTGCTGCAGCGCCACGGCGGGGCTGGAGATGAGCCGCTGGTCCAGAACGGGCATGTCCAGGTCCGCCGTGTCCTGCGTCTTTTCGGGCACGGTGTGTTCCGCCAGCCAGGCCAGCACCTTGGTGAAGGGCAAAAACAGCAGCGTGACCACCACGTTGAACAGGGTGTGGAAGTTGGCGATGCCGCTGCGGTCGATGACCTCGTTCCAGAAGGGGAAGAATCCGGCGGCCTTCAGGCCGTAGATGGCCGCCAGGAACACGGCGGTGCCGATGATGTTGAAATAGACGTGCACCATGGCGCTGCGGCGGGCGGCGGTGGAGGTGCCGATGGAGGCCAGCAGGCTGGTGGAGGTGGTGCCGATGTTCTGGCCCAGGATGATGGGGATGGCGCTGCCCCAGGTGACTACGCCGGTGCTGGAGAGCGCCTGCAAAATGCCCACGCTGGCGCTGCTGGACTGGATGGCGATGGTGACCAGGGTGCCCGCCAGCACGCCCAGGATGGGGTTTTCCAGCTGTGAGAACAGCTGCACGAAGAGGGGGCTGTCCTTGAGGCCGCTCACGCCCGCCTCAATGGTGAACATGCCGGTGAACAGAATGCCGAAGCCCATGCAGATCTGGCCGACGTTGCGCTTTTTGGGGCTTTTGAAAAAGACGAAGAGCACCGCGCCGATGAAGGCCACGATGGGGCTGAAGGTGCTGGGCTTCAGCAGCGTGAAGATCCAGCCGGAGCCTGTGATGTCGCTCAAACTCAGCAGCTGGCCGGTGACGGTGGTGCCGATGTTGGCGCCCATGATGATGCCGATGGCCTGGGGCAGCGTCAGGATGCCGCTGTTCACCAGGCCCACCACGATGACCGTGGTGCCGGAGGAGGACTGGATCAGCGCGGTGATCACCGTTCCCAGCAGCACGCCCTTCCACACGCTGTTGGTCAGCCGCTGGAGGATGGCCTCCAGCTTGCCGCCCGCCAGCTTTTCCAGGCCGCTGCCCATGATGGACATGCCGTAGAGAAAGAGGGCAAGGCCTCCGGCCACATTGAACACGTCGAATATGGTCATACAATACACCTCAATGATCGATTCCCCGCAAATTACGTTCCAAAGACGGCCCGGGCGATGCGCCCCAGGGTCGTGCATTTCGATTATAGCATGGGATTTAACATGCCTTCCACAGCCCGGCGGAATATTTTACATACATTTTACCCAAATCGGGCCGAAAAACAAAAAACGGGGCCGGTTTTTCGGCGTTCTGCCCTGCCGGTGTTAAAAAAAGGCAAAATTTGCCCGCGAAAAAGGGCGGCGCGCCGCGGGGGCCGGGGCGGGAGAGGGGCCCGCTCCGCGCCGCTGCGGCCGGCAAAAAAACCGCCCCCGGCGAAGGAGGCGGCAAAAATGCGGCTTGCGAAAGGGCGGGCGGCGGAAAGGGGCCCTGGCCCCGCGGCCCGCTTTTACAAGGCGGCCAGGGTGTAGCCGGCGGCCCGCAGGCCGTCGATCAGATCGCCCAGCATGGCGCTGTTGGTGGCCATGGGGTGCAAAAGGTAGATGGCGTCCGGGTGGGCGGCGGCCAGGGCCTTTTCCAGGCTCTCGGCCACCGGCGGCTGGTCGTTCGCGTCCCAGTCGGCGTAGGCGTAGCTCCAGAATACGCTGTACATCCCCTCGCCCGCCGCCAGCGCCAGCAGCCGGGCGCTGAACACCCCCTCGGGGAAGCGGAACAGGGTGGGCGTCACGCCGAACTGCCCGGCAAACTGCCGGTTGAAATCGGTTATTTCCGCCCGGGCCTCCTCGTCGGACAGGGCGGTCATGTCCTTGTGGCGGGCGGAATGGCTGCCCACCGTGTGGCCCTCCGCCAGCATCCGGGCCACCGTGTCGGCGTTGTTCTCGGCGTAGCTGCCCACCACGAAAAAGGTGGCGGGGGCGTTTTTCTCTTTCAGCGTGTCCAGAATGGCGGCGGAGTAGCCCGTCTCATAGCCAAAGTCAAAGGTCAGGTAAACGGTGGGCGTTTCGGCCGCCGGGGCCAGGAACGTCCCGCCCCACTGGCCGTATTTCTCCTGGTAGGCCACCGCGCCCACGGGCTGGTTTTGCTCGTTCACCTGCCTGCCCTGGCCCCAGCCAAGGCGCTCGGTCTCCAGCCCCGCCAGGTCAAAGGGAGTGGCCAGCGCCGGCCAGTTCACCCCCACCGGCGCGGGGCTGGGCGTTGGCGTGGGCGCGGGGGTGGGCGCGGGAGTCTGCGTGGGCGCGGGGCTGGCGGCGGCGCTGGCCCCGCCCGCGGCGGGCAGGGCGGAGGAGGCGGGGGCCGGCGCGGGGGCAGCCCGCAGCAGCAGGCCCACCGCCAGCGCCAGGCAGCACACCGCCGCCGGCAGCAGAATGAGAACAGCGCGGCGCATACGCGCCTCCTTTCCGGGCGGTCAGCCGCCCTCGCTCATCACCACCACGTTGGCCATCGCCGGCAGGCAGGCGGCCCAGTCGTCCTGGCGGCTCAGCCAGCCGTAGCCCTCGCACAGATGGTCCGGGCAGGGGGAGTCCACAAAGGCGATGGCGCCGTCCTTTACCTCCAGGTGGATGGTGTACAGGCCGGTGTCCACGTCGTAACGGGCGTTTTTGTCCAGGGGGATCTCCATGGTCCTGCCCTCCTCGCCGTAGGTGAGGATCGCCGTGCCCCCCGCCGGCCGCAAGGAGAGCACCGCCAGCATCACCGCCGCCAGCGCCAGCAGCACGCCGGCGAAGATCAGGTTGGTTTTCAGGGCTTTTTTGTCCTTCATGGCATCTTCCTCGGGTTTCTGTGGGATTTTCCTATATTATAGCAGAAAACCCCCGCCGGGGAAATGGTTTTCAAGCCCGCCCGCCGGTGGTATAATAGCAGTATCGACCAACCAAAAAGGAGATAATCGCCATGCTTTGTGAACAGTATCGGGCCGCGGTGGACGCTTTCGTGGCCGAAAACCGGGAGAACATCGTCCGGGACATCAAGCGGCTGGTGGACGTGCCCAGCGTGGAGGGCACGCCCGAGCCGGGCAAGCCGTTCGGCCCCGGCCCCGCCGCCGCCCTTGCCCAGGGCCTGGCCATCGCCGGGGAGATGGGCCTTGCCACCCACAACTGCGAAAACTACATCGGCTGGGCGGAACTTGCGGGCGAGAGCGGCGCCCAGATCGCCACCATCACCCATCTTGACGTGGTGCCCCAGGGCAACGGCTGGACCGCCGACCCCTTTGACATGCAGGTGCGGGAGGGCTGGCTCATCGGCCGGGGCGTGGCCGACGACAAGGGCCCCAGCGTGCTGTGCCTGTACGCGCTGAAGTTTTTGAAAGAGCGGGCTGTGCCCCTGAAGTACACCGTGCGGGCGCTGCTGGGGGCCAACGAGGAGACGGGCATGGCGGATGTGGACTACTACCTGGCCCACTACCCGGCCCCCGCGTTCTGCTTCTCGCCGGACGCCGAGTTCCCGGTGTGCAACGGGGAAAAGGGCGGCTTCAACGGCTATCTGGTCAGCCGCCCGCTGGCGGGCAACATCCTGCACTTCGCCGGCGGCGTGGCCCACAACGTCATCCCGGACCGGGCCAGCTGCCTGGTGAAAGGGGACATCACGAAGCTGGCCGAGCGCCAGGGCATCACCCTGGAGGAGGAGGCCGGCGCGGTGCGCATCCGGGGCTGGGGCAAGGGCGGCCACGCGGCCATGCCCGCCGGCACGGTGAACGCCATCGGCCTGATCGTGGACTACCTGCTGGACAACGGGCTTTGCACCGAGGAGGAGAACGCCTTTCTGCGGGTGCTGCAAAAGCTCCACCACGCCACCGACGGCAGCGGGGTGGGCATTGCCGCCGCGGACGAGGTCTTCGACCCGCTGACCATCATCGGCGGCATGATCCACACCCAGGACGGGCGCATCTGGCAGGACCTGGACTGCCGCTTCCCCACCAGCACCAGCGGCGAAGTCATCGCCCGGCAGCTGGCGGCGGCGCTGGGCAGCGCCGGCACGGTGGAGCAGGCCCGCTGGCGGGAGCCTTTCTACATCAGCGCCGACGATGCGGCCATCCAGGCCCTGGTGGACACCTACAACGAAGTCACCGGCGAAAACGCCAGGCCTTTCACCATGGGCGGCGGCACCTACGCCCGCCACTTCCCCCGGGCGGTGAGCTTCGGCCCCGAGCGGGTGGGCACCGCCCTGCCGGACTTCGCCGGCCCCATGCACGGCGCCAACGAGGGCGCGAACATCGACCAGCTGCTCCAGGCGCTGAAAATTTATATCCTGGCTCTGCTGCGCCTGCAGGACATCGAGCTGTAAATATCCTGCGCCGGAAAACATCAAAAAGCGGCCTGCGCGAAGTTCGCGCAGGCCGCTTTTGCGTCCATCGGAATGTCTTAGAAAAAGAGGTCCTTGCCGGGATACACCGGCTCCATGGTGAGGCGCACACCCAGCTTGCGCAGGGTGCCCTCGTCGCCGCTGTGGAGCATCTGGGTGGAGTGCATGTCGCAGTCCCGCAGGGCGGGCAGGGCCGCCAGGGCCCGGGCGGCGGTGGGGTCGGTGGCGGCGCTCACCGCCAGGCCCGCCAGCACGTCGTCCACCTTGAGCACGCTGGCCCGGCTGTGGAGGTAGTCGATCTTCAGGCGCAGCAGCGGCACCAGCACCTGCTGGCTGATCAGCAGCACCTCGTCGGGGATGCCCGCCAGCGCCTTGATGCTGTTCAGCACGGTGGCGCTGGAGGCGCTCATCAGGTCGCTGGCCTTGCCGGTGATGATGCGCCCGTCCGGCAGCTGCAGCGCCGCCGCCGGCCGCTCCGCCTGCCGCTGCTTTTCCAGCGCCGGGGCCACCACGGCCCGGCTGTCGGTGTGGACGCTGAGCTGCTGCAAAATGTTCTCGATCTTGTGCAGGGCTTCCTCGCTGGCCTTGCCCTGCTTGGCGTCACAGGCGGCCTTGTAGTACCGGCGCAGGATCTCCTGGGTGGCCGCCTCGCGCACCACCTCGTCGTCGAAGATGGCGTAGCCCGCCATGTTCACCCCCATGTCGGTGGGGCTGCGGTAGAAGTTCTTGTCGCCGGTGATGCGGGCCAGGATGTTCTGTACGATGGGAAAGGCCTCCACATCCCGGTTGTAGTTCACGGTGGTCTTGCCGTAGGCCTCCAGGTGGAACGGGTCGATCATGTTCACGTCGTTCAGATCGGCGGTGGCGGCCTCGTAGGCAAGGTTCACCGGGTGCTTCAGGGGCAGGTTCCAGATGGGGAAAGTCTCGAACTTGGCGTAGCCCGCCATCACCCCCCGCTTGTACTCGTGGTACACCTGGGACAGGGCGGTGGCCAGCTTGCCGCTGCCGGGCCCCGGGGCGGTGAGCACCACCAGGGGCTTGGTGGTCTCCACGTAGGGGTTGGAGCCGTAGCCCTCGTCGGAGCAGATGTGCTCCACCGCCATGGGGTAGCCGGCGATGGGCCGGTGGATGTAGTTCTTCACCCCGCGGCTGGTGAGCTTTTTGGCAAAGGCGTCGGCGGCGGGCTGGCCGGTGTACTGGGTGATCACCACGCTGTTCACCGCGATGTCCATGGCGGTGATGTCGTCGATGAGGCGCAGCACCTCCATGTCGTAGCTGATGCCCAGGTCCGCGCGCATCTTGGTCTTTTCGATGTCGCCGGCGGACACGCAGAAGATGATCTCAACCTTGTCCCGCAGCTCGTGCAAAAGGCGTACCTTGCCGTTCACGTCAAAGCCCGGCAGCACCCGGGCGGCGTGGTAGTCGTCGAACAGCTTGCCGCCGAACTCCAGGTAGAGCTTGCCCTGGAACCGGTCGATCCGGGCCAGGATGTTCTCGGTCTGTTTTTGAATGTACAGTTTGTTGTCGAATCCGATCTTCATATGGACACCCGCGCTTTCCCAACTGTTAAGATAAAACACTTCTATCAGAATACCACGCGCCCCGCCGCAATGCAAGAAAAAACCGCGCCGCCCCGCCCTTTTGCCGGCCCGGGCCGGCCGGGCAAAAAGTTCGAAAATTTCCCCTTGCATTTTCGCCGGGGGCGTGCTATAATAAACTGCGTCGCGGAGGATTAGCTCAGCTGGTTAGAGTGCCTGCATCACACGCAGGAAGTCTGGGGTTCGAGTCCCTAATTCTCCACCAGGAAAAAGCCCTGGCAGTGCCTGAGAGCGCTGCCAGGGCTTTTTTCGTCCCGGCGGCAGGCCCCGCGCCCGGCGGAAATGGTGTGCGCCGCGGGAAAACACTCCGGGGCGAAAAACCCCGCCCGCCGCGGCCGGAAATGGGGCGGCCCCGGTGATAAAAATGGGACCATGTTGGCGGAATAACCAAATCCTGGAATGGTTTTTTGTGCGTTCAACAGAACTATCGGAACTTTTTCCTAAATCGTTGACAATCTTTTGCCGGATTTGATAAGCTAAATTTGTTAAAAGTTGGGTTGTTACTGTTCGGCAGGCAAGACCATATCCAAATGCGCTTCCAGAAGCGGTCGATCTTTTGGAGAGCATTTGGATGTGGTCTTTTTTTGTCCGTGTGAGGATGCGCTATGCGGGTATTAAAAGTCATCAACAACAATATCGTCTCCTGCGAGGACGAACAGGGCCGGGAGCTCATCGCCATGGGGCGGGGCCTCGGCTATTCGCTGCGCCCCGGCGACGAGCTGGAGAGCTCCCGCGTGGAAAAGCTGTTCCGTATGGACACCCCCGCCGACGCCCGCCGGCTCACCGACCTGTTCTCCAGCCTGCCGGCCCGGCAGGTGGAGCTGTGCAGCCAGATCGTGGACCGGGCCACCCGTGACCTGGGCCGCCGGCTCAGCCCCAGCGTTTACATCACCCTTACCGACCACGTCTGCTTTGCCATCGAGCGGCAGCGCAGCGGCGCCTCCTTTCCCAACACACTGCTGGCGGAGGTGCGGACGTTCTACGCCGACGAGTACAAGGTGGGCAAGTACGCCCTGGAGCTGCTTGCCCGGGAGCTGGGAGTCTATTTCCCCGACGACGAGGCCGCCAACATCGCGCTGCATCTGGTAAACGCCGAGTACGGCAACTCCCTCAGCGACACGCTGCACATCACCCAGACCCTCCACGACATCCTCTCCAGCCTGGACGGCTGGCCGTGCCTGCGGCTGGACCCCCAGAGCCGGTTTTATGATGAGTTCACCGTCAATTTGAAGTTCCTGGTGCTGCGCGCCTTTTCCGGCGGCAGCATGCCGCCCCGGGGCGACGAGCGCTTTGTGGAGTCGGTGCGCCAGTGCTACCCCGACGAATACCAGTGTGCCCGGCAGCTGGTGGAGGGGCTGGAGCGCCGCGCCGGCAACGTCCTGGCCCCCGAGGAGTCCGCTTATCTGGCTGCCAGCCTGCACCGTGCCCGCCGGCAACCGTGAAAAAGAGAAAGGAAGGAATGGGAGAAATGGGCATTTTTGACAAGCTGTTCGCGAAAAAGTCGGTCGGGATCTGCCTGGGCGCGCCGGTGGCCGGCGAGGCCGTGGCGCTGTCCGAGGTGAGCGACCCCACCTTTGGGGAGGAGATCCTGGGCAAGGGCGTGGCGATCCGCCCCGCCGCCGACCGGGTGGTCGCCCCCTGCGACGCCACCGTGGACCTGATGTTCGACACCGGCCACGCGGTGAGCCTCAAGGCCGACTGCGGCGCCGAGGTGCTGATCCATGTGGGGCTGGAGACGGTCTCGCTGGAGGGCAAGTACTTCACCGTCCACGCGAAGAACGGCGACCATGTGTCCGCCGGCCAGCTGCTCATCGAGTTCGACCGCCAGGCGATCGCCGACGCCGGCTTCGACACCATTACCCCCATGGTGATCTGCAACACCGACGCCTACGCCGCGGTGACCCCGCGCACGGGCGCGGTGGCCGAGGGGGAGACGGTGCTGGAGCTCACCCGGCCGTGAACCAAACAGGAAAGGGGAGGATCACCCATGTTTGAAGGCGTCGGAAAACCGGTGTTCTCCGGCATCGCCATCGGCCCCGCCCGCACCTGGCGGCAGGAGCAGGCGCCCCTGCCCGAGCCCAGCGGCGACGCGGCGGCAGAGCGGCAGGCTTTCGAGGCCGCCTGCGAGACCGCCCGCGCCCAGCTCACCGGGCTGTATGAGACCGCCTGCCGGGAACTGGGCGAAGAGCAGGCCATGATCCTGGAGGTGCAGCTGCTCATGCTGGACGACCAGGACTTTCTGGAAAGCGTCCAGGCCCGCCTGGAGGCCGGCGAGGGGGCGGCCCGCGCCGCCAAGGCCACCGGCGAGGAATTCAGCGAGGCCTTTGCCGCCCTGGACGACCCCTATATGAAAGCCCGTGCGGCGGACGTGCGGGATGTGTCCCAGCGGCTGGTGAACATCCTTTGCGGCGGCCGGCAGGAGTTTTCGCTGCCCGAGCCCTGCATCCTGCTGGCGGAGGACCTGACCCCCAGCGAGACGGTGCAGCTGCCCCGGGACAAGATCCTGGCCTTTGTCACCCGCCAGGGCTCCGCCAACAGCCACATCGCCATCCTGGCGCGGACGATGAACATCCCCTCGCTGGTGCAGGCACGGGACCTGCCCGATGTGGAGGACGGCTGCCCCATGATCGTGGACGGCTTTGCCGGCCGCTATTACCTGGAACCGGACGGCCAGACCCTGTCCGCCATGATCCGCAAGGCGGAGGAGGCGGCGGAGCGCCGCCGCCGGCTGGAGGCCTACCGGGGCGTGCCCACCGTTTCCCGCAGCGGCCGGCGGATCAAGCTGCTGGCCAACATCGGCAGCCCGGACGACGTGGACGCCGCCCTGGCCCAGGACGCCGAGGGCGTGGGCCTGCTGCGAAGCGAGTTCCTCTATCTGGGGCGCAGCGATTTCCCCACCGAGGAGGAGCTGTACGAGGCCTATTGCCAGGCGGCCCGGAAGCTGGGGGACCGGCCGCTGGTCATCCGCACGCTGGACATCGGCGCGGACAAGCAGGCGGACTACTTCCATCTGCCCGCCGAGGAGAACCCCGCCCTGGGCTGCCGGGGCATCCGGCTGTGTCTGTGCCGGGAGGACATCTTCCGCCCCCAGATGCGGGCCATCTACCGGGCGGCCGCCCTGCGCCCGCTCAGCGCCATGTTCCCCATGATCGCCTCGGTGGAAGAGGTGCGCCGGGCCAAGGCGTTCTGCCAGAAGATCCGGCAGGAGCTGGCCGACGAGGGGGTGCCGTTCGGCGAGGTGGAGCTGGGGGTCATGATCGAGACGCCCGCCGCCGCCCTGATCAGCGCCGAGCTGGCCAAAGAGGTGCAGTTCTTCAGCGTGGGCACCAACGACCTGACCCAGTACACCCTGGCGCTGGACCGGCAGAACGCCGCGCTGGAGGAATTTCTGGACACCCACCACCCGGCGGTGCTGGCGCTGGTGCGGATGACAGTGGAAAACGCCCACGCCCAGGGCATCTGGGCCGGGATCTGCGGCGAGCTGGGGGCGGACCCCACCCTCACCGAGCTCTTCCTGGAGATGGGCTGTGACGAGCTGTCCGTCTCTCCCGGCCGGGTGCTGGAGCTGCGGGCAAAAATCTGTGAAAGCGAGGTATGAGACCATGAAAGAGATCAAGTACACCATCACCGACCCGCTGGGGCTGCACGCGCGTCCCGCCGGGCTTCTGGTCAAGGAGGCCAGCCGCCACGCCTGCGCGGTGAAAATAAGCGCCAACGGCGGCGCCGCCGTGGATGCCAAGCGCATCCTGGGTGTGATGAAGCTGGCTGCCAAACAGGGCATGGAGCTCACCCTCACTTTCGACGGCGCCGACGAGGAGGCCGCCGCCGCGTCCGTGGCCGATTTCCTGCGGGCCAACCTGTGAGCTGCCGCAAGGAGGGATGGTCGTGGGCCGGCCGCCCTTTCCGATATAGGCTGTGACCGGCGGCACATCGCCCCGGTCCAACGACCGTATTAGGAGGATATACTTATGATGCGATTTTTGCAACGTTTGGGCAAATCTCTGATGCTGCCTGTGGCCTGCCTGCCGATCGGCGGCGTGCTGATGGGCATTGGTTACTGGATCGACCCCTCCGGATGGGGCGCCAACAGTATGCTGGCCATGCTGCTCATCAAGGCCGGCGGCATCCTGATCGACAACATGGCGATCCTCTTCGCCCTGGGCGTGGCCATCGGCATGTCCAAGGACCAGGAGGGCACCTCCGCTCTGGCGGCCATCATCTCCTGGCTGACCGTGCAGACCATGCTCAGCTCTGCCGTGGTGGGCTCCATCATGGGCGCCGACGCGGTGCCCGCCGCCTTCGGCAAGATCAATAACCAGTTCATCGGCATCCTGTGCGGTCTGATCGCCGCCGGCTGCTACAACAAGTTCTACAAGACCAACATGCCGGACTTTTTGGGCTTCTTTGCGGGCCGCCGCTTTGTGCCCATCATGACCGTCATCTTTACCCTGCTCACCTGCATCCCCCTGTACTTCGTATGGCCCGTGGTCTACGGCTTCCTGGTCTGGGTGGGCGAGAGCATCATGGGCCTGGGCGCTGTGGGCGCCGGCATCTACGGCTTCCTGAACCGCCTGCTGATCCCCATCGGCATGCACCACGCCCTGAACAGCGTGTTCTGGTTCGATGTGGCCAACATCTATGACATCGGCAAGTTCTGGGGCACCGTCGAGGGCGGCGTCCAGGGCGTCACCGGCATGTACCAGGCCGGCTTCTTCCCCGTGATGATGTTCGGTCTGCCCGGCGCGGCCCTGGCCATGTACCACACCGCCAAGGACAACAAGAAAAAGATCACCGCCGGCATCCTGCTGTCGGTGTCCCTGTGCTCTTTCCTCACCGGCGTCACCGAGCCCATGGAGTTCTCTTTCATGTTCCTGGCTCCCGTGCTGTACGTGATCCACGCCCTGCTCACCGGTATCTCGGTGGCCGTGGTGGCCGCCCTGCCCATCCGGGCGGGCTTCCAGTTCAGCGCCGGCTTCATCGACTGGTTCCTGAGCTTCAACGCGCCCTTTGCCCAGAACCCCTGGCTGCTGATCCCCATCGGCCTGGTCTTCTTCGTGATCTACTATGTGATCTTCCGCATCGTGATCACCGCCATGGACCTGAAGACCCCCGGCCGTGAGGACGACAACGCCGAGGCCGAGATGAAGATCGAGTTGAGCAGCGACAACTACGCCGCCATGGCCCAGGCCATTCTGGAGGGCGTGGGCGGCGCCGCCAACGTGACCAACGTGGACAACTGCATCACCCGCCTGCGCCTGGAGGTCAAGGACCGCCTGCTGGTGGACGAGAAGAAGATCAAGGCCTCCGGCGCCGCGGGCGTCGTTCGCCCGGGCAAGACCAGCGTGCAGGTGATCATCGGGCCCAAGGTGCAGTTCGTCGCCGACGAGTTCAAGAAACTGGTGCGCTGACCCCGTTTTCCCGTGATTTCCCCACTGCCTGGGCCCACAAGGCGCCGGGGGGAGAAGCGGGAGCGGTCGTCGGGCCCGAAGCCGGTGCCGCGCCGGGGCGACAACGCCCGGTTTGCGGACGGGCGGGGCCGCGGCCGGCCCGCTCCGCTCCCCTTTGGGGTCCGGGGCGAGAGGCCCCGCGGACACCCCGGCGGCGAGGCGGCGGACCCTGCGGCAATATCCGAAACACAACGCCCCGGCCCCACCGGGCCGGGGCGGACGGAAAAAGAGGCGGCCCGATACCCAGCGGTATCGGGCCGCCCTTTGGCTTTATGCACCAGGATCCCCGGGCGAAACCGTCGTTTTCTTATGCCACCCCGGCTTTCCCGCGGCGTTTTTAAAGGCCGCCCCGGGGCGCGGCAGAAAAGGCGGGGCGCGGCCAATGGCCGCGCCCCGCCTTTGTCTCGTTTTTGCGGCCGGCCGCAGGGGCCGGCTCATTCCGGGGCCTTGAGGCTCTCCACCATGCTGATGGCTTTCAGCTTGCGGAACATCACCAGGTTCACCAGCAGGCTGAACAGGATGGTCAGCAGCGCCGACCAGACAAAGCTCAGCGGGAAGATGGACCGGCCGAACATGACCATGTCCACCTCGGCGGTGCGGATGACAAAGGTGTGCAGCGCGATGCCGAACAGCAGGCCGCAGACGGTGCCGATCAGCGTGAGGATGGCCGTCTCCCGGTAGATGTAGGCGGCCACCTCCCCGTCGAAGAAGCCCAGCACCTTGATGGTGGCCAGCTCCTTGGCCCGCTCGGTGATGTTGATGTTGGTGAGGTTATACAGCACCACAAAGGCCAGCGCCCCCGCGGCGATGATGAGCACCACCACGATGAAGTTGATGTTGTCGATGCTCTGGGTGAAGCTGGCGGTGATCTCGTGGGTGAACTGGGCGCCGGCGATGTCCCGGCACTTGAGCAGGTCGCTGGCCAGTTCGCCCTCCGCCGCCTGGTCGTCCATCCCGTCGCCCAGCCGACAATAGAGCAGGTTGGGCTCGGGGTCCTCCCCAAAGGCCGCCCGGTAGGTGTCGGCGGTCATGTACAGGTAGTGGTAGACGTAGTTCTCGCAGATGCCGGTGATGGTGAACGTGGCCTGCTCGCCGTCGCCGTTTTCCACCGTGATGGTGTCGCCCACGTCCAGGCCCTGGCGCTCGGCCAGCTTTTCGGTGGCGATCACCTCGCCCTCGCCGAACGCCACCGCCTCGCCGCTGCCCCGCTGGCGGAACGTGAAGTACTCCCGCATCCTGTCGGTGTCGCTGGGCACGGTGACGTACAGGTTGTCCGCCGGCTTGCCCTCCTCGGGCACCACCGTCATATCCTGCTGGCTCACCGCCAGGCTGTCGGTGATCCGGTCGCCCGCGTCCAGGATGGCCCGCAGGTCCCGGCCCTCCAGGGCGCTCTCGTCCTGCAGCGACACCAGCAGCTGGTAGTGGGCCAGCTCCTCGAACTGCAGGGTGGTGATGTTGGAGATGGAGTCCCGCACCCCGAAGCCGGTGACCAGCAGGGCGGTGCAGCCGGCGATGCCCACCACCGTCATGAAGAACCGCTTTTTATAGAGGAACAGGTTGCGGGCGGTGACCTTGTGGGTGAACCGCATCCGCCGCCACAGCGGGCCGATGTGCTCCAGGAAGATGCGCTTGCCCGCCTTGGGGGCCTTGGGCAGCATCAGGCTGGCGGGCTGCTCTTTCAGCTCCGTGCCGCAGGCGTTCATGGTGGCGATCAGGGTGCAGGCCAGGGCCGCGCCGGTGGCGATCGCGCCGAATTGGGCGTTGAAAGGGGTGTAGAGCACCGGCAGGTCGTACATGATGCCGTAGGCGCTGAGGATGATCCGGGGGAACAGCTGCATACCCACCAGCATCCCCACCGCGCTGCCCGCCAGGGTGGCCGCCAGGGCGTAGAGGATGTACTTGGCGGCGATCTGCCGGCGGGAGTAGCCCAGGGCTTTCATGGTGCCCACCTGGCCCCGCTCCTCCTCCACCATGCGGGTCATGGTGGTCAGCGCCACCAGCGCCGCCACCAGGAAGAAGAACACCGGGAAGACGGTGGCGATGGCCGCGATCTTGTCGGCGTTGTCGCCGTAGCTGGAGATGCCCGCGTTGTCGCCGCGGTCGCCCAGCACCCACTTGCCCTTTTCGATCTCCCGCACTTCGCTCTCGGCGTCCAGGATCTCCTCCCAGCCGTCCGCCAGCTCCTGCTCGGCCTCGGCCTTGGCGTCCTCGTATTCTTTCTGGCCGTCGATCAGCTCCTGGCGGCCCTCCTCCAGCTCTTCCAGGCCGTCGGCGTACTGCTGCCGGGCATCCAGCAGCTCGGCGTCCGCGTCCGCAAAGGCCTGCTCGGTGGAGGCCACCGTGTCGTTGAGCTCCTGCTCCTTTTCCAGCAGGGTCTGCCAGCCGTCGGACAGCTGCCGCCGGCCCTCGGCGATCTGGGCCTGCTGGGCGTCGATGGCCGCCAGCGAGGCGTCCAGGGTGGCGCCCTGGGCCGCCAGCGCCTCCAGCCCCGCCTTGAGCGGCGCCAGCTGCTCCAGCTGCTGCTGCAGCCCGGCGATCATCTCCGGCGTCAGCGCCATGCCGCCGGTCTGCTCCTGGCCGCCGGACAGGGCGGTATCGCCGCCGGCCTGGTCGCCAGCGGTCTGGTCGCCGCCGGCCTGGTCGCCGGCGGTCTGGTCGCCGGCGGTCTGGTCGCCGCCGGGCAGGTTGGCGAACACCTGCTGGAGATAGGCGATGGCGTTGATGGTGGCCCCGTCCGACTGGTCGGCAGTGTCGATGGGCTGCTGGCCCAGCATGGCCAGCGCGCCGTTCAGGGTGGGGACCATGGCCCAGAACTCGTCCTTGCCCGTCTTGAGCTGGTCCAGGGGGGCGCGGGCCTCGTCCAGCTGGGCCTGGCCCTCGTCCAGCTGGGCCTGGGAGTCCAGGATCTTCTCCTTGCCGTCGGCGATCTCCTGGCGGTAGCCGGGCAGCAGCAGGTAGAATTCGTTTTTGTTGGTGTCCAGCACCGCCTGGCCGTTGTCGATCTCCACCTTGGCGTCCGCCAGCTCCTGCTCGGCGTCCGCCAGCTCCGCCCAGCCGTCCGCCAGCTCCTGCTCGGCGTCCGCCAGCTCCTGCTCGGCCTCGGCCTTGGCGTCCTCGTACTCCTGCTTCGCGTCCGCCAGGGCCTGCTCGGCCTCGTCGATGATCTCGTCGTAGCGGGCCTGGGCCCGCTGGGCCTTGATGTCGTCCAGCCGGTCGTAGACGGCGGCCACCGTGTCCTCGTATTCGTCGGAGAAAGAGTTCAGCGCCCGGGCGCCCTCCACCGCGATGTAAAAGGTGGTGTAGCTCTCCATGTCAAAGGTGTCCGCGGGGGTATACAGGAACACGTCCACGGTGCCGGTGCCCACGTTGGTGTACTCGGTCTCCAGCGAGAAGTAGGCGGCCGAGCGCACGGTGCCCACCACCGTCAGGTCGGCGGGCAGGGCGTCGGTGACGTCCTCGTCGTTCTCCACCGGGTCCACCTCCAGCGTCTCGCCCACGGCGGGCAGGGTGGTGCCGAACTCCAGGCTGGCGGTGACCACCGCCTCGCCGGGGGCGGCGGGCATCCGGCCCTCCACCAGGGTGAGCTGGTTCATCTGCGCGTCGGCGTTTTCGGCGGGCAGGCTCATCAGCCGGCTGGTGAGCGACTCGCCGGTGGCCGGCCGGTCCAGCACCAGGTCCATGTCCCAGGCGGGCATGACCTGATCGACCCCCTCGATGGCCTTTACCGCCGCGAGGTCGTCGTCGGTGAGGCCCTGGGTGGCCTGGATCTTGATGTCATAGAGCTGTGCGTCCCGGCAGTACCGGTCCGCCGACAGGCGCATGTCCACCGGCGAGGCCAGCAGCCCGGACAAAAAGCCCACCCCCAGCGCCACGATGGCGAAGATGGCCAGGAAGCGGGACAGGCTGGAGCGCACCGTCCGCAGCATGGATCTACGGTAGGTCTTGTTCAGCAAAAAATATCACCACTCGATCTCTTCCACCGGGGTGGGGTGGGGGTTTGTCTCGTTGGAGATGGCCTGGCCGCTCTTGATGCGGATGACCCGGTCGGCCATGGCGGTGAGGGCGCTGTTGTGGGTGATCACGATCACCGTGCGGCCGGTGTTCCGGCAGGTGTCCTGCAAAAGTTTGAGCACCTGCTTGCCGGTGTTGTAGTCCAGCGCGCCGGTGGGTTCGTCGCACAGCAGGATCTTGGGGTTTTTGGCCAGCGCCCGGGCGATGGACACCCGCTGCTGCTCGCCGCCCGACAGCTGGGCGGGGAAGTTGGCGGTGCGCTCGGCAAGGCCCACGTGGGCCAGGGTGTCGGCAGCGTCCAGGGGGTCGCGGCAGATCTCGCTGGCCAGCTCCACGTTTTCCAGGGCGGTGAGGTTCTGCACCAGGTTGTAGAACTGGAAGACAAAGCCCACGTCGTGGCGGCGGTAGGCGGTGAGCTGGCGCTGGCTCATGGCGCTGACCTCGGCGCCGTCCAGCCAGATGTGGCCCTCGTCACAGGTGTCCATGCCGCCCAGCATGTTGAGCACGGTGGTCTTGCCCGCGCCGGAGGGCCCCACGATGACGCAGAACTCCCCCTTGTCGATGGTAAAGCTGATGTGGTCGGCGGCGGCGATGCGCACCTCCCCCATCCGGTAATACTTGCACACCCGGTCGAAGACTACAAAATGGTCGGGTCTGTCCATGCAGGATCACCTCGGCAAAAAAGTCGTTGCAGCACAAAGACTGCCTCACTCTTAATTATATGAAAAAAATCGTCGGTTGTGTGTACAAATTTGTAAAATATCTATGAAAACCCCCTCCTTTTCCCGCCGAAAAAGGATAAAAATACAAAGGGGGGACAGCGCCCGCCTCCCGGAGAGACAAAAGCGGCCGCGACGGGCAAAAAGGGAGGGCCGCCGCTCTTTTTTTGGCAGGCCGGGTGTGGTACAATGTGGTACAACAGGCGGCAAACCGTTCGCCCCAAAAAAGGAGAAGAGCGCCATGATCGACCTTGTCACCCTGCGGGAATTCCTCTACCGCAAAAAACACCTGTGCCAGGTGCGGCACATCACCCTGGACCCGGGCGGCCCGGGGGTGGTGCGGCTGCATCTGCTGCCCCCCGCCGCCAGCCTGCGGCGCAGCGTGCCCTACCTGGTCATCGTGAACGGGCGGGACGTGCTGCCGCTGAACATCTCCTGGGCGGTGCTGCTGGCCTGCCTGATGGACGCGCTGGAGCCCTGGGCGGGGCGGGAGATCCCGGACGAGACGCTGGAGGACATCGCCGCCGCCGCGGTGGCCGCCGCCCGGCGGGTGTATCCGGGGGTGAAGCCGGCCCGGATGCGCGCCGAGCTGGACCGGATGCTCCAGAGCTTCATCGCCATCGCCCGGGGCGAGGAGCCGCAGGAGGCGGTGGCTCCCATCAGCCTGGGGGACTACGCCCCCCGGATGACCGCCCCCCACCGGATGGACCTGATGATCAGCGCCATGGAAAAGGAGGGCCGCTGGAACTGCAACCAGAAGTGCCTGCACTGCTACGCCGCCGGCCAGCGGGACGCGGGCGCGGGGGAGCTGAGCACCGCCGACTGGAAGCGGGCGCTGGAAAAGCTGCAAAAGGCGGGGGTGCCCCAGGTCACTTTCACCGGCGGGGAGCCCACCCTGCGGCCCGACCTGGTGGAGCTGGTGGACGCCGCCCGCTGGTTCGTCACCCGGCTGAATACCAACGGCCGGCTGCTCACCCCGGAGCTCTGCAAGGCCCTTTATGAAGCGAGCCTGGACAGTGTGCAGATCACCCTGTACAGCGCCGACGAGAGCGTCCACAACGAGCTGGTGGGTGCGCCGGGCTTTGACGACACGGTGGCGGGCATCCGCAACGCTTTGGCGGCGGGGCTCTCGGTGAGCGTGAACACCCCCCTTTGCAGCCGCAATGCCCACTACGCCGCCACTCTGGAGTTCCTCCACGGCCTGGGGGTGCGCTATGTCACCTGCTCGGGGCTCATCCCCACCGGGGCGGCCCTCACCGAGGGCAGCCGGGCCACCCGCCTTGCCCCCGAAGCGCTGGAGGATATCCTGCGCCGGGCGGTGGCATACTGCGCCGAAAATGGCATGGAGATCGACTTCACCAGCCCCGGCTGGCTGCCCGCCGAGACGCTGCTGGGCCTGGGGCTGCCCATGGCCCCCACCTGCGGGGCCTGCCTGAGCAACATGGCCCTTGCCCCGGACGGCACGGTGGTGCCCTGCCAGAGCTGGCTTTCCGGCGGGGAGCTGGGCAACATCCTCACAAGCGACTGGAGCGCCATCTGGCACAGCCCCCGGTGCGCGGCCATCCGGGCCGAGAGCGCCAAAATGGACCATATCTGCCAGCTTCGGCAAAAGGAGGGCGTCCAATGAAAGGGATAAAACGCTTCGCGCTGGTCCTGGCCGCGCTGGCGCTGGCCGCGGCGCTGCTGCTGTGCCCGGCGGTGAGCGCCGCCAACCTGGACGAGATCGAAAAGTACTTCATCACCGTGCGCCTGCAGCCGGACGGCAGCGCCGAGATCGACTACGACATCCACTGGAAAGTGCTGGACTCCACCAGCGCCGGCCCGCTGGAGTGGGTGAAGATCGGGGTGCCCAACCAGAACGTGGAGCCGGTGCGCCAGAGCGACACCATCGCCAGCCTCTATCCCTGGTCGGAGGGGGGCGACTATGTCCGGCTGGACCTGGACCGGCGCTACTACGCCGGCGAGACGGTGCGCCTCGAGTTCACCCTCCAGGTGACCCACATCTATGAGCTCTACGACGACGGCTCGGTGAATTTTGAATTTACCCCCGGCTGGTTCGACGAGGCCAAGACAAAACAGCTCACCTTTACCTGGGAGGACGGCGCCGCCCGGGCCAGCTACGCCGCCAAACTGGACGGTTCGCCGGTGACCGGTGACCTGATCGACACCCCGAACGGGGTGCAGGGCGAGTGGACCGACCTGCCCGAGGGCGCCCGGCTCACCTTTACCGCTGACTACCCGGACCAAAGCGCCTTTGCCGCCGCGCCCCTGGACCCCGCTCTGGACCGGGGCAGCGCTGACACCGGCGGGTATGGCCCGGACTCTGTGCAGTATCACGGCAGCCTGGATATGACCCAGGCGCTTTGGTTGCTGGTGGTCACCGCCATGATCCTCTGGATCCTCATCCGGCGCCTGTCCGGCGACTACTTTTTCGGGGGCTTTGGCTGGTTCGGGCCCCACTACCACGGCGGGCCCCGCCCGCCCCGGGGCGGCGGAAGCGGCTCCTCCGGCGGCTTTGGCGGCGGCTCCAGCCGGGGCTCCGGCGCGGGGCGGCGGTCGGGCGGAGGCTGTGCCTGCGCCTGCGCCTGTGTCTCCTGCGCCTGCGCCTGTGCCTGCGCCGGCGGCGGCCGGGCCGGATGCAGCGCCAAGGAGCTGAAAGGGGCGGTGGACGCCGCCGCCCTGCGGGCCAAACTGCAAAAGGAGGAGGGGTGAGCCATGCCTACCAACGACTGGGAAGACCTGATGAACGGGGTGTTCGGCCCCGGCGGCCGGCTGCATTTCGGCGGGAAGAGCCCGGATGCGGCCCCCTCCCGCCCGGACACGGCCGATGAGGCGCTGGCCCGGGCACAAAAGCAGCTGGAGCAGGCCGCCGCCCGCACCGGCCAGGCGCGGAAAGCAGCCGAAGCCGCCGACGGCCGGCGGCTTTTGCAGAACAGCGAGGCGCTGACAAAGCAGCTGGAGGACCAGGCCCGGGAGATCGCCCGGCTGGGCCAGGGCCTTGCCCGGGAGATGGAGCGGGACGGCCTGCTCGCCCCCGGCCAGGCGGCGGCAGCCTCCGTGCCCGCCGCCCCCAAAGACACCGACGCCGCCTTTGCGGCGGCGGCCGAACGGCAGCGGGAGGCGCTGGTGGGGCAGCGGGAATTTGCCGCCCGGCTGCTGGCGGCTTTCCGCCGGCCCTTTGTGCTGGGCCGGGGGCAGGACGAGGTGAAAAACGTCATCGTGGTGGCGGGCAAGCCCGGCCGGGGCCGGCACTACGCCCTGGCCGAGACCGCCCGGGCCCTGGCGGCCGAGGGGCTGCTGGGGGGCCAGGTGGCCTGGATGGACCTGGCCCTCTACCCGGGGCCGGAGCAGGAGAAGCTCTTTTTGCAGGATCTCTACGCCGCCCTGGCGGGGCCGGACCAGGCGCTGGTGTTTGAAAACGCCGGCCAGTGCCACCCGGGCTGCCTGGCCCTGCTGGCCCAGCTGGCCCTTGCCGGCAGCGCCCGGCTGTCCAGCCGGTATGTGCTGCAAAAGGGCATCCTGGTGGAGGCCGGCAACGCCCTGGCCCCCGGCGCGGTGGGCTCGCTGGGCGCCGGCGGCAAGTATCTGATCTTCCTGTGCCCGGAGGGGGTGCGGGGCCTGGCGGAGGTGCTGGGGGCGAAGTTCGCCGCCGCGGTGGGGGACGAGTGCGAGGCCCAGCCTTTCTCCGGCGAGGAACTGCTGGCCATCGCCGGCCGGCAGCTCAACGAGCTGGCCCGCCGGGCCAGGGAGCGGCTGGGCTGGGCCCTGACGGTGGAGGCCGCCGCCCCCGGCAGCGGCCTGGCGGACCTGGCGGCGGACAAGGGCCGCCAGGGGGTGGGCCTGCTGGCCGACTTCTGCCAGCGGTGCTTTGCCGCTTTGGCGGAGTACAAGCTGCGGGGGCAGGCCGCGTCCGCCGCGGCCCTGGGCCGGGACGAGGCGGGCCGGGTCATCGTGCGCTTTGACGGCGGCGCGCCCCTGGACCTGCTGGCGGTGCTGCCCGGGGAATATACCGGCGACCTGGAGGCGGTCAAGGCGGAGCTGGCCTCCATCGTGGGCCTGGACGAGGTCAAGGACTACGTGCTGCGCTTGCAGGACAACATCGCCGCCCAAAGGCGCCGGGCGGCCGCCGGCATGAAAACGGCCAGCCTCACCATGCACATGATCTTCACCGGCAACCCGGGCACCGGCAAGACCACCATCGCCCGGCTGGTGGGCAGGTATCTCAAGGCCATCGGGGCGCTGTCCGGCGGGCAGCTGGTGGAGGTGAGCCGGGCGGACCTGGTGGGCCGCTATGTGGGCCATACCGCCCCCCTCACCCAAAAGGTGATCCAGTCCGCCGTCGGCGGGGTGCTGTTCATCGACGAGGCCTACTCCCTCTGGCGGGGCGAGGAGGACTCTTTCGGCTTGGAGGCCATCGACACCCTGGTCAAGGGCATGGAGGACGAGCGGGAGGACCTGGTGGTCATCCTGGCGGGCTACACCAAAGAGATGGAGGAATTTTTAGAGGCGAACAGCGGCCTGCGAAGCCGCTTTCCCAACAAGATCGAGTTCCCGGACTACACCGGGGCCGAGCTGCTGGCCATCACGAAGATCAACGCCCGCGGCCGGGGCTATCGGCTGGCGGCCAACTGCGACGGGCCCCTGCGGGCCTACTACGACCGCAAGCAGGCGGAAAACGCCGCCGAAAACGGCAACGGCCGCATGGCCCGCAACAAGCTGGAACAGGCCATTCTGAACCAGGGCCGGCGGCTGGCCGCCGAGCCGGACGCGGCGCTGGACGAATTACAGGCCGGCGACTTTGAGCTGGACGACTGAAACAAACAAACCGGCAAACGCGCCCCGCCCGGCGGTGGGGCGCCTCTTTGCGGCAAACAGGTGGGAAGAGGATATGAAAACATTCACACAGCGGGCGCTGGCCTTTGCCAAGGCGGAGGCGGTGCTGGTGGTGGCAGCGCTGCTGGCGCTGGCCTCCATGGCGGCGGTGCCGCCGGACAAGGGCTATCTTGCCTACATCGACTGGGACACCCTGGCCCTTTTGTTCAGCCTGATGGCGGTGACCAAGGGCCTGCAACAGCTGGGCCTGTTCGACGCGGTGGGCGCGGCGCTGCTGCGGCGTACCGCCACCACCCGGCGGATGCTGCTGGCCCTGGTGGCCCTGCCCTTTTTTGTCAGTATGCTGGTGACCAACGACGTGGCGCTGATCACCTTTGTGCCCTTTGGGCTGGTGGTGCTGGAAATGGCCGACTGCCGGCGGCTGGCCATCCCCCTGGTGGTGCTCCAGACCCTGGCTGCCAACCTGGGCAGCATGTTCACCCCCATGGGCAACCCCCAGAACCTCTACCTCTACAACCGGTCGGGGATGGGCTTCGCCGCGTTCTGCGCCCTGCTGGCCCCCTATGTGGCCGCCTCGGGGGCGCTGCTGGCCCTGCTGGCCCTGGCCCCCAAAAGCGGGCCGGTGACCGCCCGGGTGGACCCGCCGGCGGTGCGGTGGGGCGGCCGGGCCTGGTGGTACGCCGGCGGCGGGGCGCTGTGCCTTTTGTGCATCGCCAAGGTGCTGCCGCCCCTGGCGGCGGCCGCCGCCACGCTGGCCTTCCTGCTGGCGGCGGACCGGCCTTTGCTGGCAAAGCTGGACTACTCGCTGCTGGGCGCCTTTGTGGCCTTTTTCGTCTTCATCGGCAACACGGGCCGGCTGCCTGCCTTCTCCGCCCTGTTGGAGCAGGCCCTGGCCGGCCGGGAGGTGGCGGTGGCGGTGGCCGCCAGCCAGGTGATCAGCAACGTGCCCGCCGCCCTGCTGCTGGCGCGGTACAGCGAAAACTGGCCCGCCCTGATCGTCGGCTGCGACCTGGGCGGCCTGGGCACCCTGATCGCCTCCATGGCCAGCCTCATCTCCTACAAATTCTTCGCCAAGGCATACCCCGCCCTGCGGCCACGGTACCTGTTCTGGTTCACCCTGGCCAATGTGGGGCTGCTGGCGGTGCTGCTGGCCCTGCATTATTGTATTGCTTAAATGGAATAATACATATTGTATAATAAATGCGCAAAAAAGCCGCCCGCCGCATGGGAGAAGCCTCCCGCGGCGGGCGGTTTTTGTTCAGCCTTTCCACATCAGGGCGCCCTGGCCGCGCCAGGCCTCCCAGGGGCTGATAGAGATGTCGTACAGGCGCATTTCGCAGGTGACATGGCCCTGGGTGGTGCCGATCACGTCGTTCTGGGCCACATAGTCCCCCTCGTTCACGTCGATGCGGCCCAGCAGGTAGATGAGGCTCTTGAGGCCGCAGCCGTGCTCGATGATGATGGTGCGGCCGGCGGCGCCGGCGATGCCGGCATAGACCACCCGCCCGGCGGCGGGAGCCACCACCTTGGTGCCGGGGTTCACCGCCATGGTCACGTTGACGCTACGGCGGGGGGCGATGAGCTCGTTCAGGGCGGCCAGCTCCGGGTAGATGGCCAGGGTGGCCTCGTCGACGCGGTCGGTGTACTCCATCACCGCGTAGTCCCGCACCACCTTGCCGCTCACCGGCTGGGTGAAAGCGCCGGACCAGTATACGTCCGGGTCGCAGATGGACATCACGTCCTTTGCCTGGCTGGGCACCGAGCCGATGTAGGGGATGGCGGCGGAGCCGTCGATGGTGTAGGTGTCCAGCTCCCGGGTCTCCCGGCCGTAGATGTACACCGAGGCACTCACCGTCTGGCCGCCGGCAGAGGCGGTGATCTCGTAGTCGCCGCCGAACTGGTTGTAGTCCACCGGTATGTAGGTGATCCAGGCGTTGTTGTGGAACGTGAACACCGCCGGGGCCAGCTCACAGGACAGGGTGGGCACCGTGTCCCCCATGACGCCGGTGAGCTTCACCGCCACCACGCCTCCCTGCACCATGCTGGTGTGAGAGAGGGTGAGCACCAGCTGGGCCTGCAGCTCAAAGGTGAACTCGTAGAGGTACCAGCCCTCCATGCGGGTGGTGGGGTTGAGGGTGTCCACCCGGGGGCTCACGGTGAGCCGGGCGGAGTAGCTGCCGTTCTGCCCCAGGGAAAAGCTCTGGTAGGCGGTCGCGTCCCCCTGGAACACCGTCTCGCCCGCCTCGTCGGTGATGATCAGCTCCATCTGGGTGTCCCGGGGCAGCTCGATGGCCGGGTGGCTCACCGTGATCAGGCCCAGGTCCACCGGGTCGCTGTCCAGGCTGAACGTGCGGTGCAGCCAGTCGCCCGCCACCGGCACCGTCCAGTGGTAGCCGGTGGGCTCCAGCGCCGCGCCGTTGAAACTCACCTGATATTGGGGCAGGTCCTCCGGATCCAGCTGGGAGTAGAGGAACCACAGCGCGCCGCCCACCAGCGCTGCCACCAGCACCGCCACCAGCGCCAGCCATTTGCCAATGGCTTTCAGCACGTCCACCAAAGTCGTTCACCTCGTTCACATCAGTTCGTCGCCCGCCGGGCGGTAGAAAAGTCCGTCGCTGCCGCCCCGGGTCAGGGCGGCGGGGTCCACGCTCTTGTTGCCGATGCGCACCTCCCAGATGAGCTTGCGCCCGGCGAGGCCCAGGGTCTGGCCGGCCTCCACCTGGCTGCCGGAGGTCAGCTGGGCCAGGCTCTCCAGCCCGAACAGGTAGCTCTTTACCCCGCAGCCGTGGTCGATGACCACCGTGTTGCCGGTGAGCCCCAGGCTGCCGGCGTAGGCCACCTGCCCGGCGGCGGGGCTGACCACCGCGGCGGCGGTGGGGCACAGCAGGGTCAGGTTGGCGCTGCGGCCGGCGGCGCTGCCCTCATCGGTGAGATATGCGCCGTAGGGCTGAAAAATGCTCGCCCCCTCCACCGGCCAGCGGAACGCCCCGGACCAGTAGGCCTGGTTCGTCCCCTGGCCGTAGAGGCTCCAGATCACCCGGCGGAACTCCTCGTTGTCCGCCTCGGTGGCGGGGGTGCTGTCCGACAGGGTGGTGGTGGGGAACTCGGCCCCCCGCACCGAGAGGGTGGCGGTGTAGCTGGCGTCCCCCAGCGTCACGGTGACGGGCCAGTCGCCCGCCTCGGCGTTGTAGGCCACCGGCAGGTAGCCCAGCCAGCCGTTTTTTGTGGGCCGGAACCACACCGGCCCCAGCTCGCAGGCGGCGGTGGGGGCCTGGCGGCTCTCGTCCAGCACGCCGGACAGATACACCGCCACCACCTGCCCCTGGGCCGCCTGGTCGGCGGACAGGCGCAGGGTGGGCTGCACGTTCACCACAAAGCGGCACTGGTATTGATAGTAGCCCTGGGCCCGGGCGGGCTTCTGGCCCGTGGACATCCGCCCCGCCCGCAGGGTCAGCTCATACTCCCCGTTGCGGGGAAAGGTGAAGCTTTTCCACTCGGCGGCGGTGCCCTCGAAAACGGTGAGGCCGCCGGCGGTGCGCAGGGAGAGGGTGGTGTCCGCCTCGGTCATGCCCTCGGTCAGTTCCAGGGCCGCCGTCGGGGCGGTGATCTCCTCCAGCTCCAGGCTGGCCAGGCTGGGGCTCAGGTCGAACTGCCGCCACAAAAGGCCCCCCAGCACCGGCAGCTCCCAGTGGTAGCCGGCGGGCTCGGAGAGCGTTTGGCCGGCAAAGGTCACCCCGGCGTCGGGCAGGTCGTCCCCGTCCACGGACAGGTAGAAGTAGCCCAGCGCGCCGCCCAGCAAAAGGGCGGTGAACACCAGCACCATCAAAAGCCACAAAAAGACCCGCTTCACGCCCGTCGCCCTCCTTTCCCGCTGCGCTGTATGCCTCTCAAAGGGATACATACGAACATTATAGCATAAACGGGCGAAAAGGGCAAAAACGAAAAAAAGCCCCCCGCGAACGCCGGTCCGCGGGGGGTCTGCCTTGTCGGTTTACTCGGCCTCCGGCTCGGCGGGGGCGGCGTCCTCGGCGGGCGCTTCCTCCTCCTCGTCGAAGTCCTCGCTGAACAGCAGCTGCTCGTACTCGTCCAGCTCCTGCTCGCGGCGGCGGATGTACAGCCAGGCCGCGGTGAGCGCGCCCACGGCGGCGGCCAGCATCAGGACCAAAGCGACAAACGTGGATTGTTTCATGAAATGACCTCCTTTATTCCGGCTGCCCCAATGGGACGCGGGTTTTGCCTTGATTGGTTTTATTATAGCCCAGAGCAGGCGAGATTACAACCAAAATTTTGCGCCGCGCCGCCGGTCAGCCGCCGGTGAGCAGCGCCCGCCAGGCCTTGAAAGCCCCCGGCAGGGCGTAGCGGCCCGCCGCCTGCTCCGGCGGGGCCCAGACACAGCCGGCGGGGGCGTCTCCCGCCGCGGTCAGCTGCCAGCCGGACATCCGCCACTCCACATGGGTGAAGATGTGCTTTGCCGCCGGCAGCGGCCGGGGCGGCGCGGCCTTGTCGGGCCGAAGCCCCAGCGCCTCCAGCCGCTCCAGCGCCCGGGCCAGCGTCAGCTCCTCCTCGAAGAGCAGCGGCTGCCACAGCCCCGCCAGCAGCCCCTTGTCCGGCCTGCGCTGCAACAGGCAGTCGCCCCGGGGGTTTCGCACCACCAGCGCCGTCACCGGCTGCACCCGGCGGGCCTTGGGGGGCGCTTTCACCGGCAGCTCCCTCTGGGCGCCCGCCGCTTTGGCCAGGCACTGCCCCGCCAGCGGGCAGGCTTCGCAGGCGGGCGACGCCCCCGGCAGGCAGACCAGCGCCCCCAGTTCCATCAGCGCCTCGTTGAAAGGCCCCGGCATGTCCTTGGGCTGCTGGTCCATCACCCGGCGGGTGAAGCGCCGCCGGGTGGCCGGGTCGGCAATGTCCGCCCGGTCGTTGTAAAGGCGGGCGAACACCCGCAGCACGTTGCCGTCCACCGCCGGCGCCGGCAGGCCGAAAGCGATGGAGGCGATGGCCCCGGCGGTGTAGTCGCCCACGCCCGGAAGCTTTTTCAGCTCCTCATAGCTGGCGGGCAGCCGGCCGCCGTACCGCTGGCAGACCAGCTTTGCCGCCTTTTGCAGGTTGCGGGCCCGGGAGTAGTAGCCCAGCCCCTCCCACAGCTTGAACAGCTCCTCCTCGCCGCAGGCGGCCAGGGCCTCCACGTCCGGCAGCGCCGCCATGAAGCGGCGGTAGTGCTCCAGCGCCGCCGCCACCCGCGTCTGCTGCAGCATGATCTCGCTTACCCAGATGTGGTAGGGGGTGGGGTCCTGGCGGAAAGGCAGCGCCCGGGCGTTTTGGGAAAACCAGGCCAAAAGGGCCGGGGCGATGGGCCCCGGCCCCTGTCCGCCGCTCACAGCGCCTCCTGGGCGGCCGCGATGGCCGCCAGAAACGCGCCGAACTGCTCCTTTACCCCGGCGGGGCCCAGGATGCGCACCCTGCCCCCAAAGCCGCACACCCAGCCGAAAAAGGTGGGGCTCACCGCCACGTCGGCGTAGAGGTGGAAGGTCTTCTCCCCCGGCTGGGGCACCACGGTGGCCTCGGCGCCGAACCGGTCCAGCATGGGGCCGATCATGGCGGCGTCGCAGTCGAACTGCACCCGCTCCACCGGGCCGCCGTACATGTTGAACATGGGCCGGGCGTAGTCCTGCATACGGGCGGGGTCGTAGGCGTCGGCCCCCAGCCGCCCGGCGGCCAGCAGGGTGATGGAGGCCATCTTGTCCACCCGGTAGTGGCGCAGGCCCTGGCCCTCGGTGTAGGCCACCAGGTAGTAGTTCTCGTTTTCCCACAACAGGGCCCAGGGGCTCACCACATAGCCCGCGCCCCCCCGGCGGGCCACCTTGCGCTTGGCAAGGTCCCACTCCTGGTAGACAAAGCGCACCTGCCGGTCCTGGGCGATGGCCCGGTGCAGGGTGTCCACGTTGTAGTAGATGCTCTCGTTCATCGTCTTGACGCGGCTGGAGGCGAACACCTGCCGCTTCAGGTCCGCCGCCTGCCACTCGCTGGCGAAGCGGGAGAGGGTGCGGATCAGCTGCTCGCTTTTCTTGCGGGTGATGAACCGGCTGGCCTGTACCGCGTCCGCCAGCAGCTTGAGCTCCGGCAGCTGGAACGTGCGGGTGGCCAGGCAGTATCCCCCCGAGCGCCCCCGCTGTTGCAGGATGTCATAGCCCATCTCCTGCAGGGCCTCGATGTCGGAATAGATGCTCTTGCGCTCGGCGTGGATCCCCTGTTCCTCCAGCAGCTCCAAAATGCGGGGCACGCTGATCCAGTGGTCCTCGTCGGTGTACCGCTCCAGGATGCGGAGCAGCAAAAGGATCTTGCCTTTCTGCCCCTCTGTGCGGGCCATGGCTCATCCCTCCCTTTCTTTTCGGTCGAAAGCCGCCCGGGCGGCGGTGGAGGTGCGGAACATCTCCCGCAGCGCCTCCCGCTCGCCCCGCTCCAGACAGCCCTTGAGCTGCTGCAGCCGGGCGGTGAAAGCGTCGATCTCCTCGGTGAGGTATTCCCGGTTCCACAAAAACAGCTCCGCCCACATGGCATCGTTCAGGCTGGCGATGCGGGTCAGGTCCCGGAACGAGTCGCCGGTGTAGTCGGCGAAGCGCTCCGCCCCCGGCGCGCACATCAGGCTCACCGCGATGGCATGGGTCAGCTGGCTCACATAGCCGATCATCCGGTCGTGCTCCGCCGGGCTGATCACATGCACCCGGGCAAAGCCCAGCGCCTGCGCCAGCTGCCGGGCAAAGGCGACGCCCGCCTCGGTGTTCCTTTCGGTGGGGGTGATCAAAAAGTTCGCCGGGGCGAAGTCCACCAGATGGGCGTTTTCCACCCCGCTGCGCTCCTTGCCCGCCATGGGGTGGCTGGCGATGAACTCCACCCCCGCCGGCAGCAGCGCCTGTACCCGGTCCACCAGCCCCAGCTTGACGCCGGACACGTCGGTACACAGGCAGCCGGGGCGCAGGAACTGGCCGTATTGTTCTACCCATTGTATAAAAGTGGTTGGATACAACGAAAAGACGATGTAGTCCGCCCGGGCCAGCAGGTCCGCGAAGTCCCGGGCGCGGCCCTCCTCGATGTAATCCCGCCGGCGGGCGAAGTCCAGGGCCTCTTCGCTGATGTCGATGGCGGCCACGTGTTGAAAGCCGGCTTTGCGCAGGCCCAAGGCGTAGGCGCCGCCCAGCAGGCCCAGGCCCACGATGACGAAACGGCTGTCGCTGTTCATTCCTTTTCCACCTCGATGCCCGCGCCCAGCTGCTGGAGCGCGGCGAAAAATCCCGGCCAGCTCTTGGCCACCGCCTGGGCGCCGGAGATGCGGGCGGTGTAGCCGCCGGCCAGCGCCGCCACCGCCAGGGCCATGACCACCCGGTGGTCGTTGTGGCCGGCCAGCAGGCCGGGCATCACCAGCGGGCCGCCCTGGATGGTCACGGTGTTCTCGTCGCTTTGGATCTTCGCGCCGAACTTCTTCAGCTCCTCCTCCATGGCGGCGATGCGGTCGCTCTCTTTCAGGCGCAGCCGGCCGGCGTTGCGGATGGTGGTCTGGCCCTGGCACAGCGTGCCCAGCACCATCAGGATGGGGCCCAGGTCCGGGCAGTCGGCCAGGTCGATCTCCACGCCGGAAAGCCCGCTCTTTTCAAAGGTCACCGCGTCGCCGTCGCGGCGGAATTTGCCGCCGCACCGGGCCAGGATGTCCAGAATGGCCGCGTCGCCCTGGGCGGAGCCCGGCCGCAGGCCGTTCACCGTCACGCCGCCCACCGCGGCGCCCAGCACCGCCAGAAAGGCCGCCTGGCTGTAATCCCCCTCCACCGTGTAGGAGCGGTTGTGGTAGCGCTGGCCGCCGGGGATGACCAGGGTGTTCTCCCGCTCGGCGTCCCAGTGAACGCGGATGCCGAAGTCCGCCAGCACGTCCAGGGTAAGCTGCACATAGCTGCGGCTCTCGAAAGGGGGCACGATCTCCAGCCGGCTCTCCCGGTGGAGCAGCGGCAGCGCGAAGAGCAGGCCGCTGATGAACTGGCTGGACACGTCCCCCCGCACCCGGTAGTCGCCGGGGGCAAGGCGGCCCCGGATCGTGAGGCCGTTGTCCGACTGGGCGAAGAGCAGCCCCTGGCCGGCAAAGATGTTCCGGTAGACCTCCATGGGCCGCTGAAACAGGCGGCCGCGGCCGGTGAACTCCACCTGCTGGCCGGTGAGGCTGAGCACCGGCACCAGAAAGCGCAGGGTGCTGCCGCTTTCGCCGCAGTCCACCGGGGCCAGGATGGTGGCAAAGCCCCCGGGGCCCTCCACGTCCACATAGTGTTCGGTGAGCCGCACCCTGGCCCCGAAAGCCCGCACCGCCGCCAGGGTGGCGGCGATGTCCTGGCTGGGGTCCATGTTGTAGATGCGGGAAAGGCCCTTGGCGAGCCCCGCCGCCAGCACCGCCCGGTGGGCGAGGCTCTTGGAGGGGGGCACGGTCACCGCGCCGCCGATGGGGCCGGGATGGATGGTCGCAAGCATGGCATCAGCTCCCTTTTGGGGTAAAATTCACTCTTTGAAAGCGGAGGGCTCTTTCCAGCCGGGCAGCAGCAGCTTGAACAGCAGCCGGAACCGGTAGAACCAGGCCGCCCGCCGGATGTCCCAATCGTAAAAGCGGCGGACAAAGGCCGGGCTGCCCAGCCGGAAAGGCAGGTAGTAGGGCACAAAGATCCTTTCGCGGCGGCAGAAGTCCAGCATGGCGCGGGTGGCGGGGGTGTCCCAGTCCGCCCGGGTCAGCGGTTCGCCCAGCTGCGCCGCGCTCCAGATGCCAAAGGCCAGGCTCCGCAGGTAGATGCGGGCGGTGCAGGCGGCGGCAAAGGGCTCGCCCGCCAGCAGGTCGGGGGCGACGCGGAATTTCTCCTCGTACTCCGCCGCCAGCCGGGCGCAGTAGTGGGGCTCGGGCGGGTCGGGCTCGTCAACCTGCTGGGTCGGGGTAGCCCGGGTGAGGGAGCGGGGATTGAGATAATAGTGGTACAGAGGAAGCTTGATATGGGCAACAGGAAAGTTCTGGCCGGCGTACACGCAGTCCAGGTATTCACTGGAAAATTTGTTGTCTTCTCCGGGCAACCCCGCGTGGCCCAGGCACAGGTCAAAACGCAGGCCATTGCCGCGGATGGGCTTCATCGCGAACAACTTGTTCCAGACCGCGATAAAGGCCAGTGTGTAGTCCGAGGCCGGCTCCTGTGCGGCCCGGCAGGTGCGCTCCCACTGAAGAGGCGCGTTCTTGCCCCGCTCGAAGATCTCTGCGTTGCGGGTGTGATCCCACCAGACCAGGGCGTCGGGGGCCTCGGCCTGCACCTGTGCGGCGTATTCCAGCGCCCGGGGGGCCATCTCGTCGTCCGCGTCCAGAAAGACCACATATTCTCCCCGGGCGACATCCAGCCCCGCGTTGCGGGCGGCGGACACCCCGGCGTTTTGCTTGTGGATGACGGAGAAACGGCTGTCCGCCGCGGCGACCTCGTCGCAGATGGCGCCGCACTCGTCGGGGGAGCCGTCGTCCACCAGGATGCACTCAAAATCCGAAAAGGTCTGGTCGCGCAGGCTCTCCAGGCAGGCAGGCAGCCGGCCCGCGACCTTGTACACCGGCACGATCACCGAGATATAAGGGGTGTGTTCCATAGGGGATGCTCTCCTTTCAGGCCTGCCGCCAGCGCTTGCCGCCGCAGGCAAAGAGGATATAGTAGGTGAGGGTGTACAGCCGGCGATAGAGGGTCAGCCGGCCGCTCTCCTCCGACTCGTAGCACCGGGCGATGAGGCCTTTCAGCCGCAGCCGGAACAAGAGGTAATAGGGGGTGAACAGCCGGCGTTGGCGCAGCAGTTCCAGCAGCTCGGGAATGGGCCCGGCGGTGAAGAAGTCCGCCGGCAGCCTTTCCCCCAGCTGCCGTGCCGCCCACACCGCAAAGGCGAACCGGCGCAGATAGGTCCGCAGCTGGGGGGCGAGGTCCGCTTCGGCCATGCCGGCCCAGCCGTTCATGGCCTGCCGGGTGTCCCGGTATTCCTCCGCCAGCCGGCGGGCGTAGTCCCGGTATTCCTCCGGCTCCCACTCCACCTTGCCCCGGCGGTCGCCCCGGGCTTTTTGGTTGCTCACGCTCTCCGGGTTCATCCGCCAGTGATACAACGGCGCCTCCAGCTGGCGCACCACCGCGCCGGGCCGGGCGGCGAAAAGGGCGTCGAGGTATTCGCCGCCGAACACATAGTCCTCCGCCCTGGCCAGGGCCGGGTCGAAGCGCAGGCCGGCGTCCCGGACCAGGGCGGCTTCAAACAGCTTGTTGGTCACCGCGTGGCCGTCCACGGTGGTCATGTACACCCGACTCTGGGCCTCGTTGTAAAGGGTCTGGCTCAGGGCGGCGCAGTCGGCGGCAAAGCCGGCCTTTGCCAGCTGCGTGGCTTCGCGCACCCGCCGCCAGCAGACAAGGTCGCCGGGCCGGCGCCCGGCGGCGTCCAGGGCCAGCGCCAGGGCGCAGGGGGCCAGTTCGTCGTCCGCGTCGCAGAAAAGGAGATACCGCCCCCGTGCGGCCTCCATGCCGCTGTTGCGGGCGGCGGATACCCCGGCGTTTTGCTTGTGGATGACGGAGAAACGGCTGTCCGCCGCGGCGGCGGCGTCGCACAGTTCGCCGCAGCTGTCCGGGCTGCCGTCGTCCACCAGGATGCACTCCCAGCCCGGGAAGGTCTGGGCGCGGATGCTGGCAAGGCAGGCAGGCAGGTATTCCTCCGCCTTGTACACGGGAACGATGATGCTGATGACGGGTCTTTCCATGGCGTCACAACCTGTTCCAGCGGCGGCCCAGCAGCAGGTCGCCGATCAAAAAAACTTTCCAGTACAGCCGCTTGGACTCGCTCTCGTCGGATTGGTACACCGCCGCGAGCAGCCGCTTCCACCGCAGGCGCAGGGGCCAGTAGTAGGCGCAGTAGAGCTTGTAGCGGCCCATGGCTTCCACCAGGCCCCCCACGGCCCGCTCGCCCCAAAAGCCCTCGGGAAGAGGTTCACCCAGCTGGCGGGCGGCCCACACGGCAAAGGCGAAGCGGCGGGCGTACTGGTGGGCCAGGTACAGCCGCTCTTTGGGGGCAAAGCCCTGCCAGCCGCCCATGGAAGCCACCAGCCCGGCGAATTCCTCCATCAGCCGGCCGGCGTAGCCCCGGCTGGCCTCGGGGTCCCAGTCGATGGCGTGAGCGGCGACTTTCTGGCTGCTGGCCCGGCCGGCGCCGTTGTCGGTGTACACCACATACAGGTGCAGCTCGTACTGGCGCACCGCCGCACCGGGCCGGCGGGCGAAGAAAGCGTCCAGATACCGGAAACAGAAGTCCTGGTCCTCCCCCCGGGCCAGGGCAGGGTCAAAGGCCACCTTGTCCTGACGGATCACGTCGGCGCTGAACACCTTGATGGTGACGTTGCCGCCGAAATTGCCGGCCATGTAGGCCTGCTTTTGGGCGGCGGTGAAAACGCGGGGCTGTTCGCTGCCGCCCGGGGGCGTGTCCGCCGGGTCCCGGTCCCCCCGCATGTGAAAGCCGATCAGGTCGTCGGGGAACCGGTCCTGGGTGGCCACGCACCAGTCGATGGCCCAGGGCTCCAGGGCGTCGTCCCCGTCCAGAAAGAGCAGGTCCGGGGCGCGGGCGGCTTCGATGCCCGCGTTGCGGGCGGCGGACACCCCGCCGTTTTGCTGGTGGATCACCACAAAGCGGGGGTCTTTCGCGGCGTAGGCGTCGGCCACCGCGCCGGTGCCGTCGGCGGAGCCGTCGTCCACCACCACGCACTCCCAGCGGGCAAAGGTCTGGGCCAGCAGGCTGTCCAGGCAGCGGGGCAGCAGCGTTTCCAGGTTGTAGGCGGGCACGATCACCGACACCCGCGGCGCGGCAAACTCAGGCATACAAAGGCCTCCTTGGTCTCATCTTTTCCAACCGCGGAAGAACAGGCGGTAGCTGGCCTCGTAAAAGCGCCAGTAGTTGATGTGATACTGCTCCTGCCAGGCGTAGAGCCGGGCGGAAAACCCCGCCAGATGCAGCCGGAAAGGCAGGTAATAAACGGTGAAGATGCGGTGGGCCCGGGAGAGGGCCAGCAGCTCTTTCAGCGCCGGGCGGGAGAACAGCCGCCGGGGCAGCGGTTCATGCAGCTGCCGGGCGCTCCACATGCCATAGGCAAAGGCCCGCAGGAAGTGATGGAGATACTCCCCCAGCACTTTTTCGTCCGTTGGCACCAGTGGCCGGCCCGGGCCGGAGAGGGTATCCAGCAGCGCCTGACAGTAGCCGCTCTCCGGCGCGGACAAAAAGCGGGGATTGGTGCTGTCGTCCATCCGGTCCAGCTGGTGCATGATGGAGTCCGGGTTGCCCTGCTCGTAGTAGTACAGGGGCTGGTCGATGACAAAGAGGGGAAAGTCGCCCCCGGCGCAGCAGGCGGCGCAGTAGCGCAGCACAAAGTCGTGGTCCTCGCCCACCTTTTCCGCGCTGCCCAGGCCGGTGTCAAAGCGCAGGCCGTGGGCCCGGACGCGGGCGAGGGAATAGGTCTGGGTGTAGACGTTGGCAAAGAGGGTGCTTCTCCAGTTCAGGGCCCGGTAGCTGCTGCGGGTCACCGTGCGGGGCAGCCCGCAGGCGGCGTCGAACGCGGCCTTGTCCATGGCCAGGCCCCACATCACCATGGCGTCCGGCTGCTCGTTCAGCAGCCCCACCGCCTGCTCCAGCAGGTCGGGGGCCATGGCGTCGTCCGCGTCGGCGAAGACCAGGATGGGGGCACGGGCGGCGTCCATCCCCGCGTTGCGGGCGCTGGACACCCCGCCGTTTTCCTTGTGGATGGCCGAAAAGCGGGGGTCTTTTGCGGCGTAGCTGTCGCAGATATCACCGCTGCCGTCGGTGGAGCCGTCGTCCACCAGGATGCACTCCCAGCGGGCAAAGGTCTGGTCCTGGATGCTGTCCAGGCAGCGGGAAAGCCAGTGCCCGGCGTTGTACACCGGCACCACGATGCTCACCTGGGGGCTGTGCTCTTCCATGGCGCTTCTCCTTTTTGCGGGGTCATACCTCCCGGCCCACCACGTGGGCGATGGCCCGGCATTTCTCGATGACCTGGCGGAACTTCTCCGGCTTCAGGGTCTGGGCGCCGTCGCTCCAGGCGTGCTCCGGGTCGGTGTGCACCTCGATGATCAGGCCGTCCGCCCCGGCGGCCACCGCCGCCAGGCTCATGGCCTCCACATAGCGCCAGTTGCCGGTGGCGTGGCTGGGGTCGATGACGATGGGCAGGTGGGTCTTTTCCTTGATGATGGGGATCACGGACAGGTCCAGCGTGTTGCGGGTGTAGGGCTCGAAGGTGCGGATGCCCCGCTCGCAGAAGATCACGTTCTCGTTGCCGCCGGCCATGATGTACTCGGCGCTCATGATCCACTCCTCGATGGTGTTGGCCAGGCCCCGCTTGAGCAGCACGGGCTTGTGCATCTTGCCCACCGCCTTGAGCAGCTGGAAGTTCTGCATGTTCCGCGCGCCGATCTGCACCAGGTCCACATATTCCTCGAACTCGTCGATGCGGTCCTCGCTCATCAATTCGCTCACGATGGGCAGCCCTGTCTCCTGGCGGGCTTTCACCAGGTCCAGGATGCCCTCGGTGCCCAGGCCCTGGAAGGCGTAGGGGGAGGTGCGGGGCTTGTAGGCCCCGCCCCGCAGCATACAGCCGCCGGCGGCCTTTACCGCTTTGGCGATGTCCACCGCCTGCCGCTCGCACTCCACGCTGCAGGGCCCGCCGATGATGGCGATCTTCTCTTTGCCGCCCACCTTGACCCCCGCCACGTCCACGATGGTGTCGGCGGCGTGGAACAGCCGGTTGGCCTTTTTGTAGGGGGCGGACACGCGGGTGACGCTCTCCACCCAGGGGTTCGCGGCCACCACCTTGTCGTTGATCTTGGTGGTGTCGCCCACCAGGCCAAAGACGTTGTAGTCGGTGCCCCGGATCAGGGTGACCTCCAGGCCCTGGGCCTCGAACTCGGCGATGATCTTTTGCAGCTCCTCCTGGGGGGTGCCTTTTTTGGTGGAAATGATCATTTGTTTCTCTCTCCCTTATTCTTTCCCTTTTGTTATTTGCCGGCCAGCCAGCGCACGGCGTTGATGTAGCCGGCGAGGCCCTGGCCGATGAAGTGGGCCTGGCAGGCCATGCCCGCGTAGCTCACTTTGCGGAATTCCTCCCGCTGGTTGATGTCGGTGATGTGTACCTCGGCGGCGGGCAGCGCCACCGCTTTCAGCGCGTCCAGAATGGCGATGCTGGTGTGGGTGTAGGCCCCCGGGTTCAGCACGATGCCGTCGCAGTCCAGGCGGGCGGCCTGGATGGCGTCCACCAGGTCCCCCTCGTGGTTGGACTGGTAAAAGCGTGCCTCCACGCCAAGCCGATCGCACTCCTTTTGGATCAGGGCCACCAGGCCGTTGTAGTCCACCGTGCCGTAGAGCCCCGGCTCCCGCACCCCCAGCAGGTTCAGGTTGGGGCCGTTAAGTACCAAAATACGCATGTAATGCCTCCTCTGCCGCCCGGGCCGCGTCGCGGAACAGGTCGGTGTCGTTGGGGATGTGCAGGTCCGCCGCCGCCAGATACAGCGGCCGGCGCTCGGCCTCCATCCGCGCCAGGGCCGCCCGGTCGGTGGAAAGGGGCCGGCCGCCGCCGGTGCGGAGCAGCTCCAGCGGCCGGTCGATGAACACCACCGGCCCGTTCTGCCGCAAGGCGGCCACGTTGGCCGGCCGCTTCACCACGCCGCCCCCGCAGGAGAGCACCTGGCCGCTCTCTTTGGCAAAGCGGGCGGTGACGCGCTGCTCCAAATCCCGGAAGCCCTCCTCGCCGCTGTCGGCGAAGATGTCCGGGATGGACCTGCCCGCCGTTTTCACGATCTCGGCGTCCAGGTCCACGAATTTCTTGCCCAGCGCCCGGGCCAGCTGTTTGCCGATGGTGGTCTTGCCGCAGCTGGGCATACCCACCAGGCTCACGTTGGCCCTTTCGGCAAAGATGGCCTTTGCCAGCGGGGCGATGCGCTCCGTTTGAGGTTCGCTGCCGGTGAACAGGGCGGCGGCGTACACCGCCTGGGCCACCAGCATCTCCAGCCCCCCGGCGGCGTTGACCCCCGCCCCTTTCGCGGCGGCCACCAGGCGGGTGGTAAAGGGGTTGTAGACCACGTCCAGCACCGCCTCCAGGCCCGGCATCTTCGCCGCGTCCAGGGCCAGCGCGTCGTTGTTCGGGTACATGCCGGCGGGGGTGGTGTTCACCACCACCTGCGCGCCGCAGCAAAGGGCCTCGTCGTAGGAAAGCCGCCCCGGCCCGGGGGTGCGGCTGGCGTAGAGCACCTGGGCCGCCCCCGCCGCCTTTGCCACCGCGGTGACGGTTTTGGAGGTGCCGCCGGTGCCCAGGATGAGCACCCGCCGGCCGGCGAACTCCACCCCGTGGGCCGCCGCCAGACAGGAAAAGCCGTCGAAATCGGTGTTGTAGCCGTAGAGCAGGCCGTTCCGGTTCACCACCGTGTTCACCGCGCCGATGGCCTTTGCCTTGTCGTCCAGCGTCGCGCAGTAGGGGATCACCAGCTGCTTGTAGGGAATGGTCACGTTGATGGCCTTGAATGGCCGTTTTTCCAGAAATTCCCGGGCCTCGGTCTCGGTGGGCAGCTCGGTGAGCTTGTAGTCGCAGGGGTACAGCCGCTCGTGGATGAGCTTGGAGTAGCTGTGCTTCAGGGTGGCGCCGATGAGTCCGTATTCCATCTCCCCGCGCCTCCCTTACCGCCCGGCCTGCCGCTGGCCGCCGTCGTTTCGGGTCAACAGGTCCAGCAGGCCAAAGGCCACCGCCGCCGTCTGCACGATGGCCGCCCGGTGCAAAATGCAGGGGTCGTGGCGGCCTTGGATCTGCAGGGTGGCCGGCTCGTTTTTGGCAAGGTCCACCGTCTGCTGCTGCTTGTAGATGCTGGGGGTGGGCCGCACGCAGCTGCGGAAGACAAGGGGCATACCGTTGGTGATGCCGCCGTTGATCCCCCCCGCGTTGTTGGAAAGGGCCCGCACCCGGCCGTTTTCCACCGTCAGCGGGTCGTTGGCCTGGCTGCCCATAAGGCCCGCGAAGCCGAAGCCCGCTCCGAACTCCACCCCTTTCACCGCCGGGATGGAAAAGAGCAGGTGGGAAAGCACGCTCTCCACACTGTCAAAAAAGGGCTCGCCCAGCCCCGCCGGCAGGCCCAGCACGGCCGTTTCCAAAACGCCGCCCACGCTGTCGCCCGCGGCGGCGGCGGCGCGGATGGCCGCTTGCATCTCCTCGCCGGCGGCGGCGTCCAGCACCGGGAAGCCGGTGTTTTGCTCCAGCGCCGCCAGCTGGGCGCGCAGGGCGCTCTCCTCAAAGGCCAGGGGGGCGTCCTGGGCGTTCGCCACCCGGGCGATGTGGGTGGCGATGGATACGCCCCTTGCCGCCAGGATACCCTGACACAGGGCCCCGGCGGCGGTGAGGGCGGCGGTGACGCGGCCGGAAAAATGGCCGCCGCCACGAGGGTCCTCAAAGCCGGCGTATTTTACGTGGGCGGTGTAGTCCGCGTGGCCCGGCCGGGCCAGGCCCGCGGTTTTGGCGTAGTCGCCCGGGCGGGTGTTCTGGTTTTCGATGACCAGGGTCACCGGGGTGCCGGTGGTGAAGCCGTTATACACGCCGCTCAGAATACGCACCCTGTCCGCCTCGGTGCGGGCGGTGGAAAGGCCGTCCTTTTTGGCCCGGCGCTTGTCCATCTGAAAGGCGATGTAGCCCTCGTCCACCGGATGGCCGGCGGCCAGGCCGTCCAGCACCGCGCCGATGGCCGCGCCGTGGCTCTCGCCGAAGATGGTCAGCCGCACCGCGCCCCCAAAGGTATTGCTCATCTCGTCACTTCCCCATCACAATGGTCTCCAGCTCGCTTAAAGGGGCTTTGTCCAGCCGCCAGCAGCCCACCCCGGGCACCCGCACCAGGGTGATCTGATCCCCCCGGGCCTTTTTGTCGTGGAGCATGTAGGCCAGCACCTTTTCCTTGTTGTAGCTTGCCCGGCAGGGCAGCCCCAGCTTGCGCAGCACCGCCCGGGTGCGCTTTTGCAGCTGCTTGTCCTCGATCATGGGCAGCATACCCAGAGCCACGCACTCGCCGTGGAAAAGGCCCTTTTTCCGCCGGCCGCCCACCCCTTTCACCGCCTCGATGCCGTGGCCCAGGGTGTGGCCGAAGTTCAAAATGGCCCGCAGGCCCTGTTCCCGCTCGTCCCGCTCCACCACGCTCTTCTTGATGAGCAGGCTGCGGCGGATGATGGTCTCGATGTTCTCGTCCACGTCGGCCGTCTCGAACAGCTCGAAGAGCTCGGCGTCGCTGGTCAGGCTCATCTTGACGCTCTCGGCAAGGCCGTTGACGAAGTGGCGGCGGGGCAGGGTGGAAAGGGTGTCCGGGTCCACCACCACGAGTTTGGGCTGCCAGAAAGCCCCCACGATGTTCTTGGTGCGGCCCAGGTCCACCGCCACCTTGCCGCCGATGGAGGAGTCGATCTGGGAAAGGGTGGTGGTGGGGCAGTTGATGAAGTCCACCCCCCGCATGTAGGTGGCGGCCACAAAGCCCGCCAGGTCCCCCACCACGCCGCCGCCCACGGCCACCACCGCGTCGCCGCGGCCAAAGCCCGCGGCCAGCATGGCCTCCAGCAGCTTCTGATACATCGCCAGGCTCTTGCTGGCCTCCCCCTGGGGCACGGTGTACACCACGCCCTCTTTGCACTGGGCGCGCACCGCCTCGGCATATTGGGCGGGCACGCCGCTGTCGGTGACGATGAAGACCTTTCGGTCCAGGTCGATGAGGGCGGCGAGATTGTTCAGCGCCCCCCGCTTCAGGATGATATCGTAGCTCCGCGCGCCCAGGCGCATGGTCAGTTTCATATCCTTACTCCTTTCCCGCCGCGGCCCCGTCGCCGGCGCTGCGGAAGAAGACCCCCAGCACCCGCACCGTGTCGCACACCGCGGCCAGCTCCTCCAGCAAGGCGCGGGCGTCGTCCGCCCCCGGCCTGCCCACCAGCTCCACGTAGAAATAATACTCAAAGGGCACCCCCGGCTTGGGGCGGCTCTTGATGCTCTCCATGTTGAAGCCCGCCGCGCCGATGCTCTGGATGACCCGGGCCAACATGCCCGCCTTGTGCTCCACCGTGAACAGCAGGCTGAACCGGTCGCCCTCCACCGGGCGGGTGCGGCTGATGACGATGAAGCGGGTGGTGTTGTCCCCGTCGGAGTTGATGTCCGCCGCCAGCACCGAAAGGCCGTAGAGGGCGGCGGTCTCGGCGCTGGCGATGGCCCCCAGAGACTTGTCCGCCCCCTCGGCCACCTGCTTTGCCGCCAGGGCGGTGTTGGCGCAGCTCTCGGCGGGCAGGCCCAGGCTCTTCAAAAACCGCTCGCTCTGGGCGATGGCCTGGGGGTGGCTGTACACCCGGCGGATATCCGACAGCTTCGCCCCCGGCAGCCCCAGCAGGTTCTGACGCACCGGCAGGTCGTACACGGCGGTGACAAAGATGTCCTTGTGGGCGTAGCACAGGTCCAGCACGGCGGCCACGTCGCCGGCGTGGCTGTTTTCAAAGGGCAGCACCCCGAATGCCGCCCGGCCGGCGGACACCGCCTGGAACACCTCGCCCCAGGTGGCAAAGGCCAGCGCCCGGGCCCGGGGGAACAGCTGCTTCAGGGCGATGTGGGAAAAGGCCCCCTCCACCCCCTGATAGGCCACCGTGTCCCGGCCCAGCACCTTTGTCTGGTACTGGCGGGACAGGGCCATCTGGTGGCGGATATAATCGGCGTAATAGGGCGCCAGCTCCTTGTTTTGCAAAAGGGCCAGGTTCTTTTCCAGCACCTGGGCCTCCCGCCCGGCGTCCAGCACCGGCAGGTCGTGGGCCTGCTTGTAGGCCGCCACCCGGCCCACCGCCTCCATCCGCGCCTCAAACAGCGCGGCCATCTGCCGGTCCACCTGGTCGATGGTCCGGCGGGCCGCCTCCAACTCGTTCATCTGCCGCCCTCCCTTTTGCTCTGTCGCAGTAAAGTATACCATAAACGGGGCTATGGCACAATAAAAAGGACACAAAAAATCCCGGCGTCCCGCGGGACGCCGGGCCGGACGGATTCAGGGCTGTTTTTCGGGCTTCGCTTTGCCCCGCACCAGCTCCTCAAAGCGGCGCTCGCGGCCAAAGACGGGGCGGTAGGGGTTGTCCAGCGCCGCGCTCAGGGGGCGGGCCGGCTTTTTGGGGGCGCGGCGCAAAAAGGCAGGCAGTTTCATTCCCGCGTCTCCTCCGCCAGCTGGGCCTCCCGCTTCTGGCGGAACTGGTCCTCCAGGCCGAAGATCTTGTCCATGATACGCCAGGCGATCTGCTGGCAGATCACGGTGGGCAGCGCGAAGCCCAGCGCCACCAGGGTGACCAGCGTATAGGGGAAGAAGAAGAGGGTGGCCCCCCAGTAGAGGATCTGCACCAGGGCCATCACCAGCGCCCAGGGGCTGTGGCCCAGCGCCAGGAACAGGCTGTTCTTCAGCAGCTGGCCAAAGGGCAGGTCCATCATCACCAGCTGGCCGAACACAAAGGGGGCGCACATGGTGGTGAGCAGCAGGTTGAGCCCCAGCATGACCCCCATCGGCAGGTCCGCCTGCACCAGGCCCATCGTCAGGCACCACAGCAAAAACAGCTGCCCGGCGCACAGCAGGCCCAGCAGCCCGCCGGGGGCCAGGGAGGCCCGCCAGTTGTTCTTAAAGGCCCGCTTGTAGGTGTGCCACCAGAAGCCCGGCTCGTCCCGCAGCGAGCGCAGCACCGTGTCGTTCATCCCCGCCAGGGTCGGCCCGGCGATGACGCCGCCCACCAGGCCTCCCAGCAGGGCAAAGGGCATACTCTCGCCAATGACCCCGATGCCCACCAGCAGCGCCCAGGGGATGAAGCCCAGCAGGCACAAAAGGCTGGCCTTGAAGAAGTTGCCGCCGTCCCGGCCCACCACCTCGAAGAAGCGGGCGGGGCCGGTCTTGCGGGGGGCGTTTTTGTCCACGCCCGGGCCCGGCCGGTCGAAGTTGCGGTTGAAAAATCCCATGTTCTGTTCCCCCTTGGGCGGCCCTGGGGCCGCGGATGTGAAGCGCCGCCGGCAAGCAGCGCGAAAGGCGCTGTTCAGCCCGCCGCCGCGCCCTGGGTCAGGGCGGCGAAAAGGGCCTCGTTCTCGGCGGGATATTCCGCCAGCTCCTCCCCCGGCGCAAAGCTGCGGCGGGCAAGGTAAAAGTCGTCAAAGAAGTCCCGGGCCTCCTCGCTCAGGGCAAGGCCCGCCAGCGCCGGGCAGTCGGAAAAGGCGTACAGGGCCGCGTCCCCGGGCCGGTCCTCCGCGGTGGCGGAGCCGTCCGCCGCCGCCAGCACGTTGAAAGAGGCCTGCAGCTCCATGGGCTTGTCCACCAGAAAGATCAGGGCGGTGTCGGTGGCCAGGTCGGCGGTGAGGCGGGTGAAGCCGGCCATGTGGGTGTAGGCGTCCACCTGGGAGCTCTCGTCCAGCTCCAGCTGGTAGGCGGCGATCTCTGCCAGCACCTGGCCGTCGCCGTTCAGGTCCTGGCAAAAGGGGACAAGGGCCGTTTGCAGCTCCTCCACCACCGTCTCCGGGACGTACTGGTCGGTGACCAGCGCCAGCTGGTAGTCGGGAAAGGTGCGGCCCAAAAGGTCCACGGCGATCCACACCGCCACCGCCAGCGCCGCGGCGGCAACGGCCACGTGCAGCCGGTGGTAGTACCACCAGTTGGCCAGCTTTTCCTTTTTTGTAAGCTGCCGGGGCTCGTCGGGCTTCAGGTCTTCGGGCTTGATGTTCAGGGTGTAGCGGGCGCTTGCCATGGGAAAATACCTCCAGAGAGAAAAGGGCTTGGTCAGCGGTTGCCGCTGTGGTTGGGCAGATGGGCGGCGATAATGTCCGCGGTGCGCCGGGGCAGGGCGCGGACCTGCTCCTTGGTGAGGCCGTCGGTCTCGATGGGCTCCAGCACCCGGATGGTCACATGGGCCGGGTGCATGAACATGTGGTGGTTCTCCATGATGTCCCGGCTGCCGGTGATGGCCAGGGGCACGATGGGGGCCTTTGCCTTGGTGGCCACCCGAAAGGCCCCGCTCTTGAATTCCAGCAGGCTGCCCTCGGCCCCCTTGTTGCGGGTGCCCTCGGGGAAGATGGTCATGGAGTAGCCCTTTTTCACCAGTTCAATGGCCTCGTTCAGCGAGGCCATGGCCTTGCGGGGGTCGTCCCGGTCCAAAAAAACGCAGTGCAAAAGGCGCATCCAGCCCCGCACCAGCGGCAGCTTGTCCACCTCCTGCTTGGCCACCAGGCCGTGGGGCGCGTCCAGCTGGGTGAGCACCAGGGGGATGTCGTAGTAGCTGCGGTGGTTGCCGGCAAAGACCACCGCCCGGCCCTTGGGGATGTTCTCCAGCCCCTCCACCGTCACCGTGACCCCCGCCAGCTGCAAAAGCCGGTTTGCCCAGTGGGGCACGTGCTCGGCGGCCAGGGCGTCGGCGGTGGCCCAGTCGCCCGCCTCCAGGGCGGCCAGGCCCTGGCGCAGCTGCCGCAGATGGAGCAGCATATACCCCCAGAAATAGATGAACCAGACCAGTGTACGCATGGCGCGACCTCCCGGGCACGGAATTTTGGCGCGGCGCGCCGTTTCTAACCATTGTACCACGGATCGGCAAAAAACAAAAGCCCCGGCCGGCGCGGGCCCTGGGCCCGCGCCGGCCGGGAGGGAAAATGCCGGCTATCAGTCGCCCAGCCGCTGGTACAGGGCGGTGAGGGTGCGGATGCGCTTTGCCAGCGCGGGGCTGGCAGCCTTTGGCGACATCCGCCACAGCCAGTTGCCCCCGGTTTTGCTGGGGGTGTTCATCCGGGCCCAGGCGGGCAGGGCCAGCCAGTCCTGCATGGGGATGATGGCGGTGTCGCTGACACTGGCAAAGGCGGTGCGGATAAAGGCGTCCACCAGCGCCTCCTTTTCGCCGCAGGCCATGTAGGCCCTGGCCAGGGCCACGTCCTCCGGGACGGCGTCCGCCTGCCAGGCGGCGGTGGTGGTGTTGTCGTGGGTGCCGGTGTATACCACCGAGTGGCGCACATAGTTGTGGGGCATATAGTCCCCGGCCTCCCGGCTGTCAAAGGCGAACTGGAGCACCTTCATGCCCGGATAGCCGCTGTGGGCCAGCAGGGCCTTGACCCCCGGGGTGAGATAGCCCAGGTCCTCGGCGATGATCCGGGCGTCGGGCAGGTTCTGGTGCAGCGCGTTCATCAGCGCGGTGCCCGGGCCCTTGCGCCAGACGCCGTTTTTGGCGGTGGCCTGGCCGGCGGGGATAGCGAAGTAGCTCTCGAAGCCCCGGAAGTGGTCGATGCGCACCACGTCGTACACCTTGCAGGCATAGGCCATCCGCCGCACCCACCAGGCGTAGCCGGTGGTGTAGTGGTAGTCCCAGTCGTAAAGAGGGTTGCCCCACAGCTGGCCGTCGGCGGCAAAGGCGTCCGGCGGGCAGCCGGCCACCGCGGCCATGCGCCGGTCGGCGGTGAGCTGGAACAGCTCCGGCCCGGCCCAGATGTCCGACGAGTCGGGGGAGACGTAGATGGGGATGTCCCCGATGATGGCGACGCCCTTTTCGTTGGCGTAGGCTTTCAGCTGGTCCCACTGGCGGCGGAAGAGGTACTGCACCCCTTTCCAGTAGCGCACCGGCCCCGTCAGCCGCCGGCGGGCCCGCTCCAGGGCGGCCGGCTGGCGCAGACGCACCTCGTCCGGCCAGTCCAGCCAGCTCTTCTGGCCGTTCTCCTCTTTCAGGGCCATGAACAGGGCGTAGTCCTCCAGCCAAAAGGCGTTGTCGGCGCAGAACGCCTCAAGGCCCTCGTTCTCCGGCTCCAGCCGGTCCACCGCCTTTTTCAAAAGGGCGCGGCGGCCCCGGTACAGCGCGCCGTAGTCCACGGCGGACTCGTCGCCGCCCCAGTCAAAGGCCTCCGCCTCGCCCGCTTCCAGCAGGCCGTCGGCAAGAAGCAGCGCCGGGTCGATGAAATAGGGGTTGGCGGCAAAGGCGGAAAAGCTCTGGTAGGGGCTGTCGCCGTAGCCGGTGGGGCCGATGGGCAGGATCTGCCAGTAGCGCTGGCCCGCCTCGCGCAGAAAATCCACGAAAGCGCGGGCCGGCGCCCCCAGCGTGCCGATGCCAAAGGGCCCCGGCAGGCTGGACAGAGGCAGCAGGATACCCGCCGCTCTCATCCTTTCACCGCGCCGGCCACGACGCCCTCGATGATGTACTTCTGGCAGGCCAGGTAGAACACGATGATGGGCAGGATGGTGAGCATGATGCAGGCCATCATGGGGCCCATCTCCACCCGGCCGTAGCTGCCGCGGAAGTACTGGATCAGCATGGGGATGGTGCGGTACTGGCGGATGTCCAGCACCAGGGTGGGCAGCAGGTAGTCGTTCCACACCCACATGGCCTGGAGGATGGCCACCGAGATCAGGGTGGGCTTCAGGATGGGCAGCACCACCAGCCCGTAGGTCTGCACCGGGTTGCAGCCGTCGATGGTGGCGGCCTCCTCGATCTCCAGGGGGATGGTCTTGGCGAAGCCGCAGAACATGAACACCGCCAGCCCCGCGCCGAAGCCCAGGTAGATGATGCAGATGTTATAGGGGTTGTTCAGCTTGATGCCGTCGGCGGTCTGGGCCAGGGTGAACATCACCATCTGGAACGGCACCACCATGCTGAAGACGCACAGGTAGTAGATGGCCTTGCAGAACGGATTGTCCACCCGGGTGATGTACCAGGCGCACATCGAGCAGCACAAAAGGATCAGCGCCACCGCGGACACGGTGATGAAAGCGCTGTAAAAGAAGCTCTGCAAAAAGCCCTGGCTGACCACGGCAGCCACATAGTTGGCCAGGCCGGCAAAGGTGTCGGCGGTGGGCAGCTGGAACACGGTGGAGGTGCTGATGGCCGTTTCCACCTTGAACGAGTTGATGAGGATCATAAAGGCGGGGTAGACATACAGCACCGCCAGCACGGTGAGAAGCACCGTGAAGAACATGTTCAGACCCTGCCTGGATTTCGCGTTGCTCACTGCTGCACCTCCTTGGAGCGGGTGGCCCGCAGCTGTACCAGCGCGATGACCACCACCACGATGAAGAAGATCACGGCCTTGGCCTGGCCGATGCCTTTCCACTGGGCGCCCGCCCGGGCGTAGAACGTGTTGTAGATGTTCAGCGCCAGCATCTCGGTGGCGTGGTTGGGCTCGCCGCCGGTGAGGGAGAGGTTCTGGTCAAACAGCTTGAAGCTGTTGGTCAGGGTGAGGAACAGGCAGATGGTCACGCTGCTCATCACCATGGGCAGCTTGATCTTGATAAGGGTCTGCCAGCTGTTGGCGCCGTCGATGGCGGCGGCCTCCAAAAGGTCCGGCGAGACGTTCTGCAGCCCGGCGATGTAGATGATCATCATATAGCCCACCTGCTGCCAGGCCATCAGGATGATCAGGCCCCAGTAGCCGGCGGGGGTGTTCAGGCTCAGCAGCGGCTGCTCCACCAGGCTCAGCACGCAGTTGATCAGGATCTGCCAGATGTAGCCCAGCACGATGCCGCCGATCAGGTTGGGCAGAAAGAACACCGTGCGGAAGATGTTGGTGCCCTTGATGCCCCGGGTAAGTACCAGCGCCACCACAAAGGCCAGCAGGTTGATGGAGATGGTGCTCACCACCGTAAAGGCCACCGTGAACCAGAACGAGTGCAAAAAGGTCTCGTCTTTCAGGGCGGTGATGTAGTTGGAGATGCCCACCCACTGGGCGTTGTTCACCGTGGTGAACTTGCAGAAAGACAGGTAGATGCCCTCGGCAAAGGGGATGATGAACCCGATGGTGAATGCCACCAGCGTGGGCAGCACAAACAGCGGGAAGTATTTTTTCAGTGTTTTATTCATGCCGCGTGATATCCCTCCTTACAGCGTACTGTACCGAAAAATGGGGGAGCGAGAGGCTCCCCCATTTTCGGGTCGGATACAGGGACTCAGCCGTTGGCCAGCTGATACTCGGTGGCCCAGTTGTCCACGAAAGCGGTGACCACGTCGTCCCAGCTGCCGGTGCCGGCCGCGTAGGCGGTCAGGGCGGTGCCAAGCACGTTCTTCCACTCCTCAGAGGGCATGGTGGTGAAGTTCCAGGACACAGGGGTCTTGCCGGCGGCGGTCAGCTCGGCGTCGGTCTTGACGAACAGGTTGGCGGACTCCTGCGCGGCCTTGAACGGGATGACAAAGCCCATATCGTTGGCCATGGCGGAGGTGCCCTCCTCGCTGGTGACGCACCAGTTGATGAAGTCCAGGGTGGCCTGGATGTCTTCCTCAGCGGCCATGTTGTTCACGCACCAGTAGTTCTCGGTGCCGGTGCACAGGCCCTGATTGGCCTCGTCGCCCACGCCGATGTAGATGGGGATCATGGCCAGGTCGTCGTCGGTGAACTTGCCTTCGCCGGTGACGTTGCCATACTCCCAGGAGCCGTTCTGATAGAACACAGCCTGGCCGGCCAGGAACTCATTCACGCTGTCGTCCGCGGTCTTGGCGGCCAGCTCGCTGGGCGCACAGGTGGAGTTGTTGATGTACAGATCCCAGATGTTCTTGTAGTTGTCCAGGTAGGTGCCCTTGATGGCGTCGGTGCTGGTGATGCCCTCATCCTGGTACTCGAAGTAGATGGGCAGGTTCGCCAGGTGGGTCTTGAAGCGCCAGTCGGAAGAGCCGTCCATGCCGGCGGAGGTGAAGGCGGCGAAGCCCAGCTCGTCCTTGCGGGCGGTGATGTCCTCGGCCACGGTCTTCAGGTCCTCAAAGCTCTGGATGTCCTCCACGGTGTAGCCGGCCTCGGCCAGCAGGGTCTTGTTCACGATGATGCCGTAGCTCTCGATCACGTAGCCGATGCCGTAGACCACGTCGCCCTCTTTCAGGGCGTAGGTGTCGCTGGTCAGATGGCTGTAGATGTCGCTGCCGGCCAGGTCATAGCAGTAGTCTTTCCAGTTGGCCAGACCCACGGGGCCGTTCACCTGGAACAGGGTGGGGGCGTCGGACTTGCCCATCTCGGCCATCAGGGTGGTCTCGTAGCTGCCGGAGGCGGCGGTGACCACTTCCACGGGCACGCCGGTCTGCTCGGTGTAGACCTTGGCCAGGTTCTGCCAGTCCTCATCCTGCTCGGGCTTGAAGTTCAGGTAATAGACCTTGCCGGCGGCAGCGGGGGTGCTGGTGCCGGTGGAATCGCCGCCGGAGGTGGCGGTGCTGCTGGGGGTGCTGCCGCAGGCGGCCAGGCTCAGAGCCATGACGCCGGCCAGCACGAGTGCAAGTGCCTTTTTCATATG
>DXAC01000036.1 GCA_019117205.1 Candidatus Allofournierella merdigallinarum | reverse complement strand
CCACATGGATGTAGTCGCGCACGCCGGTGCCGTCCGGGGTGGGATAGTCGTTGCCGAACACATGCACCTTTTCCAGCGCGCCCACGGCCACCTTGGCGATGTAGGGCACGAGGTTATTGGGGATGCCGTTGGGGTCCTCGCCGATCAGGCCGCTCTTGCGGGCGCCGATGGGGTTGAAGTAGCGCAGCAGCGCCACGTTCAGCTCGGGGTAGGCCTTGCAGCAGTCGGTGAGCATCATCTCATTCATCAGCTTGCTGGTGCCGTAGGGGTTGGTGGTGCCGCCCACGCGGGAGTTCTCGTCGATGGGCACTTTCTCCGGGTCGCCGTAGACGGTGGCGGAGGAGGAGAACACCAGGTTGTTCACCCCATGCCGGCGCATGGCGGCCAGCACGGTGAGGGTGGTGGTGAGGTTGTTGGTGTAGTACTCGATGGGCTTGCTCACGCTCTCGCCCACCGCCTTGTATGCGGCAAACTGGATGACGGCGTCGATATCCGGGTTCTGGGCGAACAGCTCCTCGACCTTTTCCGCGTCGGTGAGATCCACCTCCACAAAGCGGAAATCCTTGCCGCTGATCTCCTTGACCCGGCGCACCGCCTCGGGGCAAGAATTGTAGTAGTTGTCGGCCACGATGATGTCATAGCCGGCCGCCAGAAGTTCCACGCAGGTGTGGCTGCCGATGTAACCTGCGCCGCCGCATACCAGAATACTCATGCTCTCGACTCCTTTTCTCTGCAAGGCAGATCTTCTTGTATTAACTATACCCCATACCGGGGAAAAAAACAAGCGTTTAGAGCACTCCCAGCCAGCGCCAGAGGAAGATCCAGAACGTCAGGCTGACGCTGGACAAAAGGGTGGTGAGCATCACCGCCGCCCCGGCCAGCGCTGCGTCTCCCCCCAGGCTTTTGGTCATCACGCAACAGGTGGGGGTGCAGGGGGAGCCGAGCATCACGATGAGGCCCATGAACAGCTGCTCACGAAAGCCCAGCGCCGCCGCCAGCGGCAGGAACACCGCCGGCAGCACCAGCAGCTTGACCGCCGCGGCCAGCACCGCCAGCCGGGAGCTTTGCAGCGCGGCCCGGAGATCGAACCCCACGCCGATGGCCACCAGCGCCAGCGGGGTGGTGAGGCCGCCCAGGTTGTCCAGGGTGCGGTCCAGCACAGTGGGCACCGGCAGCCGGACAAGGGAGGCCGCAAGCCCCGCCAGGATGCCCAGGATGATGGGGTTTTTCGCCACGCCTTTCGCCGCGGCCCCCAGCCGGCCAGCCAGCGGCTCGCCGCAGGCGGCGGGCCCCTCCAGGGTGAGCACCAGCACCGCGAACAGGTTGAACAGGGGCACGCTGCCCAGGATCATCAGCCCGGCCAGGCCGGCGGAGCCGTAGATGTTCTGGATGAACGCGATGCCCAGAATGGCCGCGCTGGAGCGGTAGCAGGCCTGCACGAAAGCCCCCACGCTCTGCCGCGGGCGCACAAAGCGCCGGGCAACGGCCCACACCGCCAGGATGCCCGCCAGCGTCGCCCCCGCGCAGAAAGCGAGGTAGCCGGCATCGAAGCTGTGATAAACATCCACCACCCGGATCTGCTGAAAGAGCATAACGGGCAGGGTGACCTTGAAAACGAACCGGTCCGCCCTGTCGGCAAAGGCCTGGTCCAGCAGGCCGGCGCGGCGGAAAAGCAGGCCCGCCGCCATGGTGAGAAATACGGGCAGCGAGGCGTTGATGCTGTAATAAAACGACTCCATCCGCCCGCCTCCCTGTTTGATTTCAGTGTAGCACCAACGTCCACACAAAGAAAGTGCATTTTCCGAAAGTGCAAAAGAAAGGGCGGGGGCTGCAAACGCAGCCCCCGCCGGAGAGAAAGAATGCCTGAAACGGCGTGGATGGCAGGGTGTCCCGGGCGGCGGCCCGGGTGTTAGTTATGACTAACTTCATACACAATATACCACACCGCCGCACCGCTGTCAAGGATTTTGTTGCCCGGCGCGCCGGCAGGGCGGCGCGCCCTTGCCAAAGCCAGGCAAATGTGATAGGGTAATAAAAGAAGTTTCGCGGCCCAGGGCCGCCGGGGAGGTTTTTTTGTGCGGGTACACGAGTCGGCAGAGGACTACCTGGAGGCCATTTTGATGCTCACCGAGCGCAAGGGATACGCCCGGTCGGTGGATGTGGCCAACGAGCTTGGGTTCAGCAAGGCCAGCGTGAGCGTGGCGATGAAGAAGCTGCGGGAGAGCGGACACGTGGAGATGGCGGCGGACGGCGGCCTGACCCTGACCGAGGCCGGCCTGGAGGTGGCCCGGCGCATTTACGACCGCCACCGGCTGCTCACCGACTTTTTCGTGCGGCTGGGGGTGGACCCGAAGACCGCCGCCCGGGACGCCTGCCGGGTGGAACACGACCTGAGCGAGGAGACCTTTTCCCGGCTGGTGGAGCACGCCCGAAAAAAAATTGAAAAAGACGGTTGACAACCGCCTTTTCCTGTGGTAGAATGTCAAATGTTCCGCACCGGCCATTATGGCAGGCGGCAGAACAGTGTGATCGCGGCTCACGCCGCGTTTACATATATGCGGATGTGGCGGAATTGGCAGACGCGCTAGATTCAGGTTCTAGTGGGGGCAACTCCATATGGGTTCAAGTCCCTTCATCCGCACCAGCGGAAGACCCCGTAAAGCTCAGGCTTTGCGGGGTCTTCCGTTTTGCTTTGCCCCGCGGCGGGAGGCGGGCCGGTGAAGAGCTGTGCAAAGGCCAGGCCCTGTTCTTTGGCCGGTTTCCAAATGCGCCGGGCGGCTGCCTGCCGCGCCCTGTATCGGTGCTCTTTGCATTGGAATATCCCGGGCCAAATGAAAATGCCAAAAAGTGTGGCATAATGGGGTCGAGGATCTCCCCGGGGAACTCACCGCGGGAATGGCGGCTTGCGGCATGAGCCGGAACGCGGGAACTTCTTCCAGCGCCCCCGGTTCCGGCAGCGCGGTCTCTTCTCCTGCCCCGTCCGGCAGCGAGCCCGCGGGCAGCGTTGCCAGCCGGGTGACCGGGGAGGGGCCTGCCGATGACCGCTCTTTGGCCAGAGTGCCCCCACCGAGGGCCCGCCCGATCCGAAAGATGAGGAGCTTATTCAGAAACGGACGCCGGAACACGGGATGTCCCGGGAAGACGCTGCCTCTGCGTTTGCGACCATTTTGCTGCATTTCCCCGCCGTCTTTCCGCAAGGGAGGGCGGCTTTTTCATTCCTTTTGCCACATCGGCCGGACCGGTTGGCGCCGGTTTTCGGAGGTGCCGTTTCTTTTTTCACATTTTCCCTTGCCTTTTCGCCCGCGCTATGCTATAAACAAGAAAAGGAGGTATGCAAAATGTACGAAAATATTACAAAATATATTGAAATTTTCGGCAATGATGCGGCGGACGACGGGAAGCTCCAGGCGGACCTGGCGGCGTTCACCGACGCGTTCCAGCAGGCCGGCCTGATGGATCCGGACGGTCTCAACGTGATGGGCGCCCGCGGCTGGGCCACCCGCTCCGCCCTTTTGGAGGCCGCGCCCTCCATGACCGCCCAGGAGGCCTGCGCCTGCATCTCCGCCTTTCTCCAGCAGGAGATGTTCATCCCCGGCCTGCTGGCAGACCAGGTGAAACAGGGTATCCTGCCCGCCATCCTCCAGCGGCTCCAGGCGCTGGAGGGCTGAACCGCCCGCCTTTCCCCCGCCGCACGGCGGGGGCCTTTTTTGCCCGGCGGACAAGCCTCTCCCCGCCCCTTTTCATGGACAACGGCGGCGGTTGGTGCTATGATAAAGGGCAGATGGAAGGGAATGCGGCCCGTGCGCGGGCCGCGAGGAAAGGATGTCAGGTTATGAAGATCGTTTTGCTGGAATCCCTGGGCATTTCCGACGCGCTGCTGGAGCAGTACGCCGCAAAATTGCGGGCCGCCGGCCACAGCTTTGCCGCCTACCCCCGCACCGCCGACGTGGACGCGCTGATCGGCGAGGCGCAGGACGCGGATGTGCTGATGCTGGCGAACATGCCCCTGCCCGGGCAGGTGATCCGGGCCTGCAAACAGCTGAAATTTATCGACGTGGCTTTTACCGGGGTGGATCACGTGGACCTGACCGCCGCCAAAGAGATGGGCGCGGCGGTGAGCAACGCCTCCGGCTATTCCAACGACTCGGTGGCGGAGCTGACGGTGTGCATGGCGCTGGCGCTGCTGCGGAACCTGCCCCAGGTGGAAGCGCGCTGCCGTGCCGGCGCCACCAAGGACGGCCTGGTGGGCCGGGAGCTGCGGGGCAAAACGGTGGGCCTGGTGGGCACCGGCGCCATCGGCACCCGGGTGGCCCAGCTGTTCAGCGCCTTTGGCTGCCGGGTCATCGCCTCCGGTGACCACAGCCACAAGCCCGACACCGAGCTGATCACCTATCTGCCCCTGGCCGACGTGCTGGCCCAGGCGGACATCCTCAGCCTGCACTGCCCGCTGAACGCCGAGACCCGCGGCCTCATCGGCGCCGAGGCCATTGCCCGGATGAAGCCCGGCGCGCTGCTGCTCAATGCCGCCCGGGGCCCGGTGGTGGACACCGCCGCCCTGGTGGCCGCGCTGCACGACGGCCAGCTGGGCGGCGCGGGCATCGACGTGTTCGAGACCGAGCCTCCCCTGCCCCTTGACCACCCGCTGCTGCACGCCCCCAACACCATCGTGACCCCCCACGTGGCCTTTGCCACCGCCGAGTCGATGGAAAAGCGGGCCGAGATCGTCTTCCGCAGCCTGGACTGCTGGCTGGCCGGCGAGCAGATCAACAAGGTGCTGTAAGCGCCCTTGCGGCGCAGCGGCCGCCCCGGTTCAGCCGGGGCGGCTTTTTTTGCGGGCCGGCGGCTCCCAGGGCGGGACGCGGCGCTTTTTCCGGGCCCGACGCCGCCCGCCTTTTGCCCGGCGCGGCGGCGCTTTTGCCAATGTTTGCCCCCGGTGCGCGCTGTTTTTGTGGGATCGTTAAATTTTCAACCATTTCAGGAAAAATCCGTGTTTTTCTTATTGGCGGATCGGCGGGTTTATGGTATATTGTTAATATATGAGCTGTCCCGGACGGGCCGCTCGGGGAGGATCCAGGACCCCGGAAAGGAGTTATTCATCTATGAGCACGATGCGCGGTATCTACACCACCGTCACAGACATCCGCCGCAAGGTATTCACCGAGGTGGCGCGCCTGTCCTACGAGGGGCAGGACTACGCCGCCGAGATGGTCAAGCTGCCCTATAAGATCATCCCCGGCGAGGTGGGCACCCACCGGAACAGCATCTTTCTGGAGCGGGCCATCGTCTCCGAGCGCATCCGGCTGGCCATGGGCCTGCCCCTGCGCCCGCTGGACGAGCAGGCGCCCACCAACGCGGGCATTGAGAACAGCGTCATTGCCAGCAAGTACTATGATCCCCCGCTGATCAACATCATCAAGTTCGCCTGCTCCGCCTGCCCGCCCAAGCGGGTGGAGGTCACCGAGCTTTGCCGCAGCTGCCTGGCCCACCCCTGCAAGGAGGTGTGTCCCAAGGACGCCATCCGCTTCACCCCCGGCGGCCGGTCGGTGATCGACCAGGACAAGTGTATCAAATGCGGCAAATGCGCGGACGTGTGCCCCTATCACGCCATCGTCAAGATGGAGCGGCCCTGTGCCGCCGCCTGCGGCATGAACGCCATCGGCTCGGACGAGCTGGGCCGGGCGAAGATCGACTATGACAAGTGCGTTTCCTGCGGCATGTGCCTGGTGAGCTGCCCCTTTGGCGCCATTGTGGACAAGGGCCAGATCTTCCAGCTGATCCAGAGCATCCGCCAGGGAGACAAAAACTACGCCATTGTGGCTCCGGCCTTTATCAGCCAGTTCCCCGGCCTGACCCCCGGCAAGCTGAAAGCCGCCATGCGGCAGCTGGGCTTTGTGGACACGCTGGAGGTGGCCATCGGCGCGGACCTGTGCACCATCGAGGAAGCCAAAGACTTCATGCGTGAGGTGCCGGAGTATCAGCCCTTTATGGCCACCAGCTGCTGCCCCAGCTGGAGCGTGATGGCCAAAAAGCTCTTCCCGGAGCTGGCCCAGTATATCAGCATGGCCATGACCCCCATGGTGCTGACCGCCCGCCTGGCCAAGAAGAAGCTGGGCAAGGACGTGAAGATCACCTTTGTGGGCCCCTGCGCCGCCAAAAAGCTGGAGGCCAGCCGCCGCACCATCCGCAGCGATGTGGATTTCGTGCTCACCTTTGAGGAGCTGATGGGCCTGTTCGAGGCAAAGGGTGTGGATTTTGCCACCCTGGAGGCCGAGCCGGGCGACGACTTCGACAAGGCCAGCGCCGACGGCCGCGGCTTTGCCGCCAGCGGCGGCGTGGCCCAGGCGGTGGTGAACGCCATCAAGGAGATGGACCCCGAGCGGGAGGTCAAGGTGGCCAGCGCCCAGGGCCTGGCGGACTGCAAACGCCTTTTGATGATGGCCCGGGCGGGCAAGTACAACGGCTACCTGCTGGAGGGCATGGGCTGTCCCGGCGGCTGCGTGGGCGGCGCGGGCACTCTGGCCGACCCGGTCAAGGCCGCGGCAGCGCTTTCCAAGTACGCCGCCGAGGCAAAGATGAAGCACTCCACCGAGAGCCCCTACGAGATCGACCTGGGACTTTTGGTATAACGCCCCACCACAAAAGCCGCCCCCGGACGCGAAGACGCGTCCGGGGGCGGCTTTTGCTGTTTTATGCTTCAGGCGGCCCACTGGCTGAGCAGGGCCACGCCCCAGCCGTCGGCGGTCTTGACCCAGGCCTTGCCGCCCGAGGCGGACTGGGCGTTTTCAAAGGTCATCACCGTCTGCTCGGCGCCGGAGGTGTTCACATAGCCCCAGCCGGTCTCGCTTTTCACCGCGGCCAGCCCCTCGTTGAAAGGCCGCACCTCCAGGTAGATAAAGGGCACCGCCTGTTGGCCGGTGGTGGCGTTGATAAAGCCCCAGTAACCGGCCATTTTGGTGGCGAACAGCCCCTCGGAGGCGCTGGTCACCGCCTCGTAGACCACCCCGTCCAGCGGCTCGCCGCCGGGCAGGATGATGATCTGGCCCTGCACCTCACCAAGGGTCACCGGTATGCCGGTGCTGCTGATGTACAGATCGTCCGGGCCGCCCGCGCCCTCTATGGGGGTGATGGTCACCGCCTGGGCGATGAAGGGCTGGTTGGTGGTGGCGCCCAGCTCGTCCAGGGCGTAGAGCCAGCCCACGTCCTCGGCGTAAACCTTTTTGGTGGCGGTGTCGTAATAGATGGCGCCGCTGGCCAGGCCGTGGCCTCCCGCGCCCACCACCGTGCCGTCCTGCTCGTAGATCTCGCTCTCGTCGGCGTTGGTGATGCCGCAGACACTGCACCAGTGGACGTTCTTCTCCGCCGGGATCCGCACCGTGCCGGAAAGGTCGATCACACCGGTCTGGCCGTTCTGGGTGAAGAGGGCCAGCTGGTCCTGCTGGGTGAGCTGGGTCACGTTGGGCTTTTCATAGTCCGCCAGGCTCACGGTGATCTCGATGTCGGTGCGGGGGGCCACCTCCCAGCCGGGCTGGGGCGTGGCGCTAGCCTCGGGGCTCTCGGTGGGGGCCGGGGCGCTGGTGCGCTGGGGGCCCACCACCTCCACCGGGTAGCTCGTCGATTCGGGCTCGCCGCAGGCGGCAAGGCTCACAGCCAGCGCGGCGGCAAGAGCCAGGGAAAGCAGTCGTTTCATAAGGGCGTACCTCCTTTTCGCAGGGCGTTACTTGTGGTATCTGCCGTGGTTGTTGATGGAAAAAGCCCGGTAAAGCTGCTCGGTGAGCACCAGCCGGGCCAGCTGATGGGGCAGGGTGATCCGCCCCAGGCTGATGCGGAACGCGGCGGCCTGTTTCACCGCCGGGGCAAGGCCGTGGGAGGAGCCGATGACAAAGGCCATGTCCCCCGCCCCCTCCACCGCCTGGCGGGCGATGAGGGCGGCCAGCTCCTCGCTGCTGACCAGCTTGCCCTCCACGCACAGGGCGGCGATGGACGCGCCCTTGCGGACGCTGGCCAGGATGGCCTTGCCCTCTTTTTCTAGGGCCTTTTCGATGGCGGCGGGGCTGGCGTTTTTGTCGCTCACTGGCGCTTCCGGCAGCTCGATGATGCGAAACTCGCAGTATGCCCCCAGCCGCTTTTGATACTCCGCCACCCCCTGGGCAAAGTAAGAGGCGTTGAGTTTGCCCACACAGATCAGGTCGATGTGCTGCATCTTCAAAACTCCATCCAGTCGCTGGGCTCCGAGCGCTTGAGCGCCTGCACCCACACCCCCGGCCCGGGCACCACCCCCGCCGCCACCAGGGCGTTTCGCACCGCGCCCAGGGCCAGCTCGGGGGTGTTGTTCTCCCGGCTCAAATGGCACAGGGCGAACTTTTTGCAGCCGGACTGCATCAGTTCCAGGATCTTGGCGGCACACTCGCAGTTGTCCAGGTGGCCCCGGGGAGACTCGATGCGCCGTTTTAAGTAATAGGGATAGCCGCCGTTGCGCAGGCTGTACAGGTCGTAGTTGGACTCCAGCGCCACCAGGTCCGTCCCGGCCAGGGCGGTGTGCACCGGGTCGGTGAGGCAGCCCAGGTCGGTGGCAATGGCCATCACCGCCCCGTCCGGCGCGGTGATGCGAAAACCGCAGCAGGGCACGTCGTGGCTGGTGGGGAAAGCGGACACCGAGAAGCCGCCCACCGGCTCGCTGCGGCCCTCGATGGCGATGAGTTCCGCCCCCGGCGGGGTGACGCCCAGGCCGTCCAGGTGGTCCAGGGTGGCGGCGCTGCCGAACACCGGCACGCTGTAATGGCGTAAAAACACATTGAGGCCGGCGATGTGGTCGCTGTGTTCATGGGTGACCAGCACGCCCCGCATACCGCCCACCGAAAGGCCCAGGCCTTTCAGGGCGTTCAGGGTGATGCGGCAGCTTTTTCCCATGTCGATGAGCAGGTATTCCTCGCCGCAGCGCACCACCGAGCAGTTGCCGGAGGAGCCGGAATAAAGGGATGTGAAGAAAGCCATAGCAACCTCTCGTTTACAGTATACCACAGAAAAAAGGGCCGCGCACGCCTGCGGCGGCCCGGCCCGAAAAACCTGTTTTAAAGCGCCTGGGGCAGCACGGTCACCGGCTTTTCCACCCGGCGGATGTCCGCGCCGAGGCCCTGGAGCTTTTCCACCAGGTCCTCGTAGCCCCGCTCGATGTGGCTGATCTCGTCGATCTCACTGGAGCCCCTGGCGGCCAGCGCGGCCATGACCAGCGCGGCGCCGGCCCGCAGGTCGGAGGCGCGCAGGGGCGCGGGCTGCAGCTCCGGCACGCCCTCGATCACCGCCACCTGGCCGTCCACCTGGATGTTGGCCCCCATGCGCACCAGCTCGTCCACATAGCGGAACCGGTTCTCCCAGATGCCCTCGGTGATGATGGAGGTACCCCGGGCCAGGGTGAGCAGCACGGTCATCAGCGGCTGCATATCCGTGGGAAAGCCCGGGTGAGGCATGGTCTTGATCTTCAGCGGCAAAATGTCCCCGGTGCGGACCACCCGCACCGCGTCGTCGTACTCCTCGATGATGACCCCCGCCAGCTCCATCTTGGCGGTGATGGGCTCCAGGTGCTTGGGGATGACGTTTTTGATCAGCACGTTGCCCCCGGTGATGGCGGCGGCCACCATGTAGCTGCCCGCCTCGATCTGGTCCGGGATGATGGAATAGGTGCAGCCGTGCAGCGCCTTGCGGCCCCGGATCTTGATCACGTCGGTGCCGGCGCCCCGCACATCCGCGCCCATCATGTTGAGGAAGTTGGCCAGGTCCACGATGTGGGGCTCCTTGGCCACGTTCTCCAGCACGGTCTGGCCCTCGGCCAGCACGGCGCTGAGCATGGCGTTCATGGTGGCCCCCACCGAGACGGTATCGAAGAAGACATGGGCCCCGGTGAGCGGCTGGCCGGACACCTCGATCATGCCGTACTCCACCGAGTCCTGTGCCCCCAGGGCGCAGAACGCTTTCAGGTGCTGGTCGATGGGGCGGGGCCCCAGGTTGCAGCCGCCGGGCATGGCCACCCGGCCGCAGCCGAAGCGGCCCAGCAGCGCGCCCAAAAAGTAGTAGCTGGCCCGCATCTGGCGGCTCAGCTCATCCGGCACCTGGGTGGCAATGATGTGGGTGGTGTCGATCTCGTAGCTGTTCTTGGTGAGCATACGCACCTTGGCGCCCAGGGCGCTGAGGATCTGCAGGGACACCGTGACGTCGCTGATGGCGGGCAGGTTCTCGATGACGCATTTATCCGCCGCAAGGATGGTGGCCGGCAGAATAGCCACCGCCGCGTTTTTCGCGCCGCTGATGGTCACTTCGCCCACCAGGGGTCTGCCCCCATTTATCACAAATTTCTCCAAATTGGATACCTCCGCATAGGCTCACAGGCGGGTCGAAAAGATCCTGCCGGGCACTGTAACTGCTATATTATACACCGAACAGCGCAAAAAGGGAACCCTTGGGGGTAGTATTTGCTCAAATTGTAATTTCTATGCTCAAAAGTCCCAACGAAACGTCGGTTTTTCCGGCTTTTTTCGCCAAATCCCACACCCTGCGCCGTCATTTTTCCACACAAAAGCGCCCTCCCCGGCAGGGAGGGCGCTTGGGGCAGAGCCGGTCACATGCCGGCAAAATACTTTTTCGCGCTGATGCGCACGCCGTTTTCGAACATCTCGAAATGGCAGTGGTTGCCGGTGGAGTTGCCGGTGGAGCCCACATAGGCGATCACCTGGCCCTGGCTCACCGCCTGGCCCGCATGCACGGCAAGGCTGCTGGCATGGGCATAGAGCGTCTGCCGCCCGCCGCCGTGGTTGATGATAACGTAGTTGCCATAGCTGTAGTGCCAGCCGGCCGTGGTGACCACGCCGCCGTCGGAGGCGATGATGGACGCGCCGTAGTTGGCGCGGATGTCCACGCCCTTGTGGCTGGCGCTCATCCAGCGGCTGATGCCCTTGTAGGCGGGCACCGGCCACACCCAGGTGCCGTTGGTGCCGGACACCACCATGCCGTTGGCCAGCTTGGTGCCCCGCAGGCGCACCCGTGTGACAGGCTCTTTCAGGGTGGTGCGGCTGATCTCCACCGTTTCGGGGGTGTTGGAGTCGCCGTAATAAGTATCCTCGTAGACCACCTCGTCCAGGCCCTCTTCGCCCTCCTGCTCGATCTTGTAGGTGTCGAAAGGCAGGTCGGCGGAATCGGTGGTGACGGTGTCATAAGGGATCTCCTCCTGCACCGTGCGGGTGACGACCCGTTTGACCTCCAGATAGGGCATCGCCTGGCTGATGGTGAGCACGTCGCCCACAAAGAACTCCTTGAGGATGTCCTGCTGGGGATTCTCCGCCTGGAGCTGGCTCACCGACAGGCCGAACTTGCTGGCCACCGTGCCGGGCATATCGCCCTGCTGCACCGTGTAAGTGACCTCGCCCTGCTCCTCGCCGGTGAGCACGTCGATGATGCTCTGCAGGTCGGTGAGGGAGTCGGTGAAATAGAGGTTGCCGTCCTGCAGCTCCACGTCCTTGGTGAACTCCACCCGCAGGTTGGGATCATTCGGGTCTTCATAGGGGGCTTTCAGGCTGTCGATGAACTCGTGAAGCGCCTCCCCCTCGGTGGTCACCGCCAGCAGGCTGCCGTTTACATAGATGGCGGTGGCCTCCTGGATCTCGTCGCTGGACTCCTGCAACAGGATGTTGGCCATCTGGGCCTCGTCCATCAGGGTATCGGACACGTCCACCGAGTAGGTGGGCACGATGGTGAACTCCCGGCTCTCGTCCCCCAGCGCGTCGATGCGCTGGGTGAGCTCGGCGGTGGCGGCATCGAACACCTGTTCGTTCTGCACGTGGCCCACCACCTTGCCGTTGACCTCCACCGCCAGCACGTAGTTGTAGCTGAGCACCGTGTTCACCACGTAGACGAACAGGCCCAGCGCCAGCAGCGGCATCACATAGGCAAAGGAGGTGCGGATCAGCGGCGCGTAGCGCAGCACGCCCCGGCCGAAGTAGGCAAGGCCCTCTTTCACGGCCACCAGGCCGCCCTCCGACTGCTTTTTCTCCCGCATCAGGGCGGTGATGTTCTTTATGCCGTTGTGGAAGCGGGTAAAGGGGGCGGTGAGCTCGTGCCAGGCGTTGAGCAGCCCCGCGCCCACGGTGCGCCGGAGCAGCTGCCCCAGCGCGAGGAACCGCTGCCCCACCGCTTTCCAGCCGGCGCGCACCGCCCGGCAGCCCCGCAGGGCGGTGTACTCCGCCCAGAAGCCCACGTCATAGAGGAACTGGCCGAGAACGGCGGTCTGGGGCTTTTTCTTGGCCTTGGTCACAAGGGGGTCCAGCGCTTTTTTCATCGCGGCGCGGCCTTTCCTGGCCACAGCCGGCTTTTTGCCCGCTGTTTCGGCGGGCGTCGCGGCCTGTTCCGCCTGCTCTGCGGCCTGTTCGTCCAGGGGCGTTTTCTCTTTCAGTGCCATGGCGCATGACCTCCTTTCCCGTTTGATGTTGCCAAAAGTGATATGTCCAACTTTTATTTTACACTTCTCCCCCTGCGCGGGGCAAGGCGCAGAGGCGGATTTTCACAGGATTTTCAATTCCGTGTCACATTTTCCCGCCAGGGCGGCCATGTCCGCGGGCAGCGGGCTGCGCACCGTGACGATGCCGGCGGCGGGGTCGGAAAACCGCACCGCCGCGCAGTGCAGCGCCTGCCGGGCGATGCCCCCGGCGCCGCCGCCGTAAAGGTCGTCCCCCGCCAGCGGGCAGCCCAGATGGGAAAAATGCACCCGGATCTGGTGGGTGCGCCCGGTGAGGGTGCGGGCCTGCACCAGGGTATAGCCGCCGCAGCGGGCCAGGCACCGGTACTCGGTGCGGCTGGGCTTGCCGGCAGGGTCCACCCGGCGCAGGATGATGCTGCCCGGCGCCCGGGCGATGGGCGCGTCGATGAGGCCCGCCTGCGCCGGCGGCGCCCCCTGCACCAGGGCCAGGTACCACTTTTCGGCGCTTTGGCCCAGCAGCGGCGCCGCATAGGCGTTTTTCGCGCAGAGCACAAGGCCGGAGGTGTTCCGGTCAAGCCGGTTCACCGGGCGGAAGACCCCCTGCTGCCCCCGGCGCGCCAGCAGGCCCATGTAGCCGTTGGCAAGGGTGCCGACGGCGTAGTTCAGGGTGGGATGCACCGCCATGCCGGCGGGCTTGTCCAACACGAGGGCGTGTTCGCTTTCGTAGACCACCCGCAGGGGGATGTCCTCGGGGGCCACGGTGGTGGGCGGTTCGGGCGGCAGTGCGAAGCGGATGGTCATGCCGGCGGCCACCCGGTCGCAGGTGCGCACCGGCCGCCCGCCTGCAAAAAAGCCACCGGACCGCTTGACCAGCCGCACAAGGCCGGAGGACACCCCCGCTTTGGCCAGAAAGTCCCGCAGCAGCCAGCCGTCGCAGCCGGCAGGCACCGGGAGGGCCAGCTCTTCGGCGGCGCGCATCCCGTCCATTCGTCCACCTCCCCCGCCGGACGGCTCTGTGTGACGTGCTTTTATATTTTATCACAAAAGCCGACCCGGTGCAACCGCTCCGCGCCGTCCAACTGCACACAGCGCTGCCGAAAACTGGAAAAGCGCCGCCCGCCGGGACACCGGCGGGCGGCGCTTGCCGCGCGTATGAAAAAGATCAGTAGGCGATGCCCTGGGCCACCATGGCGTCGGCCACCTTGACGAAGCCGGCCACGTTGGCGCCCACCATCAGGTTGCCCTCCGCGCCGCACTCCTTGGAGGCGTCGTAGGAGGCGTGGAAGATGCCTTTCATGATGTCCTTGAGCCGGGCGTCCACCTCATCAAAGGTCCAGGAAAGGCGCAGGCTGTTCTGGCTCATCTCCAGGCCGCTGGTGGCCACGCCGCCGGCGTTGGCCGCCTTGGCGGGGCCGTAGAGCACGCCCGCGGCCAGGAACGCCTCGATGGCCTCGGGGGTGCTGGGCATGTTGGCGCCCTCGCACACAACCTTGCAGCCGTTGGCGATCAGGGTCTTGGCCGCTTCGCCGTCCAGCTCGTTCTGGGTGGCGCAGGGCAGGGCGATGTCGCAGGGGATGGCCCAGATGCCGGCGCAGCCGGCGGTGAAAGTGGCGCCGGGGCGCTCGTCGGCATACTTCACGATGCGCTCACGCCGGACCTCCTTGATCTCTTTCATCAGGTCAAGGTCGATGCCCGCCGGGTCGTACACATAGCCGGAGGAATCGCTCATGGCCACCACCTTGGCACCCAGCTGGGTGGCCTTTTCGCAGGCGTAGATGGCCACGTTGCCGCTGCCGGAGACGACCACCGTTTTGCCGGCGAAGCTGTCGTTCTGCATACAGGCCATGGCCTCTTCGGTGAAGTAGCACAGGCCGTAGCCGGTGGCCTCGGTGCGCACCAGGCTGCCGCCCCACTTGAGGCCCTTGCCGGTGAGCACGCCGGTGAACTCGTTGCGCAGGCGCTTGTACTGGCCGAACATATAGCCGATCTCACGGGCGCCCACGCCGATGTCGCCGGCGGGCACGTCGGTGAACTGGCCGATGTGCTTGGACAGCTCGGTCATGAAGCTCTGGCAGAAGCGCATGATCTCCCCGTCGCTCTTGCCCTTGGGGTCGAAGTCGCTGCCGCCCTTGCCGCCGCCCATGGGCAGGCCGGTGAGGCTGTTCTTGAAGATCTGCTCGAAGCCCAGGAACTTGATCACCGAGGCGTTCACGCTGGGATGCAGCCGCAGGCCGCCCTTGTAGGGGCCGATGGCCGAGTTGAACTGCACACGATAGCCCCGGTTCACCTGCACCTTGCCGGCGTCGTCCACCCAGGCCACCCGGAACTGAATGAAGCGCTCGGGCTCCACGATGCGCTCCAGCACGCCGTTCTTCTCATATTCGGGGTGCTTTTCGCAGATGACCTGCAAACTCTCCAGCACCTCGCGCACCGCCTGCAAAAACTCCTTTGCGCCGGGATCGCGCTGCTCTACCTGGGCGTATACCCGGGCCAGATACTCATTTTTGAACATGGATAGGACCCCTTTCGTGTGTTTTATACTTTCCACTCTGCCGCTTTAGCGGCCCATAGTGCTATTATACGGCCCGGATAGCCCCAATGCAAGAAAAAAATTCCTCCGACAGGCCTCAAAATTCAAAAAATCTTGCGCCGGCAGCCCCTTTGTGCTACAATATCCAGCAGGGAAACGAGTGGAACATACGGCAGCGGGGCGGCATCGCGTCCGTCCTGAGGAAAGTCCGGGCTTCACAGGGGAATGGTAACTGCTAACGGCAGCCGGGGGCGACCCCAGGGATAGTGCAACAGAAAGAAACCGCCGCGTTTCGCGGTAAGGATGGAAAGGCGAGGTAAGAGCTCACCAGCGCACTGGCGACTTTGCGGCTATGTAAACCCTACCAGAAGCAACACCCGTATGGGGCATATGCGCGCCCCGCGCGCCCCGGAGGTGGCGTGAGCTTTGCGGCAACGCAAAGCCAAGATAGATTGTCGTTTAATACAGAACCCGGCTTACGGTCCGGTCGTTTTCCAGCAGAAAGGGCGTTCCCCCCGGCGGGGGGAACGCCCTTTCTGTCCGTTCTCCGTTTACAGGGCCCCGGCAAATACCAGCCGCAGCATCAGCAGGCAGACCACGCCCGGCGCGCCCAGCACCACCGCCATGAACGAGGTGAACCAGTTCAGGGCCAGGCCCACCCCGGTGACGGGGGCCAGCATGTTCACCGCCCCCAGGGCGGCCACACCGGAGACGGCGCTGACCAGCCCCGCAGCCAGGGGGCGGCGGTGGCGGCCGGCGGCCAGGCCCACCGCCAGCAGAATGACGGCCCCGGCGGCCCACACGGGCCAGGCCGGCCCGCTCACAGGATGACCCGCAGCCCCGCGGCCCGGGCCTGCCGCTGCAGATAGCGGTAACGGCTCTGGATGGCCTGGTACTCATAGACCCGCTGGTCGATGAGCTCCGGCTCGATCTCCAGATCGAAAAGCATCTGATTGCGGCGCATCTCCCAAAGACATTCTTTCAGATCCCGCTCCAGCTCCTCCGAGCCCCGGCAGACCGGGCGCAGGGCGGCCAGCGGCGCTTTTTCCTCCGCGGGCGCTTTGCGAAACAGCAGGGCCAGGCCCATGGCGCACTCCCCCTTTTCTTGCTCTGGTAAAGGTTATGCTGCCATGGTTGGCAAATATTTCCGCTTTTATTCCGCGGCGGGCGCTTTTTCCGCAAAGACGAAGTCCACCCGGCCCAGGGCCACGTTGGCGGCCACCGCCTTGACCCGCACCGCGTCGCCCAGCTGCCAGCGACGGCCACCCGCCCGCAGGCTGAAGCCCTCGGTGAGCTCCGGATCCGCCGACAGGGTCTCGGCGGCCACCAGGCCCTCCACCGTGTTGTCCAGCTCCACGAACACCCCCGCCCGGCTCACGCCGGACACCCGGGCGTCGAACGTCTCGTCCAGGTGGGCGGCCATATACTCGGCCTTGTAGCAGCTCTCAGCGGCCCGCTCCAGCTGCAAGGCGGACGCCTCCGCCGCGCTGGAGCGCTGGCTGGCCTCGGCGGCAAAGTCGCCGTATTTTGCGGTGAGCTTGTCCGCCCCCGCCCCCGCCAGATACTCGCTGAGGATGCGGTGGATGGCAAGGTCCGGGTAGCGGCGGATGGGGCTGGTAAAGTGGGCATAGTCCTCCAGCGCCAGGCCGAAGTGGCCCATGGGCGCGGGCTCGTACCGGGCCTTTGCCATGCTGCGGAGCACCCCCATGTGGATCGCCCGCTCCAGCGGGGTGTCGCGGGTGGCGTCCAGCAGGGCGCCCAGCTCGACCACGGTGGGGGTCTCGCCCCGGAAGCGGGCGTCCAGGCCGGCGACCCGCAGCAGCTCCTGCAGCCGCTGGACCTTTTCCGGCGACGGGCTCTCGTGGATGCGATAGACAAAGGGCAGCTTATGCCGCCGGGCCAGCCGGGCGGCGCACTGGTTGGCCAGCAGCATGAACTCCTCGATCATCCGCTCGGCCAGGCCCCGCTGGCGCTTTTCCAGGCCGATGCAGCGGCCGTCCTCATCCAGCAGGAGCTTCGCCTCCCCCGACTCGATGTCCAGGCAGCCGCGGGCGGCCCGGGCCTTTTCCAGCTGGCGGTACAGCCGCTCCATGGCGGGCAGCTGGGGGGCCACCGGCGCGTACTTTTTCGCCAGCGCCTCGTCGGCGCTGCCCGCCAGCAGGGCGTTCACCTCGGAATAGACGCCTTTCACCCGGCTGCGGATCACCGTTTTCTCAAAGGAGAACTCCTGCACCACTCCCTGCTTGTCCAGCCGCATCAGGCAGGAGAACGCCAGCCGGTCGGCTCCCTCGTTGAGACTGCACACGCCGTTGGAGAGCTGCCGGGGCAGCATGGGCAGCACACTGTCGGCGTAGTACACTGAGGTGCCCCGCTCCATGGCCTCCTTGTCCAGGGCGGTGCCCGGGCGGACATAGTGGCTCACGTCGGCGATGTGTACCCCCAGGCGCCAGCCCTCGCCGTCCGCCGAAAGGCTGATGGCGTCGTCGATGTCCTTGGTCTCGGCGGAGTCGATGGTGAAGATGGGCTCGGCCCGCAGATCCCTCCGCTTTTTGAAGTCGGCCGGGCCGGGCTCCGCCAGCAGGCGGGCCTCCGCCTTGACCTTGTCGGGAAACTGGCGGCTGCGCCCTGCGGCGTAGACCAGCGCACGCACGCACTGGCGGGCCTTTTCGGCGCTGCCGAAGCGCACCGCCACCCCCGCCCGGTGGTCGGCGTAGTCCGACCCCCGCTCGATGAGCTCGGCGGCCACCTTGTCCCCCGCGCCCGCGCCGCCCACGGCGCTCTTTTTGATCTGGATGCGCAGGAACGGGCAGTCGTCCGGCACGAACCACAGCCGGCCGCCCTCCTGGGCCACCGTGCCCACAAAGGAGTCCCGGGGCTTCGTCACCGCCAGGACCTCCCCCTCCAGGCTGTCGGGCACCCGGGGCGCGTCGGACAGCTTCATCAGCACCTCGTCGCCGGGCATGACGCCGGCCAGAAAGCGGCCGGGGATGAAGACGTCCGGCCCCTCCGGCTGGCTGGCAAAGGCAAAGCCCTCGCCCAGCTTGACGATGCGGCAGGGCAGAGCGTTTTTGGCAAGGCCGCTTTTGGCGGCGAACCAGGCGCCGTTTTTCTGGCAAATGCGCCCGCTGGCCGCCAGCTCCTCCACCGCCCGCTGGACCTTTTTATCGTTGCCCAGTTTCTCTTTGAGTTCCTTGAGGCGGCGGGGCTTTTTCTCCAGCTCCCGCAGCACTTTTGAACGAACGGACATGACTTATACCTCGTGCGCACAACGGCGCTTTTGACAAAAAGAGGGGCTCGCCGCCGCGAACCCCCCTCTTGCGTTGACTTTTACTGCAGCGCGCTGACGATGCCCACCGACAGGATGATCACCAGGAACACCACGCCCAAAATGCGGGTGGCCTTGGCCAGCTTCACGTCCCGCTGACGGGTACGGCCCGCTTCCATCATGCCGCCCTCGCCCATGATGGCGCCGGACAGGCCCTTGCCCTTGGACTCCTGGGCCAGAGTGATGACGATGATGGCCACCGCCACCAGCATCAGCACAACGCCGCAAATGATCTCGATAACACTCATAGTATAAACGCTCCTTAGCTTTTGATACACGCTTTTATGCAACAAACATCATAGCACAAGCCCCCGTAAAATGCAAGGAAATTCTTGCCGCCGGGCGCTTTTTGTCCATTACAGGGTGAGCTGCAGCTGCTCGGCCAGGTCCTCCTGGCGCAGCAGCGCCCCCGCGGCGGGCAGTGTCCGCACCCGATAGCGGTGGGGGTTGGCCAGCTCCAGGGCCGCGGCGGGCTTGACGCTCTCGATGGTCTGGTTCTTTTTCAGGGTGATCACCGTCACCCCCGCCGAGTCGCGGGTGGCCTTTTCGCTGATCTGGGTGGAGTGTACCAGCAACAGCCGCCCGGCGCTGGTGCGTATGGCCAGCTCCTCGCTTTCCGGCAGCTGGAGCATGGCCGCCAGCGGCGCCTTGTCGCTGTAAGCGCTGAGCAGCTTTTTCCGGTTCTGCTTGGTGGCGTAGCTGGAAAGGGGCACCCGGGCGCACTTACCGTTTTGGAAGAAGAAGAGCATGTGGCCCTTGTAGTCATCGGTGACCGCCAGGAAGATGGGGGCTTCCCCCTCGTCCATGCCCAGCTTCACCGCCACGAAATCACCCAGGGCACTGGCCTTGGTGTCGGCAAAGTCGCCGGCGCGGCACTTGTACACCTGGCAGCGGTTGGTGAAGAAGAGCAGCCAGGCGGTGTTGTGGGTCTCGCACTGCCAGTTGATCTCGTCCCCCTCTTTCAGCTTGTGCTCGCCGCTCATGCGCAGGGACTGGGGGGTGATCTTTTTGAAGTAGCCCTCGCGGGTGTAGAACACCGTGACCGGGTAGTCGGGCATGACGTCCTCCGCCTCCTCCTCGGCAGCGGCGGGGGCCTCGTACAGGATGGGGCAGCGGCGGGGCTGGCCGTACTTTTTGGCCACGGCGGCCAGCTCCTCCATGATGATGCGGCGAATTTTTGCCGGGCTTTTCAGGATGTCGGACAGCCGGGCGATCTCCGCCTCCAGCTCCTCGATCTCGTTGGTGCGCTTGAGGATGTACTCCCGGTTCAGGTGGCGCAGCTTGATCTCCGCCACATACTCCGCCTGCAGCTGGTCGATACCGAAGCCGATCATCAGGTTGGGCACGACCTCCTCTTCCTCCTCGGTCTCCCGGACGATGCGGATGGCCTTGTCGATGTCCAGCAAAATGGCCGCCAGGCCCTTGAGCAGGTGCAGCCGTTTCTCCTTGCCGCTGCGCTCGAACCAGGTGCGCCGGCGCACGCACTCGGCGCGGAACGCCACCCACTCGCCCAGGATCTCCCGCACCCCCATCACCCGGGGCTGGCCGGCCACCAGCACGTTGAAGTTGCAGGCGAAGCTGTCCTCCAGGGGGGTGGCGCGGAAAAGCTTCTGCATGAGCTTTTCCGGGTCCTGGCCGCGCTTTAAGTCGATGGTGAGCTTGAGGCCGTTCAGGTCGGTCTCGTCCCGCATGTCGCTGATCTCTTTCACCCGGCCGCTCTTCACCAGCTCGGCGATCTTGTCCATGATCGCCTCCACGGTGGTGGTGGGCGGGATGCGGGTGATCTCGATCATGTTGCCGTCTTTTTCATGGCTCCAGATGGCCCGCACCCGCACGCTGCCCCGGCCGGTCTCGTAAATTTTGCGCAGTTCCTCCTCATTGTAAAGGATCTCGCCGCCGCCCACGAAGTCCGGCGCCGGCAGGGTGGTGAGCAGGTCGTGCTCCGGGTCCTTCATCAGGGCGATGGTGGTCTCGCACAGCTCCGCCAGGTTGAACGAGCAGATGTTGGAGGCCATGCCCACCGCGATGCCCAGGGTGTTGTTGGCCAGGATGGTGGGAAAGGTCACCGGCA
>DXAC01000035.1 GCA_019117205.1 Candidatus Allofournierella merdigallinarum | reverse complement strand
CGCATGGCGATGCGGAAGCCCGACCCGAAGCTGGTGAACTCCCGGATGGCGGAAAGGCGCTTGGCCGCCACGTCGGTGAGGACCTTGTCCCGCCGGAAGGTGAAGTAGGCGTAGGCCTTGCGGCCGGAACGGCCCACCCGGCCCCGGATCTGATACAGCTGGGCCAGGCCCATGCGGTCGGCGTCCTCGATGATGAGGGTGTTGCAGTTGCGCACGTCCACGCCGGTCTCGATGAGGGTGGTGCACACCAGCACGTCGATGTCGCCGTCCAGCAGCTGCTGCCACACCTTGCCCAGCTGCTCCTCGGTCATCTTGCCGTGGGCCACGCCCACCCGGGCGCCGGGCACCATCCGCCCCACCATGCCGGCGGTGGCCTCGATGCTGTCCACCCGGTTGTGCAGGTAGTAGACCTGCCCGCCCCGGGCCAGCTCCTTCTTGATGGCCTCCGCCAGGATGACCGGGTCGTACTCCATCACATAGGTCTCGATGGGCTGGCGCTCCACCGGCGGCTCCTCGATGGTGCTCATGTCCCGGATGCCGCTCATGGCCATGTTCAGGGTGCGGGGGATGGGGGTGGCCGAGAGGGTGAGCATGTCCACCCCGATGAAGGCCTCCTTGAGCTTCTCCTTGTGCTTGACGCCGAAGCGCTGCTCCTCGTCGATGATGACCAGCCCCAGGTCGTGGAACTTGATGTCGTCGCTGAGCAGCCGGTGGGTGCCCACCACGATGTCCACCGTGCCGGAGCGCAGGCCCTTGATGGTCTCCTCCTGCTGCTTTTTGGTGCGGAAGCGGGACAAAAGGCCCAGCTTGATGGGAAACGCCTCCATCCGGGCCAGCATGTTGCTGTAATGCTGCCAGGCCAGGATGGTGGTGGGGGCCAGGATGGCGCACTGCTTACCGCCCATCACGCACTTGAAGGCCGCCCGCAGGGCCACCTCGGTCTTGCCCACGCCCACGTCGCCGCAGAGCAGCCGGTCCATGGGCCAGGGGTTCTCCATGTCCTTTTTTATCTCGGCGGCCGCCGCCAGCTGGTCGGCGGTCTCCTCGTACTCAAAGCGGGTCTCGAAGTCCCGCTGCCAGTCGCCGTCCGGCGGGAAGGCGGTGCCCTTGGCCTGCTGGCGCTTGGCATAAAGGGCGATGAGCTCCTGGGCCATCTCGGCGGCGGCGGCCTTCACCTTGCGGCGGGTGCGGGTCCACTCCTGGCCGCCCAGCCGGGCCAGCTTCACCTTCTCCTCGTCGCCGGGGGCGGTGTAGCGGCTGAGCAGGTCCAGCTGGGTCACCGGCACATACAGCGTGTCGCCCTTGTCGTAGAGCAGTTTCAGATAGTCCTTCACCACGCCCTGCACTTCCAGCCGCTGGATGCCGGTGTACATGCCGATGCCGTGGTTCTGGTGCACCACGTAATCGCCGGGGGCGATGTCGGTGAGGCTGGAAAGGGCGTTTTTGTCCTTTTTGCGGGCGGGCTTTTTCTTTTCGCTCTCCCCCGCCCGGCGGCTGGTGAGCAGGGCGTAGCGGGCAAAGGGGTACTCCGCGCCGGCGCTGGTGTGGCCGGTGCGCACCGCCACCGCCCCGGGGCTGGCCACCATGTCTTTTGCGGTGCCCGCCCGGAAGCCCTTGTTCACCAGGTCCTTGGCCAGGGCCGCGGCGGCCCGCTCGGTGCCCGCCAGCACGTCCACCGCGAAGCCCTGGCGGGTGAGGTTTTCCAGGTCCTCCGCCAGGGAGGCCACCTCGCCGGAGAAGGGCGGGCGGGCGTGGGCGGGGGCGTTGATGATCTCTTTCAGTTCCAGCCCCGGCAGGGTGCGGGCAAAGTTCTCGCAGCAGATGCTGGAGTGCTTCTGGGCCGCCGCCAGCAGGTAGGGCATGTCCTCATAGAGCACGTCCAGCCCGGGGCAGAGCACCCCCTGCTCGTAGAGGCCTTTCAGCTCCTCGCTGCGGCGGAAGGCGGTGGCCTTCTGGGCCTCCCGGATGGCGCTGGGCTCCTCCAGCACCAGAATGGGCGCGTCGAAATAGTCCAGCAGGGTGGCGGGCTTTTCGTAGCGCACCCCCATGTATTTGTCCAGCGCCTCGGGCACAAGGCCCGCGTCCAGCTGGGCAAGGTCGGTTTCCATGGCCTTTTCCATGGCGGCGGCCCGGCGGCCCTTCTCCTTGGCCAGGGCGCTGCGCAGGGCGGCGGCGGTCTCGGGCGCGGAGCCGAACAGCACCTCCCGGGCCGGGCTGATGTGCAGTTTTTCCAAATCGCCGTCCCGCCGCTGGCTGAGCACGTCGAAGGTGGAAAGGGTGTCTATCTCGTCCCCCCAGTACTCGCACCGGGCGGGGCTTTTGGCCTCGGGGGGCCAGATGTCCACGATGCCGCCCCGCACGCTGAACTGGCCCGGGCCCTCCACCTGGCCCCGCCGGTGGTAGCCCGCGTCGAACAGGCGCTCCTCCAGCTTGGTCAGGGGCAGTTCCAGCCCGGGCTTCAGGGTCAGGGTGTTGCGGCAGAATTCCTCTTTGGGCATGGTGTACTGCAAAAGGGCCTCGGCGGGCACGCACACCGCCCCGAGGCGCTCGCCCACCAGATCGCCCAGCACCGCCAGCCGCCGGTATTCATATTCCCGCCCGGCGCCCTCGATGGGCCGCAGCAGAAAGTCCCGGGGCGGGAACACCGCCGCCGGAAGGCCGAAGGCGCAAAAGTCCGCCGCGAGGCGGGTGGCCTCCGCCTCCCCCGCCGTGACCGCCAGCAGGGGGCGGCGGCTCTCGGCGGCCAGCAGCGCCAGCATCTGGGCGCGGCCCGCCGGGGGCAGGCCGAAGAGGGCCGCCGGGCCGGTGACGGCCAGGTGGCTTTTGAGTTTTTTGTATTCCGCGGTGCTTTTGAGGATGTCGAACATGGGGTCACCTTTCTGAAAACAGCCGTTTTGGGGCAACAGGCAGCGCCCCGTCAGGCCTTGCCCGGCGGGGTGCGCGTTTTTTCTATGCTTCTATTGTAGCGGCAAAACCTGCCGAACGCAAGGGAAACGCGCCGTCAGCCCGGCAGTTCCACCGCGCCCCATTTTCCGCCGGTCTTGACCCAGAGCAGGCCGCCGAAGGCCGGGGCCGCGTCCTCCACCTGGCCCGGCTTCAAAAGCCAGCTGCCGTCGGCTTTCAGCACGCCGGTGACGCCCTCCTGTTTCACCACCACGCAGCCCTCGGTGAAGGGAGCGGGATAGATGCCGGTGGTGGGCTCGTTCTTTTCCGTCTCGCTGTTCCAGTCCCACCGCACGCCCCAGAAGGCGTCGTATTCGCAGGGAATTATTTCCCTGCCCGCCGTGTCCACATAGCCCCACTTGCCCTCTTTGCAGACGGCGATGGCCTCATCGGTGCCCATGCAGGCGGCCTCATAGACAAAGTCGGTGAGCAGCGTTCCGTCGGATGCGGCCACCGCGAAGCGGCCGTCGTGCTCCAGCACGAAGTCCTCCCAGGTGGCGGGGTCCTCGCCGGTCCAGTCGGCGCGCAGGGTCCCCTGCTGCACCGGGATGAGGCCGGGCAGGCCTTCGATCTCGGCCAGCGGGCGGATGGTCATGCTGGCCTCGCCGAAGCTGACGGCGCTCACCGCGCCCGCCTCGTCCGCCAAAAAGCGGTTGGAGCCGCCGCCGTGGCCCACCTCCATGCGGTAGCTGGTGCCGATGCTCTCCAGCTGGGCGTCCAGCTCTTCCAGGGTCTCCCAGTCGTACCAGCGCTCCCCTTCATAGAGGCCCTGGTCGTAGAGATGCCCCGCGCCGCAGCGAATGGGCTGGGTCACAAAGGCCGCCGACGCGGCCACGTCGCCGCTGGCGGCGTTCAGCACGCCCCAGCCCGCGGGGCTCTGCGCCAGATAATACCCCGCCTCGCCGGGGCGGCGGCTCACCATGCCGGCGGCCACGGTGGCGGTGTCCGCCACAGGCTCCACCGCCTCGAACTCGCCTGCTGGCTCGATGACCCACTTCATGCTTCTCAATGTGCCGGCTCCGCAGCCGGAAAGGCTCAGGCCCAGAACTGCCGCCAGGGCCAGCGCTGCCAAACGCTTCATAAGATGCGTCCTCCTTTCGGGCGGGCGGCTTTTTGCGCCCGCACTTATAAAACGAAACAGAACGGGCGCTTTATCGCATCCGGCATGTAAAAAAACCGTGTCGTTTTTGCAAACGACACGGTTTTGCCTTTCAGCGGTTGTAGCGGTTCTGGGCCTCGGAGAGCCTGCCGTCCATGATGAGCTCCACCGCGCTTGCCACGTCCTCCAGCCGGCTTTCGAAGGCCTTGCGGTCGGCGCCGGAAATGCAGCCCAGCACCCAGTCGGCCAGGTCGTATTCGGGATTGGGCTTTTCGCCCACCCCCAGCCGCACCCGGGGAAAATCCTGGCTGCCCAGCCGGGCGATGATGTCCTTCAGGCCGTTGTGCCCGCCCGCCGAGCCGGAGGGCCGGATGCGCACCTTGCCGGGGCTTTGGGTCACGTCGTCGCACAGCACGATGACGTGGGCGGGGTCTATCTTATAAAAATCCGCCGCCGCGCCGATGCTTCGGCCGGAAAGGTTCATGAAGGTCTGGGGCTTGAGCAGGATGACCTTGTGCCCGTTCACCGCCGTCTGGGCCAGCAGGCCCTCGAACTTGACACGGGGGGTGGGGGCGTTCCAGCGGCCGGCGATGAAGTCCAGCGCGTCAAAGCCCGCGTTGTGGCGGGTGCCCTCGTATTTTTTGCCGGGGTTGCCAAGGCCTGCCACCAGCCAGTCGGCCCCGGCGCTCTGCTTTTTGAAAAACATGGGTGTTCTCTCCTTTTTTCGGGGGGGCGGGCCGCGCCGTTTTTGCCGCGGCAGAACCTGCCCCAGTTTAAGTTTACATACTTTTTTGCCCTTTGCAACCCCGAAGGGGGCCCGGATTGCAAAAAAATCCACAAATCCATGGATAAAAACGTTAAAACCTCTGGCGCTTGGCGGCGCGATTTGCTATAATATTATGCGCGTTCTTATCGTTTGGCGGGGCATCCCGCCCCGCGGGACGTGGAATCTTTTATGGAGGTCGAGAATATTGAGCAAGAAGTATCTGTACCTGTTCAGCGAAGGCAACAAGGACATGCGTGAGATCCTTGGCGGCAAAGGCGCGAACCTGGCCGAGATGACCAACGCGGGCATGCCTGTGCCTCAGGGCTTCACCATCAGCACCGAAGCCTGCACCCAGTACTACAAGGACGGTCGCCAGATCAATGACGAGATCATGGCCGACATCTACGAGTACATCGGCAAGATGGAGGAGATCACCGGCAAGAAGTTCGGCGATGTGAAGAACCCCCTGCTGGTGTCTGTGCGTTCCGGCGCCCGCGCCTCCATGCCCGGCATGATGGACACCATCCTGAACCTGGGCCTGAACGACGAAGTGGTGGAGGGCCTGGCCGCCAAGACCGGCAACCCCCGTTTCGCCTACGACAGCTACCGCCGTTTCGTGCAGATGTTCAGCGACGTGGTCATGGAGCTGAGCAAGAGCGACTTTGAGAAGATCATCGACGAGATGAAAGAGGCCAAGGGCGTGAAGCTGGACACCGAGCTGGACGCCGACGACATGAAGGCCCTGGTGGCGAAGTTCAAGGACCTGTACAAGAGCAAGATGGGCAGCGACTTCCCCGCCGACCCGAAGGTGCAGCTGATCGAGGCTGTCAAGGCCGTGTTCCGCAGCTGGGACAACCCCCGCGCCAACGTCTACCGCCGCATGAACGAGATCCCCTACGACTGGGGCACCGCCGTGAACGTGCAGGCCATGGTGTTCGGCAACAGCGGCAACAACAGCGGCACCGGCGTTGCCTTTACCCGCAACCCCGCCACCGGTGAGAAAGCCCTGTTCGGCGAGTACCTGATCAACGCCCAGGGCGAGGACGTGGTGGCCGGTATCCGCACCCCCAGCCCCATCGCCCACCTGAAAGACCAGATGCCCGAGGTGTACGACCAGTTCGTGGAGATCGCCACCCGCCTGGAGAACCACTACAAGGACATGCAGGACATGGAGTTCACCATCGAGGATGGCAAGCTCTACATGCTGCAGACCCGCAACGGCAAGCGCACCGCCGCCGCCGCGCTGAAGATCGCCGTTGACCTGGTGGACGAGGGCATGATCGACGAGCGCGAGGCCGTGCTGCGCGTGGAGCCCAAGCAGCTGGACAGCCTGCTGCATCCCCAGTTCGACGCCGCCGCTCTGAAGCAGGCGGAGGTCATCGGCAAGGGCCTGGCCGCCAGCCCGGGCGCTGCCTGCGGCCAGGTGGTGTTCACCGCCGAGGACGCCAAGGAGAGCGTTGAGAACGGCAGCATGAAGAAAGTCGTTCTGGTGCGTCTGGAGACCAGCCCCGAGGACATCGAGGGCATGGTGGTGGCTCAGGGCATCCTGACCGTGCGCGGCGGTATGACCAGCCACGCCGCCGTGGTGGCCCGCGGCATGGGCACCTGCTGCGTGTCCGGCTGCGGCGACATCGTGGTGGACTACGACAAGCAGCAGTTCACCCTGGCCGGCAAGACCTACAAGCGGGGCGACTGGATCAGCATCGACGGCTCCACCGGCAACATCTACGGCGAGGCCATCCCCACCGTGGAGGCTTCCATCAGCGGCGACTTTGGCCGCTTCATGGGCTGGGCCGACGCCGCCCGCCAGCTGAAGGTGTTCACCAACGCTGACAACCCCCGCGATGCCAAGCAGGGCGTCAACTTCGGCGCCGAGGGCATTGGCCTGTGCCGCACCGAGCACATGTTCTTCGAGGCCGACCGCATCAAGGCCGTGCGCGAGATGATCGTGGCCGAGAGCGTGGACGACCGCAAGAAGGCCCTGGCCAAGATCCTGCCCTACCAGCAGGGTGACTTCGAGGCCATGTACAAGGTGATGGGCGAGCGCCCGATGACCATCCGCTACCTGGATCCCCCGCTTCATGAGTTCCTGCCCACCAAGGAGGAGGAGATCGTGGAGCTGGCCCAGGATCTGGGCGTCACCGTGGAGAAGCTGCACACCGTCATCGACAGCCTGCACGAGTTCAACCCGATGATGGGCCACCGCGGCTGCCGTCTGGCCGTCTCCTACCCGGAGATCGCCGAGATGCAGACCACCGCCGTGATCAACGCCGCCATCAACGTCTCCAAGGAGACCGGCGTCGCGATCGT
>DXAC01000034.1 GCA_019117205.1 Candidatus Allofournierella merdigallinarum | reverse complement strand
TGGACCCAAGCGCCGGCGGCGGCACCGCTCGGCGCGGATGTTTTCTTCACCTGCTTAGTATACCATATTCCACGGGATTTGTGCAAATGGTTTTTGCTTTGTGAAAAAAACCGTGGCGGGCAAATATCCGCCGCCAAAGGGGCGGCAAACGGTTGACTTGATGAATAAAAATGTTAAAATAAAAATAATGGCCGCCATGCGCCCCGCCGCTGGGGCGAAGCGCGGCACAGCTAAACAGAAATGGGGGATCGTTCAACTTATGTTGAAAAAGCTAAAGCGCGCGGCGCTGGGCGCCCGTGTCCCGCATGAGAAAGGAACCGCCGCCATGGAAACGGTCAAGATGCCCGTTCCCACCAAGGTGATCCTGCCCATGCAGCAGCACATCGGCGCGCCCTGCAAGCCGGTGGTCAAAAAGGGTGACGCCGTGCAGGTGGGCACCCTGGTGGGCGAGGCCGGCGGCTTTGTCAGCGCCAACATCTACTCCGGCGTGTCCGGCACCGTCACCGGCGTGGACAACGTCCGCCTGTCCGACGGGCGGATGTGCCCGGCGGTGACCATCCAGCCGGACGGCCTGCAAACGGTGGACCCGGCGGTGAAGCCGCCCGTCGTCACCGACAAGGAGAGCCTGCTCGCCGCGGTACAGGCCTGCGGCCTTGTGGGTCTGGGCGGCGCGGGGTTCCCCACCGCCGTCAAGCTGAGCCCCAAGAGCCCGGTGGACACCCTGGTCATCAACGGGGCCGAGTGCGAGCCCTACCTCACCGCCGACGCCCGGGAGTTTCTCGAGAACAGCGACACGGTGATGAGCGGCATCGAGGCCGTGATGAAGTACCTGGACATCAAAAAGTGCCTCATCGGCATCGAGCGCAACAAGCCCGAGTGCATCGACCTGATGTGCAGCCTGGCCAAGGGCGTGGAGGGCGTGGAGGTAAAGCCTCTGCCCAGCCGCTACCCCCAGGGCGCTGAGAAAGTGCTCATCGAGTCGGTCACCGGCCGGGAGGTGCCCCAGGGCGGCCTGCCCGCCGACGCGGGGGTCATCGTGCTCAACGTGACCACCGTGTCCACCATCGGCAAGTACCTGAACACCGGTATGCCCCTGGTCACCCGCCGCATGACGGTGGATGGCGACGCGGTGGCAAAGCCCCAGAACCTGGAGGTCATCGTGGGCACCCCCCTGTCGGAGGTGCTGGACTTCTGCGGCGTCAAAGAGGGCGTCAAGGTGGGCAAGCTGATCATGGGCGGCCCCATGATGGGCGTTGCCGTGGCCGATCCCGCCACCCCGGTGCTCAAGCAGAACAACGGCCTGCTGGCGTTCAGCGAGAAGATGGCCACCCTGCCCGCGCCCGGGCCCTGCATCCGCTGCGGCCGCTGCATCGACGCCTGCCCCATGGGCCTGGAGCCTGTGGTCATCGCCGGCGCCTACACCAGCAAGGACGCCGCCGCGCTGGACAAGCTGTGCGTGGACCTGTGTATGCTGTGCGGCAGCTGCAGCTACGTCTGCCCGGCCAAGCGCCCGGTCACCCAGACCATGAGCCTGGCCAAGGACTTTGCCAAAAAGGAGGCGAGCAAGTAATATGGAAAACCGTCTGAACGTTACCGCCTCCCCCCACATTCAGGACAACTCCAGCACCCGCAAGCTGATGCTGAATGTGGTCATCGCCCTGCTGCCCTGCGTGGTGGCCAGCGCCATCATCTTCGGCGCCTGGTCCCTGCTGGTCATCGGCGTCACCGTGGCGGCCTGCGTGCTCTTTGAGTATCTCTATTGTATGCTGATGAAAAAGCCCAACCCGGTGGGAGACCTCTCCGCCGTGGTCACCGGCCTGATCCTGGCGCTGAACATGCCCGTGTCCATGCCCCTGTGGATCGCCGTGGTGGGCGCGTTCATCGCCATCGTCATCACCAAGCAGTTGTTCGGCGGCCTGGGCATGAACTTTGCCAACCCCGCCCTGGTGGGCCGCATCGTGCTGTTCACCGGCTTTGCCAGCCGCATGACCGCCTGGGTCTACCCGGCCAAGGCCACCCGCACCCTGACCATCCTGGGCGTGGACGCCGCCACCGGCGCCACCCCCCTGCAGGTGGAAGGCGGCGTGGGCAAGTACCCGCTGGCCGACCTGTTCTTCGGCGTGCACGGCGGCGTCATGGGCGAGACCTGTGCGCTGGCCATCCTCATCGGCCTGGCCTGGCTGCTCATCACCCGCACCATCACCCCCACCATCCCCGTGGCCTATGTGGGCAGCTACGCGGTGTTCAGCTTCCTGCTCAACGTGGGCGAGCTGGGCGCGGCGGACGCCGGTATGCTGGTGCTCCACGAGGTGCTGGCCGGCGGCCTGCTGTTCGGCGCCGTGTTCATGGCCACCGACTATGTCACCAGCCCGTTCACCTTTACCGGCAAGATCGTCTTCGGCATCGGCCTGGGCCTTGTCACGTTCGGCATCCGGGCCTTTGGCAGTATGCCCGAGGGCGTTTCCTACGCCATCCTGTTCATGAACCTGCTGGTGCCCTATATCAACGACCTGACCCGTCAGGTGCCCCTGGGCTATAAAAAACACAAGAAAGGGGCGAAAGAGGCATGAAAGGCAAGACCTGGAACGACATCGTAAAGCCCATCGTGGTGCTGGTGGTCATCTGTCTGGTGGCCAGCGCCGCCCTGGCGGGGGTCAACCAAGTCACCGCCCCCATCATCGCCGAGCAGCAGGAAGCTGCCGCCAACGAGGCCTACCTGGCCGTTCTGCCCGACGCCGACGGCTTTGAGGAGGTCACCGACTTCGCCACCACCAACGTGCAGTCTGTCTTGAAAGCCACCAACGGCGCCGGCTGGGTCATCAAGGCCAGCGCCAAGGGCTTCGGCGGCGACGTGCCCGTGGTGGTGGGCTTCAACGCCGAGGGCACCATCGTGGGCATCCAGTTCATGGAGAACTCCGAGACGGCCGGCTACGGCCAGAAGCTGGTGGACGGCAGTGAGGAAGGCGTTGCCTTCGTCCAGCAGTTCGTCGGCATGACCGAGGCGCCCGAGGTGGGCACCAACATCGACGCCATCTCCGGCGCCACCGTCTCCTCCAAGGCCGCTGCCTCCGCGGTGACCACCGCCATCAACTGCTTCAACGAAGTGGCCCTGGGCCAGGCCGCCGTCATCGACGAGGGCCCCGTGGTGCTCAGCCCCGAGGAAGTGCGCGCCATGCTGGCGCCGAACGCCACCCTGACCCAGATCGACGCTCCCGAGGGACTGACCGAGGCCTGGCAGGGCGACGACGGCAGCTATGTGCTGTACGCCGAGGACAAGGGCTGGGAGTACGCCACCAGCCCCATGACCATCGCCGTGGGCTTTGACGCCAGCGGCGTGATCACCGGCGTGTGGGTGGACGCCTCCACCCAGACCGCCGGCATCGGCGACGTGGCCGCCGACGAGGACTACCTGAGCCAGTACACCGGCATCGCTGACGAGGCCGGCCTGGACGGCGTGGACACCGTGGCCGGTTCCACCCAGTCCACCGTGGGCGTGAAAAAGGCCGTGCGCAAGTGCGTGCAGGCCATCGCCGCGCTGAACCCGAACGCCGGCACCGGCGACGCCGCCAGCGTGCCCGCCGACAGCGCCGCGACCAGCGAGGCCGCGACCAGCGAGGCCGCTTCCGCCAGCGAGGCCACCTCCACCAGCGAGGCCGCCAGCGCCTCGGCCGCGTCTTGAGAAAGGAGGCTGTTTGACCAATGAAAAAGATCAAGATCTTTACCAACGGCCTCGTTAAGGAGAACCCGGTGCTCCGCCTTGTGCTGGGCACCTGCCCCACCCTGGCCGTCACCACCGCCGTGTCCAACGGCATCGGCATGGGCATTGCGGCCACTTTCGTGCTGTTCTGCTCCAACATCGCCATCTCCGCGCTGCGCAAGGTGATCCCCGACAAGGTGCGTCTGCCGGCGTATATCACCGTCATCGCCACCTTCGTGACCATCGTTCAGATGCTGGTCAAGGCCTTTGTGCCCGCCCTGGACGCTTCTCTGGGCGTGTTCCTGCCCCTGATCGTGGTGAACTGCATCATCCTGGGCCGGGCCGAGATGTTCGCCTCCAAGCACGGCGTGGTGGATTCCGCCATCGACGGCCTGGGCATGGGCCTGGGCTTCACCCTCACCCTCACCGTGATGAGCACCATCCGCGAGGTGCTGGGCGCCGGCACCTGGTACGGCTTCACCGTGATCCCCGAAGAGATCTTCGGCTTCACCATCGACCGCTTCACCTTCATGACCACCCCCGCCGGCGGCTTCTTCACCTTCGGCCTGCTGATGGCCCTGGTGATCTTCATCGAGACCAAGCTGGGCGACCGGAAAAAGCGCAGCATCGGCTGCGAGGGCTGCCCCTCCAAGGGCGCCTGTGGCGCGAAAGGGGGCTGTGAATAATGGCTGCGAAACTTGCTGCTATCTTCTTCACCATGATTTTGGTGGACAACTACGTCCTGGTGAAATTCCTGGGCATCTGCCCCTTCCTGGGCGTGTCCAAAAAGCTGAACTCCGCCTTTGGCATGAGCTGCGCGGTGATCTTCGTCATGGCCCTGGCCACCGCCGCCACCTGGCCCATCCAGAACTTCCTGCTCACCCCCACCGACGGGGAGGGCAACCTGAAGTGGGACCTGGGCTACCTGCAAACCATCGTCTTCATCCTGGTCATTGCCGTGCTGGTGCAGCTGGTGGAGATCATCATGAAAAAATACATGCCCCCGCTGCACAAGGCGCTGGGCGTGTACCTGCCCCTCATCACCACCAACTGCGCGGTGCTGGGCGTGACCGTGCTGAACATCGACAACGGCTACAGCTTTGCCGAGAGCATGGTCTGCTCGGTGGGCGCGGGCGCCGGCTTCATGCTGGCCATGGTGCTGTTCAGCGGAGTGCGCAAGCGGCTGGAGGACGCCCAGCCCCCCAAGTGCTTTGAGGGCCTGCCCATCACCCTGGTGGCCGCCTCTGTCACCGCCCTGAGCTTCGGCGGCTTCGGCGGCATCGTGGAAAGCATCTTTGGTTCGATGTAAGGAGGAGGGAAAAGATGAGTATTGCTATTGCGGTTGCAATTGTCAGCGTTCTCGGCCTCCTGGGCGCGGTGATCCTGGTGCTGGCCGCCAAGTTCATGCATGTGGAGGAGGATCCCCGCATCGGCGAGGTGGCTTCCTGCCTGCCCGGCGCCAACTGCGGCGCCTGCGGCTACGCCGGCTGCGCCGACTACGCCAAGGCCATCGTGGAGGAGGGCGCGCCGGTGAACAAGTGCGTGCCCGGCGGGGCGAACTGCGCCGCCGCCGTGGCCGCGGTCATGGGCGTGGAGGCGGGCGCCACCGCCAGCGTCAAGGCCACCGTGCGCTGCCAGGGCAAGCCCGGCGTGTGCACCCAGCTGTTCGACTACCAGGGCGTTGCCTCCTGCGCGGCGGCCGCCGCCCTGCACGGCGGCTCCAAGGCCTGCGTGTTCGGCTGCCTCGGCCTGGGCGACTGCGTCAAGGCCTGCAAGTTCGACGCCATCCATGTGGTGGACGGCATCGCCAAGGTGGACCCGGAAAAGTGCACCGGCTGCGGCGCCTGCGCCGCCGCCTGCCCCAAGAGCGTCATCGAGATGGCCGCCGACATGGAGGCCAAGCCCCTGGTGCTCTGCCACAACACCGAAAAGGGCCCCGTGGTGATGAAAGAGTGCCAGACCGGCTGCATCGGCTGCATGAAGTGCCAGAAGACCTGCCCCAGCGAGGCCATCAAGGTGACCAACTTCCTGGCCAGCATCGACTACTCCAAGTGCACCGGCTGCGGCCAGTGCGTGGAAGTCTGCCCCAAGGGCGTCATCGTGCGCGCCTGAGGGCAAGCGCACAACAAAACCAAAGCCGCCCGCCCTGGAAACAGGGCGGGCGGCTTTTTGCTGCCGGAAAGGCTCACTTTTTCAGATACTTGATACAGGCCAGGATGACCAGCACACAGGCCGCCGCCTCCAGCAGCGACAGCCCGGCGCTGAACAGCCCGGCAAGGCCGGTGAACAGGCCCATCAGGTGAGGGGAAACAGCCATCGAAAAACCTCCCTTTAGGGATCAGCCCCGGTCGGCCAGGGGCACATAGTCCCGGTGGCCCTGCACCGCCATGTAGGCGGGGCGGATGATCTTGCCCATGTTGATGAGCTCTTCCATCCGGTGGGCGCTCCAGCCGGCCACCCGGGCGATGGCGAAGATGGGGGTGAACAGCTCGGGGGGCAGCCCCAGCATCCGGTAGACAAAGCCGCTGTAAAAGTCCACGTTGGCGGAAACGCCCTTGTAGATCCTGCGCTTTTCGCTGATCACCTGGGGCGCCAGCCGCTCCACGGCGGAGTAGAGGGCGTACTCCTCGTGCAGGCCCTTTTCCTCCGAGAGCTGCTCCACAAAGCTGCGGAGCAGGGTGGCGCGGGGGTCGCTGATGGAGTACACCGCGTGGCCCATGCCGTAGATCAGGCCGCTCTTGTCAAAGCGCTGGCCCTCCAGGCAGCCCAGCAGGTAGGCGCGGATCTCGGCCTCGTCGGTCCAGTCCTTGATGTTCGCTTTCATGTCGTCGAACATCTGCACCACCTTGATGTTGGCGCCGCCGTGGCGGGGGCCTTTCAGGCTGGCCAGCGCGGCGGCCATGCAGCTGTAGGTGTCGGTGCCCGAGCTGGTGACCACATGGGTGGTAAAGGTGGAGTTGTTACCGCCGCCATGCTCGGCGTGAAGCACCAGGCACAGGTCCAGGATGTGGGCCTCCAGGTTGGTGTACTGGCCGTCCGGCCGCAGCAGGGTGAGGATGTTCTCCGCGGTGGACAGGTCCGGCCGGGGGGTGTGGATGTACAGGCTGTTGCCGTTTTTGTAGTGGTTGTAGGCCTGGTAGGCGTACACCGAGATCAGCGGGAAGATGGCGATCAGGTCGATGCACTGGCGCACCACGTTGGCCAGGGAGATGTCGTCCGGCTTGTCGTCGTAGCTGGCCATGGTGAGCACGCACCGGGCCAGGGTGTTCATCATGTCGCTGCTGGGGGCTTTCAGGATCACGTCCCGCACGAAGTTGGTGGGCAGGCTGCGGTAGAACGCCAGCTGCTCGTTGAAAGCTTTCAGCTGGTCGGCGGTGGGCAGCTGGCCGAACATCAAAAGATAAGCGGTCTCCTCAAAACCAAACCGCTTGTCCCGTATAAACCCGCCGGTGAGCTCCTCTACCGAGTAGCCCCGGTAGTACAATTCGCCCTCACAGGGCACCTTTTTGCCGTCCACCACCTTGCTGCTGACGATCTCGCTGATCTCGGTGAGGCCGGCCAGCACGCCGGTGCCGTCCAGGTCGCGCAGACCGCGCTTGACGTTGTAGCGCACGTAGTCGTCCTTGTTGATCTGGTTGTTGGACAAACAGACCGCCGCCAGCGCCTCCAGTTCGGGGGTGATGCGAGAGTATTCCGAAATTTCCGCCATGAGAGGGGCCTCCTTTTCTCCGCGGCTCCCGCCGCGTTATTGCACCTGCAACAATTTTGTTACCACTTTATCATACCACAAAATGAAAGCCCATATGTGACGAATTTTTGAACGCAAAACCGGTACATTTGTAAAAAAGGGGAAAAACAGCAGCAACGAAAAAAAGTGCTTGCAATTTGAAAGACCCTTTGCTATAATAATAAGGCACTCGATTGAGCGCAGAAACATGTGGGAGTGTTCCCGAGCGGCCAATGGGGGCAGACTGTAAATCTGTTGCATAATTGCTTCGGTGGTTCGAATCCACCCGCTCCCACCAACAAAAGAACCTCCGCCGTACCCCGGCGGAGGCTCTTTTATTGTGGCCCGGGCAAAAGCCTCCACCGCGTTTTGCCCGCCATGCAACACGGAATGGCGGCGTTTTTTTGTCCGTTTTGAAAAATGGCACACATAGGAACCCCTTTTTTAAAAGAATGGCGCACAGGTGAACTGCACAACCATCCCCGCTTTTTATATATTTAAATCAAGGAAAAGAGGAGCTTTTGAAAAGATCCCCCGTTCTGCTGCGGCGGGCTTCCGGCAGCCAAAATGCGCCGCCAAGCCGAAAGCGGGGGACAAAGCGCGCGAAAACCAGACGAAAGCGAGGAAAAAACGATGAAACACACCAAGAGAGCAGTTTGCCTGTGCCTGGCGGCGCTGCTGTTCATCGCCTGCTCTTTCGCCGGCTGCGGGGCCGGCGGCTGGAACGCCGCCATGCCGCCTGCCGGCCCCCAGGAGCCCGGCGGCGAGGATTTCTACTGGCTTGACGACGGGGAGGACCCCTACTGGCCCGACGACGGGGAAAGTCCCGACTGGCCCGACGCCTTTGCGCCGGACGGGCAGGAGCCCCTCCCGACCGAGGCGCCGGCGACCCAGGACCTGGCCCAGCTGGACCCATCGGCGTACAGCGGCGCTTTCGGCAGCCGGACCACCCTCACCGACCCCACCACCGGTGTGCCGGTGATGGATGCGGTGCTGCCCCAGGGCTGGACGGCCCAGGTGCAGACCAACTGGAGCTTTGTCTCCACCGTGAACCCCTGCGTCGCCGTCGTCCAGTTCACCAGCCCGGACGGCAGGGCGGCGGTGGTGATCCAGACCGCCCAGGACTTCCTGGAGAGCTACGACACCTCCGGGCTGTTCCCCCACCAGGACTACATCGACCAGCAGACCTACATCGTCCATCTGGCCTACAAAAACGCCGGTGAGATGCTGGATATGTACTTCAACGGTGTGCTGGGCACCGGCGGCACGGTGGTCAGCGAGACGCCGGTGCCCGCCGAGGCACAGCAGCTGGTGGACCAGGTGGCGCAGAACTATCTCACCACGCTGGTGAACGGCGTCAACGAGATAACCAGCGGCTACGGGTCCCCCGTGCAGGCCGGCGGCAGCGAGGGCACGATCAGCCTGCGCCGCTACCGCTTCACCGCGGCTGATGGCCAGAGCTATCTGGCGGACGCCATGGCCCTCACCGTGGCGGCGCAGTACACCCACTCCTCCACCGGCACGAGCTTTGTGAACATCCATTGGGTGGTGCCGGGCATAGTGATCTGCATCGCCCAGGACGAGGCGACGCTGGAAGAGTACAGCACCCAGTTTGAGATGATCACCGAAAACGCCGTGATCCGCAACGAGTTCAACTACATAAAGTCCCTGTACGGCAACGACATCCGCAACAAGATCATGCAGCAGCAGGCAAGCTCCATCGCCGCCATGACCGAGGCGCAGGCCCAGACCTACCTGAACAGCTACGACTCCTCCAACTCCTCCGGCTACACCTCCGACGACTGGGCCAACGACTGGAGCGACTTTATCTACGACCGCAACGAGTACACCACCGCCGACGGCTCCAACATCAAGGTGGGCACCGATGTGGACGCGGTGTACCAAAACGGGGATGACTTCTATTTCGGCTCCCAGGGTTCCGCGCCCTTTGGCTGGGAGCAGCTCACCCCCAACTGAACATCGGCCGCCCACAGCGCGGGAAAGGAGAAAACGACAATGAAAAAACGGTTGGCTTTCGCACTTGTATGCACGATGGCGCTCTCCCTTGCCGCCTGCGGCGACAGTGCGCCGCCCGCCTCCTCCGCCGCGCCGGCGCCCCCTGCCTCCCAGCCGGCGAGCGTCGCCGCCGAGCCCGCCGACCCCCTGAGCCTGCCCCTTTATGACCGCTTTTACCTGGACGAGGACGAGCTGGTCCTGGTGCGGGACGACGGCAGCGTGTTCATCGACCTGGGTGCGGGGAACGAGGAGCGCACCGCGGCCATCCAGACGCAGGCGGACGCCACGGGCAAAAAATGGGCCGGTGTGCTCAAGGCCAGCTGGTTTGAAAGAAGCGTCTGGCTGCTCTCCACCGACCGGCTGCTCTATGAGATCTCCGATGAAAAGGCCACAGTACGCAGCGAGGACGTGGTGAGTTTTTGCCATTACAGCAAATGCCAGCTGCTGGTCCACGGCGACGGCACCGTGGAGCTGATGGGCGAGCGGTCCCAGGCGATGCCGGACATCTCCGGCGTGAGCGAATGGACGGACATCGTCCGGGTGGCCCTGGGCTACACCGTCGCCCTGGGGCTGAAAGAGGATGGCACGGTGGTGGCCGTGGGGGACAGCTCCAAGGGGCAGGCGGAGGTCTCCGGCTGGACGGACATCGTGCAGCTGGCCGTGGTGGACTCGGTCTCTTCCACCAACATCGACGGGACGGAAGCCTTTGTGCTGGGCCTGAAAGAGGACGGCACGCTGGTGGCCGCCGGCCAGTATTACTTCGACTGCGACATTTCTTCCCTGCTGGCCATCACCGACGTCAAACAGATCGCCTGCGAGCGGAACAACATCGTGCTGGTGAAAAACGACGGCACCGTGACCAGCGACCCGGGCAAGGGGCTTTTGGAAGACGTGTCGGACATGGCCGCCATCGGCTTTGACTGGGACATGCAGATGAACTATATCTATGTGACGGAGGACGGCTCGGTGGTGCTTGGCCCGGACGCCCCCGCCGACAACAGGACAGGCCTTTCGCTGCGTTCGTGAGCGAGCGCGGGCAAGAAACGGAAAACAAGGGCCGGAAGCGCTGAAAACAAGAGCACGGTTCGCGGGAAAGGAGGCGGACGATCATGAGGGCTGTCAGGCGCATCCTGCCGTATACCAGGCAGCTGGTGTGGTATGCGCTGTATGACCTGCTGGACCAGGAGCGGGGCGAGTACGAAAAGACGGCGGACGGCTGCATCACCGCCCGGGTCACCGTTTACGGCAACCGCAGCGGATTTGCGTTGTCGGTGTCTGAGGAGCCGCCGGTCACCGTGCTGACAGTGCAGATGAGCGAGCCCTGCGCGGGGCTTTCCGAGCAGGGCGAGCTCCGCGCGGCAAACCATCTGGCGGACGGTGTGGAGCAGCTGCTGGAAAACGAGCTGAAGATCACGGTCCTGACAGGATCAAGGGGCGAAGAGCCGACATAAAAAGCCGGGCCGCCGCAAGAGAACGGCGGTTTTGCCCGGCGAACCTGGCGCAGAAACACGCGGAGCGGCGCCCCGGGCCACCAGGGCTCGCGGGGCCGCTCTTTGCGGTTTCTCCGTCCGGCGTTCCGGGCAGGGGCTTTGGGCGCCGCCGGTGCTTTTCGCGGACGTGGGGGAGAGATACGTCCGTTCCGGAAACGCGGCTGCCGGGTGTACACGGCGGCCATTCGGAAAGGCGCCGGAGGTTTTGCCCCGGCTTCGGCCGCCCCGCCCCCATGGGCTGCTGGCTGGACTGTGAGGCCGCCTCGCTGGAGCGGTGGGGCAGGGCCGCCCTGACGGCGGCGGCCAACGCCTTTCTCCAGCGGGTGGAGGCTGCCGCCGACCGGAACGGGGCCTGCTACCGGGGCGGCGTATACTGCAACCGGAACTGGGCCAGGAACTTTCTGGACCTGAAAGACCCGGCCGGCCTGGCCCGCTTCCGCTTCTGGTATGCCCGCCCGGTGCAGGCCAGCGCGCCGCCGGCGGACACCGGCCGTCAGGCGGACCTGTGGCAGTTCGCGGTCAGCGACCGGCTGCGGGGCATGGTGAACGGCCAGGTGGACTGCAACTTCGCCTACTTCCGCCCCTGAAAACGGGCGGCGCGCCCGGCAAAAAAGAAAACGCCGCCGGCGGGGCTTTGTGCCCTGCCGGCGGCGTTTTGCGTGTTCAGAAAAGCGCGGTTCAGCCCTTGTAGCCCACCGCGTCGGCCAGCTCCTTGTCGATGACCACGTAGACGTTCTCGTGCATCTTCAGCATGGTGCTGGGGTTGTGGGTGGTGATCACGTCGTCCATCACAAGGCCCCGGATGGCGTCGGTCTTGGCCAGGCCGGTGGCGATGAGCACCACGCACTTGGCGGCCAGGATGTCCCCCATGCCCATGGTGATGGCGGTGGTGGGCACATCCTCTTTCTTCTCAAAGAAGCGGGCGTTGGCCTGGATGGTGCTCTCGGTGAGCTTCTCGATGTGGGCGGTGGCGTGGAGCACGTCCGCGGCCTCGTTGAAAGCGATGTGGCCGTTGTTGCCGATGCCCAGCAGCTGCAGGTCGGCCACGCCGCCCTCCCGCACCTTGGCCTCCAGCGCGGCGGCGTTGGCCTCGGGGTCGCCCATGCCCAGCGCCACGTAGGTGTTGGCCTTGTCGATGTTGATGTGGTCGAACAGGTTGGTGTTCATGAAATAGCGGTAGCTCTGGTCGTGGGTGGCGGGGATGCCGCAGTACTCGTCCAGGTTCACCGTGCGTACCCGGGAGAAGTCCACCTTGCCCGCCTTGTTGGCCTCGATCAGCTTCTTGTACATGGGCACCGGGGTGCCGCCGGTGGCAAGGCCCAGTTTGCAGTCCGGCTTTTCGTTCACCAGCTTGCAGATCATGTCCGCCACATAGGCGCAGCTCTCATCATAGCTGTTGGTCACGACAACATTCATGGGTAACACTCCGTTCTTTCATTCATTTTATGGTCCGGGAGCGGATGCCCCCGGCTGACGCTTGCTCTACTCTAATCATACCGGGTCGGCGGCGAAAAGAAAAGCCCCCAAAACATATATTTTTTGCACAGAATTTTTACACCTGTTCCCGGAGGAGTTACACATACAGCTCCTCCTCCCGGGGCAGCGGCAGGCTGCGGGCGTTCGCCCCGGCGGCCGCCGCCCGAAAGGCCGTGGGCGTCTGGCCGGTGGCCTTTTTGAACACCCGGCACAGGTAGTTGGCCCCGGAAAAACCGCAGAGGCTGGCCACAACCTCCAGCGGGTACTCCCGGCGGGCCAGCAGCAGCTTGGCTGCCTCCAGCCGCACCCCGGTGAGGTACTGCCCCGGGGTGATGCCCATGGCCGCCTTGAAAGCGCGCACCAGATGGCTCTTGCTCACCCCCAGCGAGGCGCTGAGCTCCTCCACCCCGTACAGCCCCGCGTAGTTCTCCTCCATCGCCGCCGCCGCGGCGGCCACCAGCGGCGGCAGCGCCGGCCCGGCCTGGTCCGCCGCCGCCAGCTCGCACAGCAGCTGGTAGCACAGCAGCCCCTGCCCCTGGGCGGGCGCCTCGGCCAGCGCCGCGATAAGCCCCGCCGCCCCGGGGCAGCCGACCCCGGCGGCGAACATCGGCCCGTCCAGCCCCCGCAGGAAAAGCTCCGCCGCCGTGCCCTCCAGCCGCACCGCCAGCAGGTGACACTCCTCCGCCGGCTCCAGCACTACCGGCGCCGCCGCCAGCAGCAGGCTGCCCGCCGCCGCCGGCGGCGCCAGGGGAGAGGACAGGGCGCACCGCCCCCGGGAGAGCACCCCCGCCCAGAGCCCCGCACCCTCCAGGACCACCGGCTCGCGGAACTCCTCGTCCGCCACCTGGCACAGCCGCGCCACCTGCGTGCAGTCAAAAATCAATTTTTACCACCGCCAATCAATAAAATGCTATTTAAAAGCCGAAAAACTCTGTTATCATTATATTAGATATTAGATGCGCGGTCAATGCACATCAATAAATTGAACACACAGAAAGGAAGTTGGCGCCAATGGCAAGCATCAGCTTACAGCACATTTACAAGATCTATCCCGGCGACGTGACCGCCGTGAAAGACTTCAACCTGGAGATCGCGGACAAGGAGTTCATCATCCTGGTCGGCCCCTCCGGCTGCGGCAAGTCCACCACCCTGCGTATGATCGCCGGCCTGGAGGAGATCAGCAAGGGCGAGCTGTACATCGGCGAGCGGCTGGTGAACGACGTTCCCCCGAAGGACCGCGACATCGCCATGGTGTTCCAGAACTACGCGCTGTACCCCCACATGACCGTGTACAAGAACATGGCCTTTGGTCTGGAGCTGCGCAAGACCCCCAAGGACGAGATCGACAAGCGGGTGCGCGAGGCCGCCAAGGTGCTGGACATCGAGCACCTGCTGGACCGCAAGCCCAAGGCCCTGTCCGGCGGCCAGCGTCAGCGCGTGGCCCTGGGCCGCGCCATGGTGCGCAACCCGGCGGTTTTCCTGCTGGACGAGCCTCTGTCCAACCTGGACGCCAAGCTCCGCACCAGCATGCGCACCGAGATCATCAAGCTGCACCAGAAGCTGGCCACCACCTTCATCTACGTCACCCATGACCAGACCGAGGCCATGACCATGGGCGACCGCATCGTGGTCATGAAGGACGGCATCGTGCAGCAGGTCGACACCCCGCAGCACCTGTACGATCTGCCCTGCAATATGTTTGTGGCGGGCTTCATCGGCAGCCCCCAGATGAACTTCCTGGACGCCACCCTGAACAAGGAGGGCAACACCTACTGGATCGACCTGAGCGGCGACAAGATCGTCCTGCCCGTCGAGAAGACCGCCGACGGCAAGCTGGACGCCTATGTGGGCAAGGCTGTGAAAGCCGGCGTTCGTCCCGAGGACATCAAGGACGACCCCGAGTTCGTGGCCAAGCACAGCGACTGCAAGCTCAACGCCACCGTGGAGGTCAGCGAGCTGATGGGCAGCGAGATCTACCTGTACCTGGACTACAAGGGCAACAAGCTTACCGCCCGCGTGGCTCCCACCTCCAAGGCGAAGAACGGCAGCGAAGTGGTGGTGGCTTTCGACCCCCACAAGGTGCACCTGTTCGACCCCGAGACCGAGCTCACCATCCTGAACTGAGCAGACCCAGAACGGCAAAGCGCCGGGCAAACGGCAGCTGCTCATAAAACAGCATCAACAACCAACAGAAACAGGGCAGCTTCCATAACGGATCGCCACGAAAAGCGGGCAAGAAGCCAAAGGCTTCTTGCCCGCTTTTTTCTGTGCTGTGTGGAACCAAAAGAGCGGCATTTTGCGCTTTCGAGGGATATGATACTAGCCAATGTTTCTTTATTGTTTTGACAGTATCTTCGCCCCACAGATAAATACTGATTTTGACGCAAAGCGGTCACGCCTGCTTTTTCTTTACAGGTATCCAGACCTCATAAACAGTATTTTGCGGGTCGGGATCAAAGTAAACTTCAACATCCGGCCCATAGGTAAACTCATAACCGGAAGTTGGAAGCCACTCTGTTACAATGCGTTTTTCTAATTCTTGAATGGATTTTCCTGTTCCCGCGCCCGGGAAAATTGCCCATGTGCAGCTTGGAACGGTGTACTCTTCCAGCGAACCGTCAATTTCAGCAGAAGAAGAAACCGCTATATAATATCTCCATTCCTCATCATCGCTGCAAGCACTTACGCCTAAAACGCCATGCGGCTCACGATCCATCAGCGAAATGATTTTTTCAATGGTGCCGTCTAAAACTGCACCTTGCCACATTTGCGGCACTTCCGAAAAGTTCTGTTCGATTTCCCTGCTTAACGGGAATGACTTTCCGACAATACGAAACGCCTCTTTGGTTTCAATTCGATAATTCATTTCTTCCACTCCCTTGACGGTGATTTTGATGGCAATGGGTGGAAATGACCTGATTGCGGTTCCTTCGCTCTTTACTGACGAAGGATTTACGCCATGAACCGATCGGAACGCCCTGTTAAATGCAGTAGGCGAAGCGTATCCGTATTTTGCCGCCACGTCAATGACCTTTGCGTCGCTGCCTTGCAGGTCAACAGCCGCAAGCGACATCTTTCTTTTACGGATATATTCGGACAAAGGCACGCCGGCTATATACGCAAACATTCTTTGAAAATGGTACGCAGAGCAACAGGCAATTTGCCCGAGTTTTTCATATTCGATTTCGCTTGTCAGATTTTCTTCTATATAGCCGATCGCCTCATTAAGCCGTTCGATCCAGTCCATACCCATTCCCCCTCTACCTATTCCATTTTATCGACCTGCAAAGGACAAGTCCTCTCTTTTCCTGCACAAAAAAGAGAGGCAAAAAAGCTGTGCCGTTTTCCGGAAACATGCTTATGCTGTTTTATCAGTGCCGCCCAAACGCCCGGCGCTTTTTTGTGCGGCTGTCTGCAAATGCGAAACACCATCCCCCAAACGCAGGCGGCTTGCTCTTTTGGGGAACGGACCGGCAAAAATGCGGCGGCAGGCCGCAAGGCCTGCCGCCATATTTCGTATAATTTTTTGGAAATATTACAATTAGTACAGCTTCTCCCGCTTCTGGTAGTGGGTGTGCAGGATCTGGTGGGCCTTTTCGCTGCCGGGCTTGCCCAAAAACTCTACATACACCTTTTTCACCAGCAGGTTCTCGTGGCTCTTGCGGATGGCGCTGCGCTCGTCCTGATCATAGAGGGCCTTGGCGCGCAGGGCCTTGATGTCGGTGAAGTTGCGCACGGGGGCGGGCTGGATGGGCTGGCCGCCGCCGTTGACGCAGCCGCCGGGGCAGGCCATGACCTCGATGAAGTCATACTGCTT
>DXAC01000033.1 GCA_019117205.1 Candidatus Allofournierella merdigallinarum | reverse complement strand
GGGCGCTTGAGCACCCGCAGCATCATGGCCCCCGCGGTGCGGCCCAGGTCGTGCACGTCGATCTGCACGAAAGTGGGCAGCGGGTCCAGCACGGTGGAATAGGGGTAACGGTCGAAGGTGATGAGCGCCATCTCCTCCGGGATATTCAGCCCCTGCTTCGCGGCCACCTGGTACAGCCCGAAGGCCAGCAGATTGCTGCCGCAGATCACCGCGTCGGGGCGTTGCTGCATGCTGAGCAGCCCGAAGGCGGCGTGGTAGCTGCCTTCCAGGTCTGCGGTGGTGTGGAGGATCCAGTCCTCCCGCACCGGCACACCGGCCTCCTTCATAGCGATGCGAAATCCCCGCAACCGCAGATAAGCGATCTCATCGGTGGTGCCCTCCGTCAGGAAACCGATGTTCCGATAGCCCCGCTCCAGAAGATGCTCTGCCGCGATCTGCCCGCCCAAAATCTGGTTGGTGTCCACCCAGCACAGCCGGGAGCCATCCCCCGGGTGACCGATGAGGATGTGGGGGAATTTGCGGCGCACCAGCAGGGCGGAGATGTTTTTGTCGATGGCGGCCCCGTGGACGATCATGCCGTCCGCCAGCTTTTGCAGGATGATCTGCTCGGCGGTGCTGCCGGGCACCTCTTCGCGACAGGTGTCCATGATGGTCAAAGTATAGCCCTTTTCGCTCAGGGCGCTCTGCACCCCGCAGAGAATGTCGAACATGTGGGGGTTTGTATAGGCGATGTCGGCGGGCAGACTGGTCAGGTAGATGATGTTCCGGGTGGCCCGCCGTGCCAGGCTGGCTGCCCGGCTGTTGGGGGCATACTCCAGCTCCCGCATCACCTGCTCTACCCGGCGGGTGGTCTCCTCCGAGATGCCGGGGTGATGGTTGAGGATTTTGGAGACGGTGGCCACCGAAACGCCTGCCCGGGCGGCCACGTCCTTGATGGTGATGGGCATCGGGTACTCCCCTTTCCTGTGTTTGGTAAATCCATAGTATAACGGTTACCTAAAAAATGCAAGAGAATTGCCTATTAAAATTTGAAATTTCTGGGCAATACTGCTAAGATTTAAGAAGAAATCAGGGCATAAATCCGGAGTTTATCCCGAACAGGAGGAAAAATCAGGTAAGCGTTTTCGCATTAAAAAGGAGGAAGCACCATGAAAAAGGCAATTTCCCTTTTGTTGAGCGCGGCTCTGGCGCTGGGGATGCTGGCCGGTTGTGGCCAGACGCCCTCCAGCGCGCCCCAAAGCGGCAGCGCGGCGGCGCCCGGCAGTGAGACGGCCACGGAGCCGGTCACCATCAAGATCTGGCACGACGGCGACGAGGCCATCATGCAGACCATTGCCGACACTGTGAACTCGCAGCTTTCCGGCGACAACATCACAGTGACGTTTGAGAAAAAGACAGGCCTTTCCGACCAGCTGAAGCTGTACGGAAGCGACGCAGCGAACGGCCCGGACATGTATTTCTACGCCCATGACTCCCTGGGCACCTTTGTGGCCATGGACATTCTGGCTCCCCTGTCGGAGGTAGCGGGCGCGGATGTGCTGGCGGACGCCCTGCCGATGACGGTGGAAGCCGGACAGATCGGCGGCGAGCAATACTTCCTGCCCGTGTATTTTGAGACGCTGGTCTTTTTGTACAACAAGGCATTGTGGCAGGGGGATATCCCCACCACCACCGAAGATCTGTATGCTTATATGCAGGCCAACACCGACACAGCGGCAGGTACCTATGCTGTGGTCAACCAGCACTCCACCGCCTACAACGTATCCCCCTTCATCAACGGGTTTGGCGGCTACATCCTGAACGAGGAAGGCCAGCCGGGGCTCAACGATCCCAAGACCATCGAAGGGGTGGAATACAACAAAAAGTTCGCGGCGCTGCAGGCGGACGGCGACTATAACACTGTGACCACCCTGTTCAATGAAGGCAAATCAGCCGCAATCATCGGCGGGCCGTGGCTGGTCTCCGGCATCCGGGACGCGGGCATCGATTTTGGCGTGGCCTCCCTGTCCGACATGACGTTGCCCAACGGCAACCCGCTGGCGCCCTACGCCGGTGTGCAGGGAGTCGGTGTGCTGAAGACCGGCGCCGATGCGCACCCCGAGGCCATCGGCAAGGTACTGGCGGCGCTGGCCTCCCCCGAGGTGGGGGTGGCGCTGGCCAAGTCCTCCGGCTGCGCCCCGGCCAACAGCAAGGCCTATGAGGACCCGGAAGTGGCGGCGGACGAGCTGATCGTGGCTATCCAGAAGACGGCAGAGACCGCTCAGCCTATGCCCAACATCCCCGAGATGGGCGTGCTGTGGGGCCCGGCGGAGAGCTTCCTGGTGGCGGTGAACAAGAGCGGCGAAGATGTGGCCACTGCCGCCGAGACGGCCCAGCAGGCCGCGCTGCAGGCCATTGCCGACATGCAGTAAAATCAGAATCCGAAACCCGCGCGGGGACGGCAGATTTGCCGTCCCCGCTTGTGGGGTAAAAAGGTGGTGGCGTTATGCGCAAAAAGCCGTGGCTGTACAGTGCTCCGGCACTTCTTCTCATCCTGATCGTGGTGGTGTTCCCCATCGGGTACACCGCCTATATCTCGCTGACCAACATGAACCTGTATCACTGGGCGGATTTCCGGGTGATCGGTTTGTCCAATTATGTGCGGGCTCTGTTCAAGTTCGATTCCGGTTTTCTGGGGGCGCTGTTTACCACATTGCTCTGGACGGTGGTGAACATGGCCCTGCAGCTGTTCTGCGGGTTTTGGATCGCCCTGGGGCTGAACGCCAAGGGTCTGCGCCTGCGCCGGCTGTATAAAACACTGCTGATGCTGCCCTGGGCCATGCCGGCCTATGTGTCCATCCTGTTGTGGCGGGTGGGGATATTCAACACCGAGTTTGGCCTGCTCAACCAGTGGCTCACGGCGCTGGGGCTGCCGAAGTACAGCATCCTGGACAACACGGTCACTGCCTTTCTGGCCTGCCTTGCGCTCAATCTCTGGATGGCGCTGCCCTTCATGATCGCCACCATTGACGGCGCATTGCAGAGTGTGGACGCCAGCCTGTACGAGAGCGCCACACTGGACGGTGCGGGCTTTTTCCAGAAAGTGCGCTTTATCACCGTGCCCGGCATCCGAGCCATTATCGCCCCCGCTGCGGTGATGACCACCTTCATCACCTTCAAGCAGTTTGACATTGTGTATCTTCTCACCCAGCAAAAGGGGTACATGACCGGAGCCAATTTGAACACCGTCATCACCTATGCCTACCAGAACGCCTTCGTTTCTAACAACTACGGCCTGTCCAGCGCGGTGAGTATGCTGTTGTTTGTGCTCATCATCCTGTTTTCACTGGCCACCAACCGAAGCCTGCGGGAGGAATGACCTATGGATAAAAACAGAAAAAAGCGGACGCTGGGCATCCTGAGGCTGACGGTGCTGAACGGGGCGTTCCTGCTGCTTTGCCTGGTAGCACTGGTGCCGGTGCTCTATGCGCTCACCCTTTCTTTCAGCGGCAGCGGCGCGGCACTCTCCTCGCGCTTTTCCTTCTGGCCCACCCAGCCCACTTTGGAAAACTATCGGGCGATTTTGTTTGACGAGCCGTTCCTTTTGTGGTTCCGCAACTCGGTGATTTTGAGCGTGGGCACCGTATTCTTTTCTATGCTCTGCGCGGTGCCGGCGGCCTACGCCTTTTCCCGCTGGCGGTTTGCCGGCCGGCGGTTTACACTGAAGCTGCTGCTGGTGCTCAATGCCTTCCCGCAGATCTTGTCGATGTTCGCCCTCTTCCGGGTGCTTAAGACCATCGGCATGCTGAACACCCACGGAGGACTCATCCTGATCTACGCGGGCTCCATGTGCGTGTTCGCCTTGTGGAACATGAAGGGATATTTCGACACCATCCCGGTGGAGATCGAGGAGGCCTCCCGCATCGACGGCGCCAGTGACCGGCAGATGATCCTGCGCATTGTGCTCCCTTTGGCCAAACCGGCCATCGTGGTCACCTGTGTGATGGTGCTCATCACCGTGTGGAATGAGTATCTTTTCGCCACCACCTTTTTGCTGGACAGCACCAGCTACTCCCTGGCGGGCGGGCTGTATCAACTGCAATCCAACGACTACAGCCGCAGCTGGCCTCTCTTCTCGGCAGCAGCGGTTCTGGTGTCGCTGCCCATTCTGGCGGTGTTCTTTAAGATACAGAAATACATGGTCTCCGGCCTCACCGCCGGTGGCGTGAAGGGATAGGTGACGGTTTTGTGATAGATAAGGCAGCGATTCTTCATATTCCCTGTTCAGAGTATGCCTATCCCCTGGACGAGGAGACCTTCTGCGTGCGGCTGCGGGCTGGGCGCAGGGATCTGGTCAGCTGCGAACTGTATGTGGCAGACCGGGCCTGTGGGACTACCCCTATCCGTTTTGAGGGCCTGCCCATGGAGCGCATTGCCCGGGATGAGCGATTCGACTTTTTCCAAGCGGTCTTTCCCATCCGTCATACCCGCCTTTGTTATTATTTTCGACTGCAGGGTCAGGAGGAATGGACTTATTATTACGGCGACATCTTCACCCGGGAACTGGCCGACCTGCAGATGGAGGGAAACTGGGTAGACGGGCGCAGCGAATACTTTCAGTACCCGGCCATCCTGCGCACCGAGATCGCCCGGCCACCCAAGTGGATGAACACCGCCTGTTTTTACAACGTCTTCCCGGACAGCTTCGCAGACGGCTCCGACGCGTTGGCCGGCCCGGCGAAGAGTGGCGGGCGGCTGGGCGGCACACTGCGGGGCGTGACGGAAAATCTGGAGCACATTGCCCGGCTGGGGTGTAACGGCCTGTATCTGAATCCGATCTTCACCGCAAAGAGCTACCACAAATACGACACCATCGACTATTACCATGTGGACCCCTGCTTCGGCACCGACGATGACCTGCGCTCTCTCGTTCAAAAGGCCCACAAAATGGGGATGCGGGTGGTGCTGGACGGGGTGTTCAACCATAGCGGTACCGGCTTTTTTGCCTTCCAGGACGTGTTGAAGCGTGGTACGTCGTCGCCCTATTTTCACTGGTATGACTTCGTTCCGCCAACGGGTCCCGGGCTGGACGAGCAGGGCCACCCCAATTACGCCTGCTTTGCCTATGTGCCGGAAATGCCCAAGCTGAATACCGCCAATCCTCAGGTGCAGGCCTATTTTGCAGAGGTGGGCCGCTACTGGGTGGAAGAATTCAGAGTAGACGGCTGGCGGCTGGATGTGGCCAATGAGATATCCAAGGAGTTCTGGCGGGTCTTTCGCCGGGCGGTGAAGGCCGCTGACCCCGATTGTGTGCTTATTGGGGAGGTGTGGGAGAACGCCCGGGACTGGCTGCGGTACGATCTGCTGGACTCGGTGATGAACTACGATTTCCGCCGCCATTGCCGGGACTTCTTTGCCCTGGGCCGCATCGACGCGGCTGGCTTTGCCGCCCGGGTGACCAATATGGTGCTGCGCTACCCGGAACCCTATTTGCGCGCCCAGCTGAACCTGCTGGACAGTCACGATGTCTGCCGTTTTCTGTCCCTTTGTGGAGGCGATGAGCGACGGATGCGGCTGGCGGTGGTGTTTCAGATGCTCTTCCCCGGCGCGCCCTGTGTCTTTTACGGCGATGAGGCCGGTCTGACCGGCGTCACCGAGCCGGAATACCGCCGCCCCATGGACTGGGAAAACGCGGAGGGCAGCTGGTTTGATTTTTACCGGCAGGTAGCAGGTCTGAGGGCAAAATACCTGAACGGTACCGAACGGTTCACCGTTCTCGCGGCGGCGCCTCAAAGCCGCCTGTTCGGTTATGCGCTGGAGCGGGAGGGGCTTTGCCTCACCGTTTGGCTGAATGCCGGAGACGCGCCCTGCCCGCTGCCAGAGGCGGAGGAGGCAGAGCGGCTGTGGGAACAGAATGCTTCTCATGAGGCCCTGGGACCCTGGGGCTTTCGGGTGTGCCGGCAGGCCCGGCGGCCCGCCGTTCTGAGCAACTGACACAAAAACCGCATGGCGGCATCTTGGATGCCGCCATGCGGTTTTTCCTATCCTTATCCTGCGTTCAGGGCAAATGTTTTGAGAATGTGCGCTTTGCCCCTGCACGGCAATCTGTGTCGTTGCCGCTTCTGTATCAGCGGATGGCATTGAAGATATCCAGCTTCAGTTCCTCGTCCATATCGTATGTGTCTTCGAGAATAGCGGTCAAAATACGATGCAGTAGTTCTTTGTCTCTTTTTCCTGCAGCGACCTGATAGCTGATGTTTTCGGTTATTTCCAAAAAGTGCTTTGCTACAGACATATAACCATTGATCAGTAAAAATTGTGCTGATAAGGTAATAGCCAAACGCTTGTTGCCATCGGCAAAGCAGTGAAATTCACAGGTGCAATAAAACAAATGGGTAAGCTTATCAACAAAGGTTGGATAATAATCGTCATTTTGAATGTTAGTAAGAACACGGTCCAACCTTCCTAGATTAAGGTGTTCAAACGTTCCGCCACCGCTATGTACAATTGTCAGCCGATGAATCTCTTGAGCGCTTGAAATTGATATATAGTTTATAGAAGCCATTATTCTCGCTCCTTTAACCGTCTGAGCACAGCTTCATTTTCTATCATCAAACGTTCGATTTCATCTCCTTCGGCGCCAAGAAAACGATGATACTCATCCGATTCAAGAGGCTGAATATATTCTTCCAACTGTCGGTGAAATGCATCACGCAGTGCTAAATCTCGACTTGCCATTTTTACTCTTGCGCTATGAACAAGCGGTTTCCATAACGGAAGCTGTTCAAATGCCCGAAATACATCATCTGTCTCCCAGTTGTTCAACTTTCGTCCCAATTCCTCCGATTGCTCTTTCATTAAAGCGGCCAGACCACACTCATAAGATGCAACCAGGTTAAGTACCTCAGAATACAGAGTGTTTCGTACTTTCTCGCTTTTCTTAAGCCTTAAAATTTCGCGATACTCTCTGGACTTTTCTTTGAAAATGCTCTGATAGATTTTATCTGTGTATATCGCATATTTGGCGTTGCCCATATCTACATAATCGCGCAGGGCATCCGTGAATTCCTTTCGGTAATTCTCCTCCTGCAGATAGGTGCTGATAAAATCTTTATCTCGCTGATTGATGTATTTTGTTGCACCGCCAGTTTTTTGGTTTTCAAGATCAATTACAATGTCTAAAATCAGTTGCCGCAGTATTCGCGCATTCTCGCTTTCTGTTAACAACATGGCAATATTGAGGAATGCCCGGAAGTCAAATATGGCAAGTTGGGGTGTACGGGCCGTTCTGCAAACCCCACGTTTAACGTGGGGTTATGATTTCTCCCGCTTCATCGCCAGACGAATGGTGTCCAGCACCAGATTCACGGTCTGCTGTGTCCCGGTTTTGTAGACCACGATGCTGTTGTCGAACAAGTCCCGAATCATAGACAGATATAAAACTCCTTGCTTTGTGTGGATGTAGGAAATATCCGTTACCCATTTGCTGTTGGGCCTGTCCGCATGGAACCGGCGGTTCAGCAAGTTTTTGTATTTATGTACCTGCTGCCCCATATTGACCCATTTTCTGCGCCGCCGGATCTCAGAGAGCAACCCGTATTTCTCCATGATACGCAGGATAGTCTTGGGATTGCGGTGGATGCCTTGCTTCTCCAGCACCAGCCACATCCTGCGGTAGCCATAGGTACGAAAGCTGCGTTCCTGCTGCTCCGCGATGATTTCTGCAAGAGCCGCGTCTTTCTCCGGCCTGCCCAGTCGATGGACAAAATCATAATATCCGCTTCGGGATACCTGAAAGAAGCGGCACATGACGGATACTGGATATTCGTTTCTATGCCGATGGATCACTGCGTATTTTGCTCTTGGCCTCACTTCCTTTCTATGGAGCGCAGAAAATCCCGCAACAGCTCGTTTTCCATCTTTAGCCGTTTGTTTTCCTTTTCATAATCCTCTATGGTTTTTATTTTTCCTGGCCTGCCTTTGGGCAAAGGGGCTGCCTGCCGCAGTTTTGTCTCTGGCCTCAGACCGCACCAACTTTGAACCGTATAGCGACTGATCCCGTATTCACAGCTGACCTCATTCTGGCTTTTCCCTCCTGCTATCTCTTGCCGAATTTGTTCTTTCAGTTCCTCGCTGTAGTGTCGCATTCCTTTTCTTCCAGACATAACAATACCCCCTGATGTAGTACTTCTATTTTCCTACATCTGGGGGCTTTTTGTCTATTGTCCGTTTTTACTGGTCCTGTTCACCCCGGGCGGCGGACTGGTGCTGTTTTGTTTTGCGCCACGAAAAAACCGGAGGCGCGGGCCCTTTGCCCCGAAAAGGGCCCTTGACCCACGCCCGCCCGGATGAAAACACGGGCGCAAAATTTTTCCGGAGGACTTACCGAGCGGTCAATTTATGTTTTCCGCGCAGCGGGGGCGACAGGCGCGGCGGCAGGGCCTTGGGATCACGGTGTAACAAGCGCGCCCGCCGGGCGGCGGCTGCCACCACGGGGCGTGAAAAGGAGGAGAGTAGATGAGAAGACGGTTCTTCGCGGTATTTGTCAGCCTGTGCATGATCGTGTCGATGCTGCCGGCGAACGCGTTCGCCCAGGGCGACGTTCCAAGCATCGTCACGGGGGCCGACGGGCTGTGCGAACACCACACCCGGCACGACAAAAGCTGCGGCTACGGGGAGAACAGCCCCTGCGGCTATGTCTGCGGGCTCTGCGGCGCAGCGGCGGCCCCGGCGGCCTGCACCTGCGAGACCTTGTGCGCCGAGGGCGCGGTGGACGGCGACTGCCCCGTCTGCGCGGCGGCGGGCGCGGACCTCTCCGCCTGCCAGGGCGCGGCCCCGGCGGCGGCGCTGGCGGCGAGCCCGCTCCTGAACGCCCGAAACGGCGGCGAGGAGATCGTTGTGGGGGAAGTGACGCTGACCGCCACTTCGGAAAGCCCCGCCTACGCCACCACCGACGACACCGGCAAGGTCACCGAGGGCGGCAGCGAGAGCAGTTATAACATCAAGTGGGACGGCACCACCCTGACCCTGAACGGCGCGAATATCGCCGGGGGCGCGTCGTTCAGCTTTGCTGCCCAGCAAAGCACCGCGGCCATCTACCGGGAGGGTGATCTCGATATCGTTCTGGTGGGCGAAAGCACCGCCGCCGGCAGCGAGGCATATGGAAGCAGCTTTGGCGTTTTTGTGGAAAACGGCGCGCTCTCCATCCAGGGCGGGGCGGGCTTACCGCCACAGGCAGCCCGGGCACCTACAGCAGCGGCATCGCCGTTGAAGGGGGGCGGGCTTTCGATCGCCGGGGGCGCCGTGAGAGCCATCGGCAACAGGGCTATCGATTTCAGCTACGGCATCTATGTGAATGGCTCCGTCGCCATCTCCGGCGGCACGGTCGTCGCAACGGCCAGCTCCTCCGCCGGCCGGGAGAACCATGGCATCCGTCTGACCGCCCCATACAGCGAGGAACGCCGGAGAGCCGCCAGCGAAGCGGCGAAAGCTGCCGTGAGCAATCTCACGCAAAGTATAGTATAATTTTTTTGAAAAAGTTTTGGATTTGATGTAGTATTCGCCGCTAAAACCGTAGTATATAGGTGAAGCCGGAAAGGAGGCGGTGAGATGATAGACGATGAAAAAATCATAGAAATGTTCTTTGAACGGTCAGAGCAAGGCATACGAGAGCTGGACATTAAATACGGAAAAATCTGCCACAATCTTTCGTACAACATTGTGAACAGCAGACAGGACGCGGAGGAATGTGTCAATGATGCTTACTTAGGCGCGTGGAACGCCATTCCCCCGGTACACCCTAACCCGCTGCTCAGCTACATCGTGAAAATCGTTCGGAACATTTCCCTCAAAATCTATTGGAGAAAAGAAGCCGCCAAACGAAGCGGTCACTACAAAATTGCCTTAGAGGAAATCGAGGGCTATATCGCAGACCAAAAAACCGTGGAAGATGAAATCGAAGCCAGAGAGTTAGCCCGTATCATCGAGGATTTTTTGGACACGCTGATCCTTGAAAACCGCGTCATTTTCATGCGCCGCTATTGGTTTGCCGACAGCTACAAGGACATAGCCGAGTTTGTAGGGCTTTCGGAGAAAAACATCTCCGTCCGGCTGACCCGTATCCGAGAGAAGATGAAACAATACTTGATAGAAAGAGAGGTGTTCGTATGAACGTAAAGAAGTTTTCCGACGCTATGAGCGAGCTTGATACGAAGTATGTTGATGAAGCTCTCAACTATAAGAAGAAAGCAAAGAAGCCCGGTTGGATTAAGTGGGGAGCTATGGCAGCTTGCTTATGCCTTGTGGTCTATGCGGGAATTCGCTTGATTCCTACAGACTCCCCACCCGATGAAAGCAGCGAACTCCCCCTGCTTAACGCGCAGTTTGAAGGTGGCGATATGGGCTTTGAGGGTTTGATGCTGTTCGATATTTCGGAAAGCGGAACAGCAAATCCGTGGACGAAGAATATGGTACTCGAAACACTGCCCGTATATGAAAATCTTGCCTATACCGATGCTTCGGGTCTACCCGTGTATCTCAGTGAAAACGAGCTGCTTGGGATTGCCGAAGGCATAGCAGCTCGACTGAATGCCGACATTATCAGCACGGAGTACGACAGAGTGGATACTGCGCAGCTCTCGCCCAATACAGGGCTTAGTGGCGGAGAGGCGTACCGTTTGACCGCTAAGACCAGAGAGTATACCATTCTTGTTTCCGGAAATGGGGACGCAGTCGTGGAATTCAACACACAGGGTGTGCTTTTCAGCGACTATACATCGGAAAATGAGGCGAAAACGATAATCGGCACACTCCTGGAAAAATACGCCTCCTTGTTGAGCGTGGATGAGCCGGTTATATATACGTGGTGCGACTACACCTTTACCGGGGAACAGTTGCGTAGGTACTTCGTATATGAGGATGACACGGATCCGGTACAAAAAATACTCAATTACAACTTCTGCTTAATCGGCTTAACGCCGTCAGAGGAAGACGGAGCGTTGTCGAATGTCAGCTTTCAAAACAGTCTTTCCTGCACGGACAAAATAGGCGATTATCCCATCATTACAAGCGATGCGGCACGTGAGATGCTGCTCAATGGAGAGTATATTACAACCGTTCCCAGCGAGTATCTACACGACACAGGGATAAGCGAGGAAATGATCGCCAAGGAAGAACTTGTATATCGCACAGGAAATGCCAACGAGATATTCATGCCTTACTACCGCTATTATATTGAGCTTAAAGAAATAGACGTGGAAATGGCTGATGGTCTTAAATCCTACGGCGTCTACTACGTACCGGCCGTCAGTGCCGAGTACCTTGTGGATTTCCCCGTATGGGACGGGAACTTTAATTGACTCCGGATGTTTTCTAATATCCAAATGATTTGGAAAAAGAGCCATAATAATCAGCCATACGACGCCAAAATAAAAATTGCTGTGTGACAACGACACAGCATAGACACCAACTGCCAGGAGCAGCCATTTCAATTTTGAAACGGCTGCTCTTTTCTTTTGCCCATGAGCAGAAAGGAGCGACCACCCATGACGAAACCGAGAGAGAAAACCCGCGAGGAAGTGACCGCCAAGATTGAGGACGGGAAGAAGAAAATCCGGCAGCTTGAAAACCGGGAAAAGGTGTTGCGGCAAAGGCTTTGCCGGCTCTCCTGCCCGCTGCCGCGGCGCGGCGCGCCGTGGCCAGGGCCCCGCTGTAAAGCAGACGCAAAAAGCGGCCCCCCAGACCATCTGGTCCGGGGGGCCGCTGGTTTTGTTTCAGGACTCCTGTTCGGCGGCCAGCGCCCGCATGGCGGCGGCGTACCGCTTGCGCTGGTAGCTCACCGCCGCCGCGGTGACCCCCTTGAACGCGGCGATGGTGGCGTCCCGCAGGGGGCGGCGCAGCCGCGCCGCCAGCAGCCGGCGCAGGGTGTCCGGCGGCGGGGGCGGCTGAAAGACAAAGTCGATGTAGCCCTGGGGGAACACCCGGGCCCAGAGCAGCGGCTCCTGTTTTTCCAGCAGCCGGCAGTAGGCGGTGGGGTCCACCGTGGGCTCCTGGGACCGCATGGGCGCCAGCACGTCGGTGGTGAAGAACAGCCGGGGGTATTCCGCCGCGTCCCGCTCGGCGAACAGGGCGATGGCCCCGATGGCCTGCTGGGCCCTCTCCAGCCGCTCCATCTCGCTGCGGGCCGCCGGGTCCTCCGGCTCGGGCAGGGGGTCCTCTTCCTCCCGGTCCAGGGAGGTGATCCAGCGGGTGGCGCTGCACTTGTGCAGCAGCTTTTCCACCTGCTCCGGGCTTGCCCCCAAAAGGTCCGCCAGGGTGCGGTAATAGCCGGCGGGCAGGTCCCGGGGGTCCAGCCCCAGCTTTTCGGTGAGCCGGCACAGCTCTTTCCAAAGGTTGGTCTCCCCCCGGGTCAGGGGGCGGGCGCTCTCCTGCCGCTGGCCCTGCTCCCGGTTGGCCGCCCGGTGCAGGTCCTTTTCATAAATGGCGTCGAAATAGGCCAAAAACGAGCCGCCCTTTTCGGGGTCGTAGCCTTTCACCGCCGCCCGCAGGCTCTCGGCAAAGGCGCAGCTGTCGTACAGGCCCCGCCGCCGCCCCGCCCGGCTGTAACGGGCGCTGAGCAGCTCCTCCTCGTCCTCGGCCAGGGCGCTGTCGCTGCTTTGCAGCCGCCGCTCCACCTTTTGCAGAAACCCCTTGCGGCGCATCACCAGCAGATACATCTCCTGCCAGCGGGCGGTGTCCCGCAGCCGCTGTTCCCCCGGCAGCTGCCACAGCGGGTGTTCCTCGATGCGGCGTTCCAGCTCTTGCAGTCGCTCTGTCATCTTCACGCCTCCCGGTCCGGGTGCAGCAGCAGCCGCAAAAAGGCCTGTCGGTCTTCCACGCCGGCTTCGGCGGCCATGTCGATGATGGAGTCCAGCGTGAACAGGGCGCTCACGTCGTACTGGGCCGCGCCGGTCTGCTCCCCCGCCCTGCGGGTGATCTCCCGGTAGTACACGCCCTTGATCTCAACGCCCTCCAGCAGCTTTTCGGCGTAGCGAAGCGCCGACGAGAGCACCAGCGGCCAGGTCTTGGTGCCAAAGGTGACGCAGGCATAGTAGCAGGCGTCCGGCTCCATGCAGCCGGTGAGGGCCTCGAACAGGTCCAGCAGGGCGTTTTTCTGCTGGGTCTCCGCCACCGTCAGGTCGGTGAGGGCGAACGGCAGCCCCAGCTCCTCCAGTTCCCGGCGGAAGATCTCCAGGTTCTCGCTGCGGGGGGCGTTGGTCTGGCGCACCGCGATCACCCGCACCTCGTCGCCGGGGCGGGCGGTGTCCTGGATGATGGGCACAATGGGGTAGTAGGCCGCCCGGGGCGCGCAGCGGGTGGTGTAGTTGGCGGGCAGCGCCAGCTGCCGCTGGATGGAGAAGTTGCTGTCCAGCGGGACGGCGGAGATATAAAATCGTTTCATGACAAAGTCCTCGCGTTTGACGGCGGCCCGGCGGGCCGCCTGTTTGCTTTCAGTATAAAAGCGCCGGTTTGCCGGCAGCCGTTCCCGCGGCCCCGGCGCTTTGCCTGCTGGCCTGCGCTTTGCGGAAAGGTCACAGGGGATAGTGGGACAGCCGCGCCCCCTCCAGCAGGATGGAACCGCCGCCGAAGCTGCTCCCCTCCCTTTCCATCAGGAAGCGGATGGTGAGCCGCTCGCAGCCGTTCAGATCCACCGCGAACGGCACGGTGCCGCTGACCATGGGTTCGCTGGAGGCCAGCAGCACATCGTCGCCGTAGACCTCCAAATACAGCGGCTGGCTGGAGTCCACGAACAGATCGCCGCTGAGGCTCTCATACTCGCCGTCCAGGTAGAAAGTGGCGAATACCTCCTCGTTGGTGTAGGTGTACACCGCGCCGCCCACCGAATGGCCGCTGCGGCCGCTGGAAAAGGAGCCCTGCATCAGGTTGCAGGTGCTCAGCCAGGCCCCCGGCTGGGCGGGCGCCAGGGCGTTGGGATCCGCCTTGAAGCCGGTGCGGTTTTGCAGCTTTGCCCCGGTCAGCCGGGCCGAGCTGTCGGCTCTTTTGAAGAGGATGGTCATCAGGTTGCAGCCGGCCAGGTCCACCTCCACGTCGCAGGGAGCGCTGCCGGCGGTGATGGCGGGGGACTCGTAGACACAGCGCCCGTCGGCGTAAACCAGGAAGCTGCTGTTGCAATCGGTGTTGATGTAGTTCCCGTCGATGCCCCAGCGGCCGGTGAGGGTGTCATAGCGGCCCTCCAGCAGATACTCCACCGCCTGGTAGCTCTCGCTGGCGTACAGGGCGCTGGTGTAGCTCTCGCCGGTGTTCAGCGTGCCCTCGTCGGTGGAGAGCACCACCGACCCGTCCAGGGCAAAGGTGGACATCCGGGCAAGGGTGCCGTCGTTCGCTTCCTCCTCCAAAAACCCGAAGAGGGCGGTGGACCCGCTGGCGGAGAAGAGATGGCTGTCCAGCTCGGCCGCAAGGTCCTTTGCCATCGAGGCGAAATAGTACAACACAAAGAGCACCGCCACCGCCAACGACACGATGATGATCGGGCGGTCCCGCCGCTTGCGCTCGGCGATGCGGGCGGCCAGCTGGTCCGCCTGGGCCTGCCGGGCCGCCTCCTCCCGGGCGGCCTGCTGCCGGGCCGCCTGCTGCCGGGCGGCCTCCATCTGCCGGGCAGCCTCCATCTGCCGGGCCGCTTCGGCCTGGCGGGCCACCGCCTGCCGGCGGGCCAGTTCGGCCTGGTGGGCCGCCAGGGCGCGGCGGGCCTGTTCGGCTTTGCGGGCCTGCTCGGCCTTGCGGGCTTCCTCGGCTTTGCGGGCCTGTTCGGCTTTGCGGGCTTCCTCGGCGCGGCGGGCTTCCTCGGCTTTCCGGGCCTGCTCGGCGCGGCGGGCCTCCTCCCGCCGCTGCAGCTCTTGCTGGGAGAACGGGTCGCCCAGGCCGGCGGCCAGGCGCATCCAGGCCGTCTGGTCCTTGCCCTGCCGGCGGGCAAGAGGGGCCACCCGGGGCAGGTCCTCGGGGGTGAGCAGCTGGGGCTGCCGGGTGCAGGTGGCCAGCAGCAGCCGGGCCACCGCGGGGTCCTCCGCCGCCTCCCAGGCCGCCGGCAGCGAGCCGGGGGCAAGAACGCCGCCGTTTTCCAGCGCCTCCAGCTGCAGGGCGACGCGGCGGGCCAGCCCCTCGTCCGGCTGGCTCTCCAGGGCCTTGCGCGCCTGCTCCAGCAGCTCCCGGGCCTGCTGGGGGGCGCTCTCCAGGCGGGCCGTGGCAACATCGTATTTCAGCCGGGGCGTGCCCAGGCGGGCGGCCAGCAGGGTCATGGCCTCGCTGTCCGCCTCGCTGCGCTGGCAGCCGTAGCCGCGGCGCAGGTCCTCGGCGCAGCGAAGCGCGCCCTCGCTGCTGCCCAGCTCGGCGGCCATGCACAGGCACTGGTGGCTTTTGGCGGCGTTCTCCCGGGGGCCGGCCTGGGCGTACAGCTCGCCCAGCCGCAGGAACAGGGCCTGCCGGCTCTCCGGCGAAAGGGCGTCCGGGGCTTTCTCCGCCTGCTCCAGGGCCGCCAGCTCGCCGGCGGCGTCTCCCTTTTTCCGGCAGCGGGCGGCCTCCTCCAGCCAGGCGCTGGGGCCGCCGTGCCGGGCGTCCGCGGGCGCTTCCAGGGCTGCCAGCTCGCCGCGGGCCATCTCGCTGCCCGCCTCCCGGGCTCTGTGCAGGTAATTCCGGTAGGCGGCCTCGTCCACCGCCGTCCCCTTGCCCAGCCGGTAGCACTGGGCCAGCGCGTACAGCGCCTCGGGGTCCTGTTCGTCAAAGCTGGGGTCCTCCAGCAGATCGTCCAGCATGAGGTCTTCGTAGCGATACATAGTTTTCCTCCTTGCCGCAGCGGCGGATATCTTTTTTCATTATAGTACAAGGCGGCCATCCGGCGCAATCACCGGCGCGCTTCACTTTCAAAAAAGGTATAGGGCCGGGGGAAAGACAAATTAAAGGGCGCGAAAAATTTTCCTTTAATTTTTTCCGCCGGCGGACACTATACCGTCATCAGGGGGCGGACGCGTTGAAACGGGGGCGGCAAATGAAGTATAATGTGTGCGTGACACAACACCGATGGGAGGCATGGCAGGAGAATGGGAAGAGAGCTTTCGCGGGAAGCCAGATGGGAGCTGCAAAGGGATGTGCGCTCGCAGGCCGCCCACCGGGTGGAGGACGAGGTGCGTGACTATCTCCAGCGGCTGTATTTCCATGTCATCCCGCCGGAGGAGTTCGAGACGTTTCTGGCCGCCTGCGCCGAGACCAACAACCACCGCCGGGACACGGCGCGCCAGCAGGCAGGGTCTTTTCCGTCGGTGATCAAGCGGGGGGTGCTGCTCAGGGAGCTGCGGCTTTCGGTGCCGCGGCAGAGCACGCTGGACGGCGCCCGGTTCGCCGCGGCGGTGCGCCAGGCGCTGGGCGGCTCCTTTTCCGAGAGCAGCCGGCTGCAGATCGTCCAGTGTTTCGACCTGGCGGCCCTGTTCAAGGTGAGCTCGATGCTGGACAGCTTCGAGCCGGCCGGCTACGACGTCTTCCCCCACCTGCTGGACGCCTGCGGCGAGGGCATCCGGGCCCTCGCTTCCGGCACGCAGGGGTGTAAGAGCTGCTGGCAGGAGCTGAACGCCCGGGGCGGCGACGTGCGGAACGAATGGTTCGGCCACCCCAACGCCCACACCTTTGCGAAGATGGAACAGAGCCGGTGGACCGCCGACGTGCAGGCCATGCGGACCATCGTTGCCGCGGTGCGGCTGGAGGCGCTGGAGGAGAGCTGGCGCAAGGCCATGGCCGCCCTGCGCCGGGCGGCCTCGCTGAAGATGATCACGGTGAAAGACCTGGCCGACGGCTGCGACTGCGACGAGGAGACGGCGCTGGCCGCCCTGGGCGAGGCCGGGGAGAAAGTGCGGGAGAACACCTGCTACGGCGTGGAGGAGGAGCTGGTGGCAGCGGTCGGCCGGTTCGTGGGCGTGCGGCAGCGGGAAGACCGCGACCGGCAGCTGCGCCAGGAGCTGGAGCAGGCCCGGGCCGCGCTGCAGGTGCAGGCCCGGGGCGAGGCCGGCTGGCAGACGCTGCGCCAGAAGCTGTTCACCCAGAAGCTGGCCGGGGTGCAGCCGCTGGAGCTGCTCGCCGGCTACCAGGGCGGCGCGCTGGACCGGCGGGCCCTGCTGGAGCTGGCGTCCACCCACCGCTTCGTGCTGGACGACAGCCTTTTGCGCCGCGGCGAGGAGCGCCGCTTTGTGGAGGGCCCGCTGCTGGACGCCCTGCGGCAGGCGGGGCGGGACCCGCGCCAGGCGCTGCTGGTGGAGGCCACCACCCTCTACCGGCTGATGCGCCAGACCGAGGAGCGGGAGCGGCTGTACAAGCGGATGCTGGCCTGTGCCGGCGACGAGAGCCGCGCCGCCGAGCTGGAGGCGCTGCGCCGCCGCCACGGGGAGCTCACCGAGGCGAAAAACGCCTATATGTTCGTCCGCAGCAGCCTGAAGCTGGGCCCCGCCGGCTACCCCGACCCCTTGCGGAGCGGCGACGACACCCTGCTGGACCTGTTGGAGGACAACTGCTTCGAGCGGCTGTGCGTGCTCACCGCCGGAGCCACCGCCCTGCCCGCCCGGCTGGACCGGAGCCGGGCGCCGTTCGCGGTGATCGCCCGGGTGAGCCGGGATATGACCGACCCGGGCGGCGGCTGCGTCTGCCGCATCTTCCGCAGCTGCCTGCCCTTTGCGGGGGTACGCCAGGACGACCAGCTGCTCCAGGGCCTGCGGGAGAAGACCGACCGGCTCTGCCGGCAGGCGCTGGACGAGGCCCAGCGCGCCCGCTGGCAGCAGGAGGACGTGCTGGACGAGGTGCGCCGGATGGCCCGGAAGCAGCCCCCCGCCGTGCCTCTGTCCCAGCGGCCGGCGGGCGACGGCGCACAGGAGGACCCGCTGCCGGACGCGCCGGCGGACGACGGCCCCGCCGGGCAGCCCGCGCCCCTGGCCGATGACAGCCCCCTTTCCCTGGACAGGCCGGTGGAGCAGGGGGACGAGCTGGTCACCGAAAAGGGCGACCCGGTGAAGCTGCTGGAGCCGCTCACTGAGGGCGGCGAGCCGGCCCGGGGCGGCGAGGGGGCGCTGTATCTGTGCAGCCTGCCGGGCATGGTGGCCAAGATCTACCATCCGGACCAGCTCACCGCCCGGCGGCGGGACAAGCTGCTGGCCATGCTCGCCCGGGACCCGGGCCTGGACCAGCTGTGCTGGCCGGCCCGCCTACTGTACAACGGCGGCGGGCAGTTCGTGGGCTTCCTGATGCGGCGGGCGCCCGAGGGCGCCATGCCCTTTTCCAAAACGGTGCTCAAGATCGGCGGCTCGGCGGTGCAAAAGGAGCTGCTGAAAGGCTGGACCCGCCGGGACCTGATCCGGGCGGCCTGGCGGGTGGCCCAGCTGATGGACCGGCTCCACCGGACGAACATCCTGATGGGCGACGTGAACGCCGGCAACTTCATGGCGGACCCCGCCAACAGCGCCAACGTCTTCATCGTGGACACCGACAGCTTCCAGTTCGACGGCTACCCCTGCCCGGTGGGCACCGACGAGTTCACCTGCCCCTTTGTGTGGGAGAACGGCGCCGCCCGGCCCCGGCCCGGGGGCCCGGTGCGCTACGGCGAGCTGCTCCGCAGCCTGGAGGAGGAGCAGTTCGCGCTGGCGGTGCTCCTCTTTGAGATCCTCTTCTGCGGCCAGAACCCCTTTGTGAGCAAGGGCCAGGAGGGCTTTTTGCGGTGTATGCGGGAGCGGCGTTTCCCCTACGCGGTGCAAAGCGGCGAGGTCTGGTCGGTGCCGGACGGCGACAACTGGATGATCTGGAAAAACCTGCCCGCGGCGGTGACCACCGCCTTCACCGACACCTTTGTGGAGTGGAAGCCCCGCTCCGCCGGCCAGTGGGCCAGGCTGCTCAAGCGGTATCTGGAGCTGGTGGTGAACGGGGTGTTCACCGACGAGCTGACCCCGGTGAAATACCACGAGTTCAACCGGGACGCCCCGTTCTTTGTGGACGTGCGCTGCCCCAGCGAGCTGTGCGGCCACCGGGAATTCAATATGCCCCGGGAAAAGCTGGACAAGATCGCCGCCCTGCGCCCGGGGCAGAACCGGGACGCCCTGTTCTGCCGCGACTGCCGCGGCTTTTTGACGCTGCACGGCGACAAGCTGGCAGGCGAGCCGGTGGTGTGCAGCGTCTGCGGCCGGCCGTTCCGGCCCACCATCCGCCAGGTGCTCTACCACGAGGCGGACCACCCCCTGATCCCCCACACCGACTACATCTGCGACGACTGCGCCAACCCCACGGTGGAATGTGCCTGCTGCCACAAGACCATGCGGGTGCCCCGCCACCGGATGCTCCAGGCCCGGGAAAAGCAGTGGGAGCTCTACTGCGCCGACTGCCTCCAGCTGCAGCAGGCCCCCTGCGCCTGCTGCGGCGCGCCGGTGACGGTGCCGCTGTGGCAAAAGCGCCAGAGCGAGCAGGGCGGCCGGGTGCTGCTGTGCGAGAGCTGCGCCGGCGCCGACACCCTCACGGCCACCTGCGACCGCTGCGGCCAGCGCTTTGAGGTGGCCCGGAACGTTTTCGTGGGGGTGCGCCGCGGGGGCCGGGTGCTGCTGTGCCGCAGCTGCCTGCGGGGCGGCTGGGCGCCGCGGGGCAGGGCCTTTTGAACGCCATTGAATACCATGGGCAAGCGGCCCGGAAAGGAACCTTTCTATGGACAAGTCGATCCACGATCTGTACGTGACCCACGAGGAGATCAGCCGCAACCGCACCAAGCGGATCCTGCTCTGCTTTTGCGTGGACGCCTCCGCCTCGATGGCGGTCAGCGGCATGATGGACAAGGTGAACCAGGGCATCGAGAGCTTCTTCCGCCGCACCCGCTCGGAGATCCTGGCCCGGGACGCCGCCGACATCTGCATCGTCACCTTTGGCGACCGGGTGGAGGTGGTCTGCGATTTCGGCTCCTTTGACGCCGCCTGCGAGCGGGTGCTCCGGGAGCCGCTGCGGGCCACCGGCGCGCTGACGAAGCTGGCGGCGGGGGTCAACTGCGCCCTCGACCGGCTGGAGGAGCACCAGCGGCAGCTTGCGGAGGTGGGAAACAACGCCTACCTGCCCTGGCTCATTATCCTCAGCGACGGCGTTTCCACCGAGCCGGAGGCGGAGCTCCGCAAGGCCTCCGAGCGGGTGTTCGAGCTGCTGCGGGCCAACAAGCTGCGTACCCGCTGCCTGAGCATGGACGACGGCTACAAGAGCCTGCGGCACTTCACCGTGGGCGAGGTGGACCGGCTGGAGGAGCTGTCGGTGATCGACTTCTTCGACCTGGTGAGCCGCAGCGTGAGCCTGGCCAGCAAGCAGGCCATCGAACGGCCGGCCTTTGAGCTGGAGGGCGGCGAAGCCGCAAAGGAGAGCGGAAGATGAGGATGAAAACGGCGGCGGCGGTGCGGCAGGGCCTGGCCCACCGGCTGCGGGGCACCCCCTGCCAGGACGCGGCCCGCGGCGCCCACAACGGGCAGTGCGCGGTAGCGGCGGTGTGCGACGGGGCGGGCAGCTGCCCCCGCTCGGAGGTGGCGGCCCGGGCGCTGTGCGGCTGGATCGTGGACTGGCTGCCCGCCCGTTTTGACGAGCTGTACGGCCTGGAGGAGCGGGCGCTGGCCGCCCGGGTGCTGGAGGCGGGGCTGCGGCGGCTGGACGAGACCGGCCTGGACAGGCCCGCCTGCAGTTGTACGCTGCTGTGCGCCGCCCGCCACCGGGACGGCCGGCTGCTGGTGCTGCACATCGGCGACGGATTTGTGTTTTCCGGCGAGGAGGTGGTCTCCTGGCCGGAGAACGGCCGCTTTGCCGACGAGACCTACTTTTTCAGCGGCCCGGACGCCGCCGCCCACCTGCGGGTGCTGCGCCGGCGGGAGGCGGGCGACACCGCCCTGCTGCTCACCAGCGACGGCTGCGGCGACGCCCTGTACGACCCGGACGCGGGCCGGCCCGCGGCGGCGGTGAAGAAGCTGTGCGACGGCATCGCCCGCTACCCGGAGGAGCAGGTGGCCGCCGCGCTGGAGCACAACCTGGCGGAGGTCTTCTCCCAGGTGAGCGAGGACGACCTGAGCCTTGCGATGCTCTTCTGCGGCGTCTGAGCGCCGCTGCCGGCGAAAAAGAAAAAACGCGAGCGGCCCCCCGCGGGGGGCCGCTCGCGTTGTCTTTTGTCGGGGAAAGGGGCCCTCAGCCGCCCAGGTTGCGGCGGAACTCCTCCCGCCAGACCGGGGCCGTCTCGGGGCATCGGCCGGTGGTAAGGGCGTTCAGGGCTTCGGGGAAGCGGGCCCAGCTCTCCGCCTCCCGGCGCACCAGGATGGGGTAAAACCACACCCCGTTCTTCTCGGCGGCGGCCGGGTCGCCCGGCGCGTCGCCCACCATCAGCACCGTGTCCGGGTCGCGGCCGAAGCAGCGCAGCGGGATCACGCAGTTGCGCCAGTTCATGTCGATGTCCACCACCGGGGCAAAGGTCCAGTTACAGCCCACCGCGGCGGCCTCCCGGCAGCCGCAGTAGCCCAGGTCGTAGGCGCTTTCCGCGTCGCCGGTGGCCGCGCAGGCAATGGCCTCCCCCAGCTTGGTGCCGCCGGAAACGGCGCCGCTGCCGCCCGCCTCCACGTTGGACGCGATCAGCGCCGGCACCCGGCTCACCCGCTGCACGGCCTGGTTCTGCGCCCAGAGCTTTTCGCCGGACGCGTTGTTGTACCGGTAGCCTCCCAGCTGCCAGTTTTGCTGCCGGGCGGCCACCTGCCGGGGCGGCTCGTTCCAGAGCATGTCCACCAGCACCTGGTTCAGCTTTTCCTCCAGGGTCATCGAGGAAAAGACCTCCTCCACCCAACGCAGGTCCTCTTCGGTGAGATAAAAGGGTTTCTTCGTGTAGTCCATCGTCAACCTCCATCGTGCCGCCGCCCGGGCCCGGCGGCGCCGGGGCCCCCGCGCCTCTTGACAGGCAGCTTTAACTATAACTGTTAAATGCTCAATGGTCCATTTTCTTAAAAAAGTACGATAAAATACTTTTGGGGGGGGCAAAGCCTCCGTACGGGAGGACAGAATGGAAAAGAAGCTTGATCTGCGGATCCAAAAGACCTATCTGGCGCTCACCGCAGCGCTGCTGAGCATGATGGAGGAGAAGCGCTTTGAGGATATCCGCATCGGCGGGCTGTTCGACCGGGCGATGGTCCGCAAGTCCACCTTTTACAAGCATTTCGGGGACAAATACGAGCTGCTGGCCTTTGTGTTGCGGCAAAAGCAGGAGAGCCTGAACGCCCGGCTGGCGGCGCAGCGGGTGGAGGGGGACACGGTGGAGTACTACACGCGGCTGATCGGCCTGGTGTTTGATTTTCTGGCGGACAACGAGGCGCTGGTCCGCACGGCGATCCAGAGCAACTCCTTTCCGCTGATCCTGAGCATCCTGTCGGAGCAGATCATACGGGACATCCAGCAGCAGCTGAAAGGGGACGCCCGGCGGGGGAAAAAGCTGCCGGCGCCGCCGGAGGTGATGGCCCCGTTTTTCGTGGGGGGCATCCTGGAGACGGCCCACAGCTGCCTGAAAAGGGGAAAGCCCCTCAACGGCCGCGAGCTGCAAAACCAGCTGGGGGTGCTGCTCACCCGCTTCTACCAGTCGCCGGGCGCCGCCCCGGAGCCGGCGCAATGAAAGAAAACACAAAAGGCGTCCCGCCGGTTCTGGCGGGACGCCTTTTGTGCAAAAACCGGGCGCCCGGCGGGCGAAGAAAAATTTGCACAATATGGTTGCGGTTTCGTTTATATGATTTTACAGTGTTGTTGTAAACTTATTGCGCGCCATGGGACAAACTGCTACTATAATGGCAAGGTGTACAATCACACGTAACGCAAAAACAAAAACAGATCGGTAAGGTGTTTATGCTATGTGTATCGGAATTGGTCTGATCGGCGTGGGCGCGATCGCCCGGAATGTCCATATCCCCGACCTGCTGAACGCGGAGCATCTGCAAGTCACAGCCCTGTGTGATATCGATCCCGCCGCGCTGGAGGTGGGCCGCAGCAGGCTGGGGGTCGATCCGGCGTACTGCTTTGCGAACTACCGGGACCTGATCGTCTGCCCCAAGGTGGACGCGGTGGTCATCGCCACCCCCAACCACGAGCATGTGAACATGGCGCTGGCCGCCATCGCCGTGAAAAAGGACTATTGCATCGAAAAGCCCCTGGGCAGGACCCGCAAGGAGACCGATTGCCTCGCGTCCGCCACCCGGGAAGCGGGCGTCAAGAGCATGGTCTGCTTTTCCTACCGCTACAAGGCGGCGGCCCGGCTGGCCCGCGAGATCGTGCTGAGCGGGGAGCTGGGAGAGCTCCACCACATCAGTATGCAGTACCTGCAGACCTGGGGCAACGAAGAGAGCGACTGCCCGCTGGTGTGGAGGTTCCGCAAAGAACTTTCGGGCACCGGCGTGCTGGGAGACCTGGGCTCCCACATGGTGGACCTTGCCACTTTCATCACCGGCCGCCGTTTCACCGAGGTGGTGGCCCAGGCCGGCACGCTGGTCCCGGTGCGGAAGCTCCCGGACGGCCAGGGGACCGGCACGGTGGACGTGGACGATTACTGCAACTTCCTGGCCAACATGGAGGGCGGTCTCTCCGCCTCGTTCCAAACCACCCGTGCCGCCTACGGCCGCGGCAACTACCAGCGCCTGGAGATCTACGGGAGCAAAGGGGGGCTGGTGTATATGCTGGACGCCGACGGCAGCGAGACTGATACCCTGGAGCTGTGCATGGGGCCGACGATGTCCCGGACGGGGGCCTACAAGCAGCTGGTCATCCCGAAAGAATACCGTGTCAACCAGATGAAGTCGTTCGAGGATCTGCTGCTGGGCAAAGAGGACGGCCTGTCCGCCACGGTGGAGGACGGCTACGAGAGTATGCGGGTGCTGGAAGCCATCGAGCGGTCGTTTATGACAAGGCAATGGGTGGCGCTGTAAACAAAGCGGCCCATTGCGGAAAGGAGAGCTATGATCCGGGTCACAGTATGGAATGAATTTCTTCACGAGCGGGAACACCCCGAGATCGCCGCGGTCTACCCCCAGGGCATCCACGGCTGTATCTGCGGCTTTTTGCAGCAGGCGGGGTTCGACACAAAGGCAGCCACCCTCGACATGGACCAGCATGGGCTCACCGAGGAGGTGCTGGACCACACCGACGTGCTGATCTGGTGGGGGCACAAGGCCCATCAGGCGGTGTCCGACGAGGTGGTGCAGCGGGTATACGACCGGGTGATGAACGGGATGGGCCTTATCGTGCTCCACTCCGGCCACGCCTCCAAGATCTTCCGGAAGCTGTGCGGCACCGATTCCTGGCGGCTGAAATGGCGGGAGGACGGCGAGACCGAGCTGCTGTGGAACGTGGCGCCCGCCCACGAGATCACCCGGGGCATCGACGACTACATCCGCATCCCCCACGAGGAGATGTACGGCGAGCCCTTTGGCATCCCCGCCCCGGACGAGCTGGTCTTCATCAGCTGGTTCGAGGGGGGCGAGGTGTTCCGCAGCGGGGTGTGCTACCACAGGGGCAAAGGCCGGGTGTTCTACTTCCGGCCGGGCCATGAGGCATTTCCGGTGTACCATATGCCGGAGATCCAGCGGGTCATCGTCAACGCCTGCCGCTGGGCGGCCATGCCCCGGCAGGACGAGCCGAAGATGGGGGCCCATCCCCAGCAGATCACCGCCTACGGGGACACCTACCCCATCATGGACATCCGCCCCAACGAATTCCAGACGACGGCCGGTCTGCATGACCAGCTGTGAATTTTCAAAAAAACACGATCAATGGAGGGATAAACATGAAACGTATCGTATCCGCCCTGTTGGCTGTTGCCCTGGTCGCCTCCCTTTGCGGTTGCGGCGCGGCTCCGGCGGGGACCACTTCCCAAAGCGCCGGCGGCTCGTCCGCGGCGCAGACGTCTCAGCCGTCGGGCGAGGGCACCACCATCAAGCTGCTCAACGGCAAGATCGAGATCGACCAGCAGCTCCGCGACTACGCCGCCGCCTATGAGCAGGAGTACGGCGTGCGGGTGGAGGTGGAGTCGGTGGCGGGCGCCGACGTGACCACCTACCTGACCAGCTACCTTGTCTCCGGGGAGATGCCCGACATCTTTTACTTCGGCGGCGAGAGCGACTATCAGATCCTCAAAGAGCACATGGCGGATTTGAGCGGCGAGTCCTGGGTGTCCCACACCACGGCCACCTTTGAGGGGGAGAACGGCGAAATCGTGGGCTTCCCCTACGCGGTGGAGGGTATCGGCATGGTCTACAACGGGGATATCCTGGAGCAGGCCGGCATCGACCCCGCCACGCTGACCACCATCGACGCCTACCGCGCCGCCTTTGAGACGCTGGAGAGCAAAAAGGATGAGCTGGGCATCGACGCCCCCGTTTCCCTGGCCGCCTCCATCGCCGCCGGGTGCAGCTGGATCACCGGTATGCACCAGACCGGCGTATACCTGGGCCAGGGTCTGGCCCAGGAGGACGACAGCCTGCTGCAACTGATGTTCGAGGGCAAGGTGGACAAGGAGCGCCTGGACCAATATGCCGAGTGGGAGGCCCTGCTCTGCCAGTACGCCGATCCCTATGTGCTTCAGTCTGGCTCCTATGACGAGCAGATCGCCCTGTGGGCCACCGGCAAGACGGCGTTCATCTGCCAGGGCAACTGGATCGACCCGTCCATCGCCGCCTACGACATCACATTCCCCTGCGGCATGGCGCCCCTTGCCTTTGACGAGGAGGAGACCGACGGCGTCATCAGCTTCCCGCCCTCCTGGTGGGCCATCTACAAGGACACCGCCAACATGGACACCTGCAAGGAATTCCTGGAGAATATCGCCTTTACCGAGGCGGGCCAGCAGTGCCTGGTGGTGGACTGCGGCATGGTCTCTCCCTTTGACTTCTGCGAGATCGCGCCCGAGACCCCGCTGGCAGTGAGCCTGATGGACTGGGTCAGCGCGGGCAAGACCTATCCCTGGTATGCCAATGCGATGCCCAGCGGCATGGACGAGAGCATCGCCGCCATCTATGAGCTGATGGCCAACGGCACCATCGACGCCCAGGGCTTCTCGGACCAGGTGGAGAGCCTGGTCGCCGGCGAGAGCTGACAGAACACGGCCGCCCGGCCCACGGGCGGCCGTGCGCGCCCCATCCCGTGGGACGACCAACCGACACCGGCGGCTCCGGCCGCCGGTATCGGCCTTGTTCCCGACACTATGACCAGGAGAGCATATGCCATGAAACAGCGAATCAGAAAGATCCTGTCGCTCCTGCTGCTGTGCGCCGCCACCGTGCTGGCCGTGGCCGGCACACTGGCCCTGCCCCGCGGAGCGGCATACCTGGCAGCGGCCCTGTGCGCCGTCGCCGGCCTTTGCGCCCTGCCCACCCGCAGACACGGCACCATCGTTCGCGTGCTGTTTGTGCTGCCGCTGGTAACGGCGTTCACGGCCACCATCATCTACCCGTTTTTCATTGGCATCTTCTATTCGTTCACCGACTGGAACGGCGTCGGGTTCAGCGAGTTCATCGGGCTGGCAAACTACAAGACGATATTCACCTCCTCCGAGTTCCTCTACTCGTTCGCAATGACGCTGCTGTTCGCCCTGCTCAGCGTGCTGCTGGTGAACCTGGTGGCCTTTTCGCTGGCGCTGCTGTGTACCAGCCGTATCCGGGGCGCCCGGTTCTACCGGGCCGCGTTTTTCGTGCCCAACCTGATCGGCGGGCTGGTGCTGGGCTATGTCTGGCAGTTCATCTTCAACCGGGTGTTCACCGCGGTCTTCGCCGGCACCAGCTCCATGCTCACCGACCCCAACATGGCGCTGGCGGCGCTGATCATCGTCTTCACCTGGCAGTACGCCGGCTACATCATGATGATCTACATCACCGGGATCCAGTCGGTGCCCCAGGACGTGCTGGAGGCCGCGGAGGTGGACGGCGCCTCCCGGTGGAGCACCCTGTGCAGGGTGACCATCCCCTTGCTGGCCAACACCTTCACCATCTGCCTGTTCCTCACCCTGGTGAACTCGTTCAAGCAGTTCGACCTGAACTACGCGCTCACCAACGGCGGGCCCTCCCGCCTGCTGGAGGGAAAGGTGCTGTACTCTACCCAGCTGCTCACCCTGGACATCTACAAAGAGGCCCTTGTGAACTACCAGTATTCCACCGGCCAGGCAAAAGCGGTGATCTTTTTCATCGTGCTGGCCTGCATCTCTCTTTTGCAGCTGCGCTTTTCCAGGAAAAGGGAGGTGGAGATGTAATGGCAAAGAAAAAGGACCTGCTGCTGGAACTGCTCACCGCCTTTTTTGCCCTGGTGTGCGTCTCTCCGTTTTATCTGCTGGTGATCAACATCGGCAAGAGCAGCACCGAGATCATCACCGACCCCATCGGCTGGCCGGAGGATCCCGGCCGCCTGCTGGCCAACGTGACCAGCGTGACCGGCCACAGCATGTTCAGCTTCTGGAACGCGCTGCGCTGTTCGGTGACCATCACCGTCGTGTCGCTGGTGCTGCTGGTGGTGCTCTCCAGCATGACCGCCTGGGTCATCGCCCGGGGACGCGCCTGGTGGACCCGTTTCCTCTTTGTGTTCTTCCTTTCAGCCATGGTGATCCCGTTCCAGGCTGTCATGCTGCCCATGCTCTCCACCTACCGGGACATCTCCGATCTTGTGGGCATCCCGCTGCTGCGGAGCTACGAGGGCATCGTGCTGGCCTATCTGGGCTTTGGCAGTTCCCTGTCGGTGTTCATCCTCCACGGCTTCATCAAGGGCATCCCCTACGAGCTGGAGGAGGCCGCCATGATCGACGGGAGCAGCCCCGAGGGCACCTTTTTCCGTATCATCTTCCCCATCCTGCGCCCGGTGCAGGTGACGGTGCTCATCCTGAACGGCATCTGGATTTGGAACGATTTTTTGCTGCCCTCGCTGCTGCTGAGCATGAACGGGGAGATCAAAACGCTGCCCATCGCGTTCGCCAGCTTCATCGGCACCTATGTGAAACAGTGGGACCTGATCCTGACCGCTGCGTTTCTGGCGATGATCCCCGTTGTGATCCTGTTCATCTTTTTGCAGCGGTATCTGATCAAGGGGATGGTCTCCGGCGCGGTCAAGGGGTGACCGCTTTCCCGGCGCCCCCATAGGGACAATGGCCGGGACAAGGATGGATGCGCCGCGCACCCGGCGGGACCAATACCCGAGCAGGAGAAAACTATGCAGGAATACAAATGGTGGCAGGATACCGTGTTTTACCAGATCTATCCCCGGAGCTTTTGCGATTCAAACGGGGACGGGATCGGCGACATCCGCGGGATCGTGCAAAAACTCGACTATATCAAATGGCTCGGGGTGGGCGCCGTGTGGCTCTCTCCCGTGTACGACAGCCCCAACAAGGACACCGGCTACGACATCCGCGACTACCGCAGGATCCTCCGCGAGTATGGCACCATGGAGGACTTCGACCTGCTGCTGGCGGAGATGCACAAGCGCGGCCTGCGGCTGGTCATGGATGTGGTGGTGAACCACACCTCCGACGAGCATCCCTGGTTCGTGGCCTCCAGAAGCAGCAGGGACGACCCCCACCGGGCGTACTACTACTGGCGCCCGGGAAAGGGCGACGGCCCTCCCAACAACTGGTCCTCCTTTTTTGCCCCGTCCGCCTGGAAATATGATACAATAACAGGAGAATGGTACCTCCACTGCTTCGGGGAGAACCAGCCGGACCTGAACTGGGAAAATCCGGCGGTGCGCGAGGAGATCTACGACATGATCAACTGGTGGTTCGACCGGGGCGTGGACGGCATCCGCATCGACGTGGTGAGCCTGTTCGCCAAAAACTGCCGGTTCCCCGACGCCACTCTCCGCAAGCCCAACTACGACGGACACGTCTTCCCCATCGAGCACATCGCCTTTCAGCCCAGGCTGCCGGAGTATCTGCGGGAGCTGAACGCCCGCTGTCTGGCCGGCAGAGACCGGGTGAGCATCGGCGAGGGCACCTTTGCCACCACCGAAAACGCGGGCAGCATCGTGGGCGAAGACCGGCTGGACCTGCTCTTCCAGTTCGATCTGATGGAGCTGGGAAACGGAGAGAAGAAGTGGGACGTCCACCCCTACGACATCCCGGCCTTTCGGGAAACGGTGCTCGCCTGGCAGCGGGCGTTGGACTGGAACGCCCTGTTCTGGTGCAACCACGACCAGCCCAGGGCGGTCTCCCGCTTTGACTGCCCGACCCCCGCTTTGCAGGCGCGCTGCGCCAAGATGCTGGCCGGCGCGATGTACTGCCTGCGGGGCACCCCGTTCCTCTACCAAGGGGAAGAGCTGGGGATGACCAACTACCCCTTCTCCGACGAAAACGAACTGCGGGACATCGAGAGCATCGCCTTTCTGCACTACGAGGCGGCCCACGACAACGCCGCCTACGCCTGGGCGGGCATCCGCAGCAAGGGGCGGGACAACGCCCGCACGCCGATGCAGTGGAGCGACCGGCCCAACGCCGGCTTCACCACCGGCGTCCCCTGGATCCCGGTGAACCCCAACTATCCCCGGCTCAACGCGGAGCAGCAGGCGCGGGACCCCGGCTCGGTGCTGGCGTTTTACCGGGCGCTGCTGGGCCTGCGCCGGCGCAGCGAGGCGCTGCTGCACGGCACGTTCCGCCCGCTGGAGCAGCCCGGGGCGGAGGTGTTCGCCTACGAGCGGCGCTTCGGAAACGAGCGGGTCCTGGTGGTCGCCAACATGGGCCTCCGGCCGCAGCCGCTGGACTGCGCGCAGGAGCTCCTGGACGGAGAAATGCTGCTGCACAACCTGGAACAAGGGCCGGACCAGACGCTCCAGCCCTATGAATTGCGGATCGTCCGGCTCTCCTCCTCCCGTTGACCGGGGCAGGAGGACTGCCGGTGCAAGCGGGGAGGCAACGAATGGCAACCATCAGAGAGATCGCCCGGCTGACCAATGTCAGCCCCACCACCGTGTCCAACGTCATCCACGGCAGAACGGAAAAGGTCTCTGTGGAAAACGTCAGGCGCATCCAGCAGGCGCTGCGGGAGCACCAGTACTTCCCGAAGTACGGCCTGGAGGCGATGCAGAAAGGAAAGACCCGCATCATCGGCATCGTGGCCTACATCAGGAACTACTACAAGTCGCTCATCGACGACGCCTTTTACGGCTCCATCATCGGGGCGCTGGAAAAGGAGATACGCCAGGCGGGCTACTACACGATGCTGCTCATCGAGAACGACCGGGACGCCATCTACGAGGCGGCCAAGTCCTGGAACATGTCCGGGCTGATCACCATCACCTTTCCCTGGCAGGACTACAAAAAGCTGTCGGTGGTCTGTGACGTGCCGGTGATCGGCATCGACACCTACGGCGCCAGAGCCGACTCTGACTATTCGGTGGGCATCGACGACGAGGAGGGCGGCTACCAGGGCACAAGCTATCTGCTGGCTGCGGGCTTTGACCAGATCCTGATGGTCACCGAGACCAAAAGCGGCACCGATATGCTCCGGCACGAGGGCTATCTGCGCGCGTTTCAGGACCACGGACGGACAGCAGACCCCAACAGCTGGGTCCTGCTGGACACCAATCCGAACAAGCGCCATGGCCAGCTCACCAGCCTGCTCCAGTTCGCAAAACGCAACTGCGCCGTCTTCTGCCTGTCGGACAAGCTGGCGGTGGAGATCATGAACTTCTATCTGTCCAACGGCTTTCAGATCCCCCGGGACATCTCGGTGTGCGGCTTCGATGACAACGTTTACGCCTCCATCGTCACCCCCAAACTGACCACCATCCACCAGGACGTGGATATGAAAGCCCAGGTGGCCGTGGAGCTGCTGTGCAGCCTGCTCAAGGGGGAGGAGCCGGCGGAGCGCCGGATCACCCTGCCCATCAAGCTGGTCAGGCGGGGAAGCGTGCGGGAGCCGCTTTGAAGCGCCGGCGCAATGAAAAACAAAAACAGCGCCCCCCGCCGGCATCTGCCGGCGGGGGGCGCCGCGCTTTCCGCGCGGAACACAGCCACAGCGGGAAACACTCCCTGGAATTGAACATCCTGCACGACCAAAAGGGCAAAAATTTGACAGCTTCTCAAAAAGAAAGGTTTTTTTGGACTTGCAGAAAAAAGAATTTGGTATCTTTGTGTAAAATACGTCTTAAAACAGGCAATAGATTTGGAGATAATATGAAACATAAGGACATTAAGATATAATCTCAATAGGACAGGTCGACCATGTTTCAAAATGCTGCACTTTGAAATTTAAAAGAAAATGTTTGGTATTTTGAAAAAATTTTTCGGCGAGTGGGCAGAAAAACGGGCCGGCCATCGGCGGCCGGCCTGCTTTTCTGCCGGGGCGAAGCGACCGCCCCCGCCGTGTCTTTGTGATGGAAGAAAAGTGCTTTTGGCCTGGTCAGCGCCGGCTGCGCAGGGCTTTGAGCAGGCCCAGGGCGGCCAGCGCCGCCAGAGCTGCCAGCACCCAGAGGGTCACGCCTCCGTCGCCGGTGCCGGGCAGCGGCCCCGCGCCACCCTGGGCCGGGGAGGCCGCCGGGCCCTCACCGTCCGGCGGGGCCGGGGAGATGCCGGGCGAGGGACTGGGCGAGGGACTGGGCGAGGGACTGGGTGACGGGCTGGGGACCGCTTGGCGGCTGTTTACAAAAGAGACCTGGGCCGCCGTGCCGTGGGGCACCGTGCCGATGGCGCCGCTGGCCCGGGTCTTGTAGCCGTCGGCGTCCGCCTCCACCTCGGTGACGGTGTAGGAGACGCCGGCGGGCAGGCCGTCGGCGGCAAGGCTCTGGCCGCCCTGCAAGGCGAACCGGGCCTCGCCGGCCACAAAGTCCATCTGGCCGTAGCGCCCCTCCACCGAGGCGTCGCCCAGCTTCACGATGAAGTGGAAGTCCCGGTCCGCCTCGGCGGCGTCGCCCTCCAGCTGCTTTTCCACCCGGAGGCCGCCCAGCCGCTGGTTGCTCACCCGCACGGTCACCGAGCCGGAGAACAGGGCGGTGATGTCCCGCTCGCCCAGGTCGGTGCGGTGGGCGGCGCCGCCCGGGCCCATGTGGTCCAGGCACTGGCGGACGAGCAGCTGGCTCCAGCCCTCGTCCACCGCCAGGGTCAGCTGATCCAGCGAGACGGCGCCGGACGCCCCCGCCGGCAGGTAGTCCAGCTGCCGGCCGGCGGTGTTGAACTGCAGGTGGAGCAGCGGGGAGGCCCCGCTCCAGTCCGCGTCGGACCAGGTAAAGCCGCCGGCGGCGGCCTGTACGTTCCGGGCCAGGGCCGCCTGGATGGAGGACAGGGTCTCGTCCACGTCGTCGGGGGTGGCGAACTGCACCATGCTCCGCACCACCGAGCCCACCCCCCGCAGCACGGTGACGCCGTCGCCGGCAGTGCCCGCGTGGGCGTAAACGCCGGTGTCGTCCACGACCACCCGCACCGCCTGTTCGCTGCGCCGGTAGCCGGCGGGGGCGGTGGTCTCCAGCAGCACATACTCGCCGGCGGCCAGGCCGCCGCTGCCGTTGCTGGGGAAGCTGCCGGCCCCCTGCAGCGTCAGCGCCCCGGTCACCGGGCCGGTGGTCAGACTGTCCAGGGGCTGGGCCCCCGGCAGGGGCGTGCCGGCGCCGTCGGCGTCGATCTGCACGTCCGCGGCCTGGTAAAGGGCGAAGACCGCCCCGTCCACCGGCGCGCCCAGGTCGTCCACCTTTTGCACCAGCAGCCGGTTTTTGATGTTGGTCACATACAGCGCCATGGAAAACACCCGGTTCACGGCGTAGGGGTCCCCCACGGTGTCGAAAGTGGCTTCGATCCGCCAGGTGTTGTCCCGGGTGGCGGCGGCCAGGGCGTTGGCGGTGGAGTAGTAATAGGCCACCGTGTACCTGGCCTTGTCCTCATCCCGGCAGATGTAGTAATAGTCCCGGATATCGCCGGGCAGGTTGGTGACCTCGGTTTGCCAGGCGCCGCTGCTGGACAGCCGGAAGATATAGGGGTTGGCCCGCGCCGACGCCAGCACGTTGTCCCAGCTGCCGTCGGCAGCCACCGTCCAGCCGGAGATAGGGTCGCCGGACACCGGCCTCCAGGAAACGCCGCCCTGGCTGTCGGTGTATTTCTGGTAGACCACGGCGAACATCAGCGGGTCGCTCACCGCGTCGGCGCCGGTGAGCGTCACCGTGTCCGCCCCCGCCGGCGCGCCGATGAGCCGGATGACGTTGGGGGTGGTGGCGGTGACCCGGGGCATGGCGTAGGCGCCCTTGTCCCACACGCTGTTGGACAGCAGCATCACATCCCCCTGGCCGGAGGTGTAAAAGTACAGCCCCACCGTTTCCGCCGCCCGGTAGCCGGCGGGCACGGAGGTCTCTTTCAGGATCAGGTGGTTGCCGTCGTCGTCCGGCAGGGCGCCGTAGATCCGATACAGGGCGGCCAGGGTGATGGGAAGATTCTGCTGGTCCACAAAGACGAACCGGCCCCTGGCGTCGGTGACGCCGATGGCGATGGGCGCGGCGGCGTCGCCCTGGAGGGCGTAGTCCCGGGCCCCGTACAGGGCAAAGCCCGCCTGGGCCACCGGGGCGCCCGACTGGTCCACCTTGATGAGGGAACTCTCGGGGATGGAGACCAGGTTGTATTTCAGCTTCAGGTTGGAGTCCACGTTGCCCCGCTCCAGATAGAAGAAGTCCAGGGTGTGGTAGGTGTTGTCCGGCAGGTTGGAGCCCGGCGCGCCGCCCAGCAGCGCCCCCAGGGTGTCGGGCTGGGCCGTGCCGTTGATGGTGATCTTGCCGGTGGAAAAGTCGATCTTTACCGAGGCCAGGTCGTGCAGGCCGCCCAGATCCGCCGCCAGCACCCCGTCGATGAAGATCCACACGTCGTCGTCGCCGCTGAACTCGTAGGTGATGGGGGTGGCGCGGGTGCCGTCGGTGTGGCCGCCGTACTGCTGGATGAACCGGGTGGACATGTGCAGCCCGAAGTAGTGGTTGAGGGAGTTGTCGTTGGAGTCCACGGTGTTCATCAGGGCGTAGTCCTGGCCGTTCACGCTGGTGAGCTCGCCGTCCACCAGGGCGGCGTTAAAGGGGAAGAACTGCCCCACCGGCGAGTTGCCGCCGGGGCGCACGCCGGGGTGCCGGTAAAGGGCAAAGGCGTTGCTCTGCTCGTAGAACACAGCGTAGTTCCGCTGGCTGTCGTAGTGGTAATAGCCGTTCTCGTCCGCCCGCAGCAGCCCCTCCACGTCGGCGAACGCCTGCTTGCCCTCGGCGGGCAGCTCCGGGTCGAAGAGATAGGCCAGCGACTGGCTTCCGTCGGTGGTGGTCAGGGCGGTGTCCGCCGGGATGGTCAGCGCCAGCCGGGGATAGCCGTCCGCCCCCAGCCGGTCGGCCACGATGCCGGTGTAGGGCGCGTTGCTGCGGGTCCACCGGTTCCAGTCGCCGATGTTGTTCGGGTTCTGGCCCATCCCATTGCCAAAGATCAGGGCATGGCCGTTGTTGATGCCCTGGGCAAGGAAAGCGGTGGCGGTGTTGGTGCCGTAGTAGGTCTCCTTTTGGGCGGTGATCCAGTAGTCGAACAGGTCGATCACGGTGCCGCTGGGGGAGATGCCGTTCACCAGGCTGTCCTTGAACGGAGGCTCCCCGGCGGGCAGTACGCCGTTGTCCCGGGGGGCGGCCGCGGGGTCGGAATCGGCGCGGCAGGTCAGGCCGGCGCCCAGGGAGAACGCCAGCAGCATCGAGAGGGCCAGGGCGGCAATACGTTTGGGCAACATCGAGGTCTCCTTTCGGCGGGTCTTCTCCCCCGCGGCACACCAGGGGCGCGGAGGGTGGTTTGATTATACCACGGCGAAATATAAATGTCTATGCGGGATGCACAGGTTCGTCGCTCTGGCGAAAAAAGGGCGAAAGCCCCGGCAAACTGCCGGGACTTTCGCCCTGTTCAGAAGAGAAATGGACCGTTTGGCCCGCCGGGCGCGCCGCGCCCCGCGGCCGCAGGGGAAAATTTCAGCAGGGGCCCTGGCCGCCCCGGCAGCCGCCGCAGCAGCCGCCGGCGTCCGGGCAGCCGATACACTTTTTGCCGCTTTTTTTCGCCCGGTAAACATACAGGGCGGCGGCAAAAACCACCACGGCGGCAAGGCCGCCGGCAATGATGTTGGCCATCATGCGGCGGCGCCCCCTTTCAGGGCGTACTCCCGGGCCAGCGAGCGGCCGGCCCGCAGGCACAGCCAGGCCAGCAGCGCCGCGAACAGGGCCACTGCGGCCAGGCCGGGCAGCGCGCCGGGGCCAAAGGAGCCGGTGGTGGCAAGGGTGCCGAACTGGTACACCAGCACGCCCACCGACCAGCCGGTGCCCAGCTGCAGGCCGATGCCCGCCCACAGCCACTTCGCGCTTTTCATCTCGGCGTTCATCGCCCCGATGGCCGCGAAGCAGGGCGGGGTGTACAGGTTGAACATCAGGTAGGCCAGCGCCGCCACCTTGGAGATGGCAAGGATGCCCGCCACCTGGGCGCCGGAGCCCTCGATCATGGCCAGCTCCTCGGTGTCGATGAAGTTCTCCAGCCCCACGAAGCACACCGCCAGGGTGCCCACCACGTTCTCCTTGGCGATGAAGCCGGTGACGGCGGCGGCGGCCAGCTGCCAGCTGGCCACCCCCACGATGGGCACCAGCAAAATGGCAAAGGGAGAGGCGATGGAGGCCAAAATGGACTGGTCCGCCGGCTCGGCCACGGTGAAGTGCCAGGTGAAGGTCTGCATCACCTGCACGGCGGTGTTGCACAAGAGGATGATGGTGGCCGCCTTGACCACATAGGCCCAGCCCCGGGCGCACATGGCCTTAAAAGCGAAGAGCAGCGAGGGCACCTTGTAGTCCGGCAGCTCGATGATGAAAAAGCTCTTGCGGTTTTTGTAGCCGGCGATGCGGTTCACCAGCAGCGCGCCGAAGAAGATCAGGGCGATGCCGGTAAAGTACATCACAAAGCTCACCCAGCCGGCGTCGTTGAAAAAGGCCCCGGCAAACAGGCTGATCACCGGGATCTTGGCGCCGCAGGGCATGAACGGGGTGAGCATGGCGGTGGCCCGCCGCTCCCGCTCGTTGCGGATAGTGCGGCTGGCCATCACGCCGGGGATGGCGCAGCCGGTGCCGATGACAAAGGGGATCACCGACTTGCCGGAAAGGCCCACCTTTTTAAAAATGGGGTCCAGCACCGCCGCCACGCGGGACATATAGCCGCAGTCCTCCAGCAGGGCGATGAGGAAGTACATCACCATCACCAGGGGCAAAAAGCCCACCACGGCGCTCACGCCGCCGATGATGCCGTCCGCCAGCAGGGCCCGCAGCAGGGGGTCCGCCTCCGCCAGCTGGCCGGCCACCCACTCCTTGAACGCGTCCAGCAGGGTGACCAGGCCGGGCACCGAAACGCCGCTCTCAAAGGTGTGGCCCTCGGCGATGAAAGGCCCCACCCACACCTGGCTGATCTGAAACACCAGGAACATCACCACCGCAAAGATCGGGATGCCCAGCCACCGGTTGGTGAGCAGGTCGTCGATGGCGTCGCCCCGGCTCTTCTCCCGGGTGAGCACCGCGCGGGTCTCCACCTGGGCCACCAGGCCGTTCACAAATTCAAAGCGCCGGCGGTCCGCCTGTTCCACCGCCTTTTTGTCGGTGAGGTCCACCGCCCCCTGAACATAGGGGGCCTTCTGGCCCTTGCCGGCGGCCGCGGCGGCGGCGGCCACCACCTCCTTCAGCCCCTGGCCGGCGGTGGACACCGTGTCCACCACCGGGCAGCCCAGCTTTTCGGCCAGCGCCGCCCGGTCGATGACCGTCTGCCGCCGGGCGTTCACGTCGCTCTTGTTCAGCGCCACCACCACCGGGATGCCCAGCTCCAGCAGCTGGGTGGTGAAGAACAGGCTGCGGGAGAGGTTGGTGGCGTCCACGATGTTCACGATCACGTCCGGCCTCTCCTGGCGCACATAGCCGCTGGTGATGCTCTCCTCCGAGGTGAACGGGGACATGGAATAGGCGCCCGGCAGGTCCACGGCCACGATGCTCTGCCCGGCGGGGCAAAATGCCCCTTTCACCGGATGCTCTTTCTTTTCCACCGTGACGCCGGCCCAGTTGCCCACCTTTTCGCTGCGCCCGGTCAGGGCGTTGTACATGGTGGTCTTGCCGGAATTCGGATTGCCGGTAAGGGCGATCCTCATAACGATACCTCCTAAAGTCAATGCAATAGGCCCGCCAGGGCCGGAAAACACAGGGAGATACGGCGGTTAGCATAAACTAACCAACGGGCGGACGGCGGCGGTGCCGCCCCGCCCAAGGGTGGGCTCACACCAGGATGGCCTCGGCCAGCTGGTGGTCGATGGTATAGCGGCCGTCCTTGATGGACACCACACAGCCGCCCCGCTTGTGGGCCACCAGGGTGATGGGCTCGCCGCTGTAACAGCCCAGGGAGAAGAGAAAGGCGTCCATCTCCTCGTCGCCGGTCTCCAGGCGGCGGATGATGCGCTCCTCGCCTGCCGGCAGATCTTTCAGCGTCATGGGGCAGCGCTCCTTTCATTTGGGCTCCCGGAAGTTAGCTATGTATAACCGCCGGGGCGAAAAGAAGTTAGCTTTCGCTAACCGCTTACGATGATACCGCAGTTTTCCGCCCTTGTCAAGCCCCCGGGGAAAAATTTTTTTTTGCCCCCGGCCGGATATTTTTTCGCCCGGGCGCGGCGCTTGTGCTTTTTGCCCGGGGGGTATATGATAGAGGCAGCGGCCCGCCCGGCGGGCCGGATGCCACAGGGAAAGGGGGCGGCGGCGGTGACGCGGGATCTCACAAAGGGCCCGGTGGGGCGCACCATGCTGCTGTTCAGCCTGCCGCTGATCGCCGGCGACCTGCTCCAGCAGTGCTACAACGTGGCCGACACCCTGATCGTGGGCCGGGTGCTGGGCCCGGCGGCGCTGGGCTCGGTGGGGGCGGCGTACAGCCTGATGACCTTTCTCACATCCATCCTGCTGGGCCTTGCCCTGGGCAGCGGGGCGGTGTTTTCCATGGCGTGGGGCAAACAGGACGAGGAGGCCTGGCGCCAGAGCATGTTCACCGCCTTTGTGCTCATCGGGGCGCTGGCGGCGGCGCTCACGGCGGGCTCCTTTGTGTTTCTGGAGGACATTCTGCGGCTGCTGCAGGTGCCGGCGGAAAACCTGGAGCTGATGCGCCGGTATCTCTTCGGGGTGTTCTTCGGCATCCCGGCCACCTTTTTGTACAACTTTTTCGCCTGCGCCCTGCGGGCGGTGGGCGACTCCGCCGCGCCCCTGGCGGTGCTGGGGGCCGCGGCGGTGGTGAACATCGGCCTGGACCTGCTGTTCGTGGCGGGGCTGGGGCTGGGGGTGGAGGGCGCCGCCGGGGCCACCGTGCTGGCCCAGTATCTGGCGGGCGCGGCGCTGGCGGTGTGGACGCTGGCGCGGCTGCCGGCGCTGCGCCGGGGCTGGCGGGGGGCGCTGTCGCTGGCGGGGGCCGGGCGCATCCTGCGCTTTTCCCTGCTCACCTGCGCCCAGCAGTCGGTGATGAACTTCGGCATCCTGCTGGTGCAGGGCCGGGTGAACAGCTTCGGCCCGGCGGTGATGGCCGCCTTTGCCGCCGGCGTGAAGATCGACACCTTTGCCTACCTGCCGGTGCAGGACTTCGGCAACGCCTTTTCCACCTTTGTGGCCCAGAACTACGGCGCGGGGGAGTTTGGCCGCATCCGCCGGGGCATGAAGACGGCGGTGGCGGGGGCGGCGGGCTTCAGCGTGCTGCTCTCCGCCCTGGTCTGCCTGTTCGCCCGGCCGCTGATGGGCCTGTTTGTGGACGCCGCCGAGGGGGAGATCCTGGACATCGGCGTGGGATACCTGCGGGTGGAGGGGGCCTTTTACATCGGCATCGGCTGCCTGTTTTTGCTCTACGGCCTCTTCCGGGCGGTGGAGATGCCGGCGGTGAGCCTGGTGCTCACCGTCATCTCCCTGGGCACCCGGGTGGCGCTGGCCTACTCCCTGTCCGCCCTGCCGGCGGTGGGGGTGGCGGGCATCTGGTGGTCGGTGCCCATCGGCTGGTTCCTGGCGGACGCGGCGGGCTTCGGCCTGTTCTTCGCCCGCCGCCGTGCCATTGAACAAAAGCTCGCTGCCCGCCCGGCGGAAAAGGAGGTCCCGGCATGACCGCGCTGCTCTGTTCCATCCTCTGCGCCTCGCTGGTGAACATCGGCCTGGCCTTTGCCGGCCGCCGGGGCTGGGACAGCCGCCCGGTGCTGCTGGCGGCCTATCTGGCCTCCGCCCTGCTGGCGGGGGCGCTGCTGGCGTCGGCCCGGCCCGCCCTGTGCTGGCCCGGCCCGGCGGCGGCGGTGCGGGCGCTGGCGGGCGACCGCTCCCCCGAAGCGGGGGCGTCGTTCGCGGTGTGGTTCGGCCTGGTCAGCGGGGCGCTGTATCTTTTGTGCCTGCGGGCGGCGGACAAGGGGGTGCGCCGCAGCGGCGCGGGCCTGACCACCATGTACCAGCGGCTGGGCATCCTGGCCGCGGCACTGCTCTGGGGCGAGCGGCCCACCGCCCTCCAGTGGGTGGGGCTGGCGGTGACCGTGGCCGCCCTGGCGGCGCTGTGGGGCGGCGAGCTGCGCCAGGCGCTAGCGGGGCCGCTGCCGGTGTTTGTGCTGGGCGGCGCGGTGGAGCTCACCGGCAAGACCTTTCAGATGTGCGCGGCGGCGGAGTACCGGCCGCTGTTCCTCTTTGTGTTCTTTTCCCTGTGCGCCGCCGCCCAGGCCGCGGAGCTGGCCCGGGCCCGGGTGCCCCTTGTCCCCGGGCCGCTGGTGCTGGGCGCGCCGCTGGGGGCGTGCAGTTTGCTGTCCAGCCTGTTTTTGAAGAGCGCCCTGGCGCTGGCGGCGGTGAGCCTGGTGCTGGTGAATTTGTAGAGGGGCGGCAGAATTTACCGGCGCGCCCCGGGGGCCGGCTCTGTTATAATGAAACAAAGGGGGTGAGCCGGGTGGAGCAGCGCACCTATCTTGCCATTGATCTGAAATCCTTTTACGCCTCGGTGGAGTGCGTGGAGCGGGGCCTGGACCCCCTGACCACCCACCTGGTGGTGGCGGACGAGAGCCGCACCGAAAAGACCATCTGCCTGGCGGTGTCCCCCGCCCTGAAAGCCTGCGGGGTGCCCGGCCGGGCCCGGCTGTTCGAGGCGGTGCAGGCGGCCGCCCGGGTCAACGCCGCCCGCCGGCGGCGCGCGCCCGGGGGCGTGTTCACCGGCGGCAGCAGCGACGCGCTGGCGCTGGCGGCGGACCCGTTGCTGCAGCTGGAGTTCATCGTTGCCACCCCCCGCATGGCCCATTACATGGAGATGAGCGCCCGGGTCTACCAGGTCTACCTGCGCCATGTGGCCCCCGAGGACATCCACGTCTACTCCATCGACGAGGTGTTCATGGACGTCACCCACTACCTGACCAGCCGCCGGGTGAGCGCCGAGGCCTTTGCCCGGCAGGTCATCCGGGAGGTGCTGGAGGCCACCGGCATCACCGCCACCGCCGGCATCGGCAGCAATCTGTACCTGTGCAAGGTGGCCATGGACATCGTGGCAAAGCACATGCCGCCGGACGAAAACGGCGCCCGCATCGCCCGGCTGGACGAGGCGGCCTACCGGCGGGAGCTGTGGGACCACCGGCCCCTCACCGACTTCTGGCGGGTGGGCCGGGGGCTGGCCCGGCGGCTGGAGGAAAACGGCATGGCCACCATGGGGGACGTGGCCCGCGCCAGCCTCACCGAGGCGGGGCGCAAAAAGCTCACCGCCCTGTTCGGGGTCAACGCCGAGCTGCTGGCGGACCACGCCTGGGGCTGGGAGAGCTGCACCATCGCGGACATCAAGGCCTACAAGCCCGCCGACCACAGCCTGGGCAGCGGCCAGGTGCTGCAAAGCCCCTACTCCTTTGACAAGGCGGCGCTGGTGGTGCGGGAGATGGCGGACGCGCTGGCCCTGGACCTCACCGCCCAGGGCCTGGTCACCGACCGGCTCACCCTGACGGTGGGCTACGACACCGAGAACCTCACCGACCCGGCGCGGCGGGCGGCCTACCGGGGCCCGGTGACCACCGACCGCTACGGCCGCGCCACCCCCAAACACGGCCACGGCACCCTGCGGCTGGAGGAGGCCACCGCCTCCGCCCGGCAGCTTCGGGCGGCGGCCAGCCGGCTGATGGAGCAGGCGGCGGACCCGGCGCTGCTGGTGCGGCGGCTCTACCTTGCCGCCTCCGCCCGCCCGGCAGGGGAGGGTGCGGAGCCGGCCTGGGAGCAGACCGACCTGTTCGGCGAGCAGGCGGCCCGCCAGGCGGGCCGGGAGCAGCGGCAAAAGGCCCGCGCCCGGGAGGAGAAGATGCAGCGGGCGGTGCTGGACATCAAGAATAAGTACGGCAAAAACGCCATCGTAAAGGGCATGGACCTGGAGGAGGGCGCCACCGGCCGCCAGCGCAACCGGCAGATCGGCGGCCACAAGGCGTAGAGGGCAAAAAAGCGAAAGGAGGCCGCGGCAATGGGCGGACGATACGACGACATCCTGCATCTGCCCCGGCCGGAGTGGCCCGGGCCGCGGCTGTCCGCCTGGCAGCGGGCGGCCCAGTTCTCGCCTTTCGCGGCGCTGAGCGGCTACGAGGCGGTGCTGGAGGAGGCCGCCCGCCTCACCGACGGGGCGGTGGAGCTGGGGGAGGACGCGGCGGCGGCGCTGGACGCAAAGCAGCGCATCCTCACCGCCCGGCTGGCCGAGCGGCCCGAGATCACGGTGACCTGGTTCGAGCCGGACGAAAAAAAGGCCGGCGGCGCGGTGCGCACCGCCCGGGGCCGGCTGCGCCGGCTGGACGAGGCCGCCGGCGCGCTGGTGCTGGAGGACGGCCGGCGCATCCCGCTGAAAGGGGTGCTGGCGCTGGACAGCGAGCTGTTCCCGCCGGGGCTGTGAAGCGGCGGGCCCCGCCCGGCGCGGGGGAGAATTTGGGGTTTTTTGAAAAAACACTTTACCGCCGCCGAAAAATGTGATAAAATAATCGTTGCACCCGCCCGGTGCGGTCAGAAAAACGGCAGCGCGGCTTTGCCGCCGCCCGCCCATATGAGCGTCCGTAGCTCAGTTGGATAGAGCGTTCGGCTCCGACAACTCCGACACCCCACCGGGCGCAGCTGAAAAACCGCATAACAAAGCCATTTTTCGGCATTGCATCCTCCGGTTTCATAGTAGTCTGACTACTATTTGACCACTTACAACTTAATAGTTGAAATTCGTCCAAGCGACGTTTTTCATACATGTGCGTCCGTAGCTCAGTTGGATAGAGCGTTCGGCTCCGACCCGGAAGGCCGCTGGTTCGAATCCAGTCGGGCGCACCAAACGGTCCTCACAGTATAACTGTGCGGACCGTTTTTTGTTTAATTTGCCGTTCTATGTAGAGATGATTACAAAAATACGGCGCACCCAAATTGATTTTTCACGAGGTTTATCGTACTATTAATTTGTAAAAACATAGCACACGGTACGTCATGGATTAAATAATCCCCCTATCCTCTGTCGAAGGCTTTCCTAAAAAAACCATCATCATTTTGAAGCGAAAGTCTTGATGTAACAAAATAGCAGATTAGTAAATGACAACCAATTCTTAAAGGCGAGGAACATAAAATGAATTTGCACATTTTAAAATGTCCAGAATGTAACGCCAACCTTGAAATTGCGGAAGGGAGCACCTCCTGTTATTGTCAATTTTGCGGGTGCAAAATTGATCTTAACGATGACACAAAAGCAACGACCACCAACAAAAACATTCATATTACAAAAGATATTTCGCACACCACAAGGCACATTGATGAAGCAAGCGTGATTCGCGCCAAAAGCGAGGCTTCCAAGGACATCCGTGATTTCAAGCAATTAATAGTTCTCCTTGGCGTGTTGTTTTTAATTCCAATTACCATGTTTGTGGGGCAAACTCTTAACAAATTCATTGCTGTAAGTGAAGGAAAAATCAATGCCGGCTATTATGGTGACTTAATTGGCGAAGATTATAAGGTAGTAGTAGCACATTTTGAAGCGGCCGGGTTTACTGATATTGAACTTATTGATCTTGAGGACTCCGGAATTGCTTTTTGGAAGAACGAAAAAGTGGAAATGATCTCTATTGGCGGTAATACAGACTTTGAGACAACGGATTGGTTTTCTCCAGACACCAAAGTAGTTATCTCTTATCATTAGAACTAAAGGGACGAACCCTTTTTTGATCTCGCTATTTTTCTCCAACTGAATACAATTAAGGCCGCTGTACTATGTACAACGGCCTTAATTGTATTCAGTTGCCTAGCAGTTTTTCTTTTGTCCTTACATCTTCCAGAAAATGAGGAAACTCCATTTCCGCTCTTTCCGTCAAGTTCCCATCATCTGAGAGCATAGGCGTGTCAAGCACCGCTTTTATAGATATTGCAGCAGAAGCCGCCATCGCAACGGTTTTCTTGCTGCTTTCCTTGTAAAGCGCATAGTCGACCCCTTCTGTTACAATGATCTGCTCCAGGTCAAAGACCAGAGGCAGGAAGAGCGCGTCCAGCCTTGCCAAAAGATTATGGAACATCCAGGTCCTTCTGCGGATTGCCACGCACTGTGCGGCGCCATTTTCAAATTGCTGGCAAAACTCGTCTGCTTGCGCGGCGTACCGTTTCGCCTCTTCCAGGCCCTTTCCGGCTTTTGCCCCCACGATAACACCCATGACCAGCAATGCCGGCCCTGCTACCAAGCCTCCCAAAACCGCTGTGCCGCCAGCCATGCCAAGTCCTCCGGAGGCAAGCGAACCGCCTCCGAAAAAGGCGAGGGTTGCATTTGTTGCAGCCGCACCACTGAGAGAGCTGATTGCTGTGCCGGTGGAAGCCACAGCAAACGTAGAGGCCGCACTATATGCTCCAAACGCTGCCAATGCGCCACCCGTTAGTCCGGCCAATGATCCATCTGCCAGTGAAACGCCAAAATGCTCCTGTGGGCCTACTTTTTCAAAAGAAGCTCTGTCGATGCGCAGCTTGCTTAGCTCCAGCAGACCAGATGACTCTGTGAAATCAACATTTTTGAGTTTCGCGAACGCATCCACAAAAGGAAGAAGGCTGCCTGACAAGACCTGCACCTTTTCTCTCCCCAAGTTTTCCAACGCTTCTCCGCACTGGCGCCGAAGCTCTTCCAAGTGCACTGCTGCGTGCACGATCCTCTCTTCTGTATTGCTATTGATCTTCTTCGTGGTGTTATGGTCTACACCTGCCTTTACCGCAGCACCTACTCCGGCGGCTCCTGTTGCGGCAGCGATTCCGATAAAGACGACTGGCAATGGCATCTTCTTGATCACTCCTCTGCAATTTCTGATTCCCCGTTTTGCGCGTCTTTTTCTTCCGTCTGCTCTTCGGCTTTTGCATCTTTCGTGCGAGAAAATAATCTGTGCGTCCGTTTATTGATGGTTCCAACAATCGATCTGGTGGCACCCGCAACCTTCCCTCCTAGTTCTGTTCCCGTAGAGGCAAGATTGGTGCCCAATTTCGCCATAACACTATCTTTGGGCATTCTGATTTTTTCGACAGATTCATATGCTTCATCTTCGATCAACTGCCGGACGCCTTCCATCGCGGCAGCGCGGCGCTTATCCAGTTCGTCCACGATCGGGCGGACCTGCGCATACGGACGGGTACTCTGTTCAATCCAGTTCATCTCTTTTTCAATGGCTGCGATTGTCTTCATGCTGTGCTCCATTTCGAAGAAGACAGAGTGCTCCGTTCCCGTCACCCGCACAATATGCTTGATAAGTTTTCTCTCCGCGCTGGCGTAATCCGCATTGCTGAGTGCAATCGTCAAAAGATCCCACACCAGCAATCGCACCCCAATCCCGGCATCATCCTCTGCCGGCTCCGCTAATTCCCGGTCAATGCCCTCCAGAAGTAATTCATAGGCGTCCTCTTCTTCCATTCCGCTATGGAGCTGGCGCTCTACCTCTTCGACGATCTGCTCCTGATATTCATGAAAGCCGTCGGGATCCAGTTCGGTGCCGATCGCCTGAAAGCATTCTTGTTCGTCCACTGTCGCGGCTCCGTCTGCTGCCATCAGATAGCAAAAGATCTTTATCGCAGCCCTCTTGTTCAACATCATTTCGCGCACACCCTTTCTTTACAGTTTCAGCGGCTCCTCAGACAGCATCACGGCATCAAATTGGCCCTGGGAAGATATGGTCTCATTCCGTCCCAGCTGCTTTTGTATCTGGGCGCTTGCCGATAAGAATGTATCCGCATCATTTTCTGCGAGAGCCTCTTCTAGCAGGTCGGAGTTCCCGACAAAAGTTTTCAGTCGTTGGGTCATGTACTGCTCCACGACTGCTTCCATCTCCGCCTCATATTCGCGCAGGAGCCGGACACGAACGGCACATTCTTCCTCCACTCGGATCCTTTCCTCCCGGGCGACGTTGAGTTCAGCAAGGGCTTTGGACATCTCGTCATACACACCGATCGCCGCGGAGACGAATCCAAGAGGGGTGCCCACTTTTCCGATCGTTCCAACCGTCACAACAGCTTTTTTCAACACCGCAGCCTTCTCTTCGAGGGCAGGGTCTGCCGCTACCAACCGGTCTTTCTGCTGCTCTGCCAGTGCGGCAAAGCTGTTGTACAGTGTCCCTATGGCTCCCACCACTTCGGCGGATCCAACCATGCCGACCCGTATCAGCCCAAAATAGTTGATTTTCTGCAAAAAACACAGCGCAAATCCGCTTGGATCTCCCTTGTGCGTAAAATAGGCTTGAAGGCCCGCGCTTCCCATATCGACCGCCATAAATGTAGTCGATGCAACCATCCGCATGTGACGCAGTACAGGGTTGCGACCCGGAAGAATCCGCTGAAAGTCCAGATCCTGCAATTGCTGTGGCGTCTGAAGCGGGTGTTCGGACAATTCTTTTACCAAACGCGACAGCGAATAGAAAGAACAGACGATCGCCTCGTTTAGAAGTACTGGAAAATACTGTTTGCTTTTTACCGCTTCATTGGTAAGCCCCAGTTCCGTCCTCAAATCAAATCGGATCGGCGCACGGATGATCCCGCCTTCTTTGCTTTTTTCCATGAAAAGCGTTCCGCTGAACAATTCGGAGCAAAGGAGCGAAAGGTTGTACCGTCCCTCCTTGTTTTTCCCGGCCACCGCCCGTATTCCGGGGAGGGAAGAGAGTTCTTTCAGCAGAGAGAGGAACGGGCCCGGCAATCCTGTACCCTTGTTATCCATAGCAATACCTCCGCTGGAACCAGCCACATCGCTTACCATGTGAAAGAACCAGACAATTGTGCCGTTGTACAGCCCAGAAAGCAAGTCCGGTTTCTTCCAGCCTTCAATCGAGTACTGAGCGAAGGCCCCATTGACATCAGTTCCATATCCATTTCCGGTAAATTGAGAAAGAATAGAAAACAACAATCCGACAGGAGTTGGATGGTGGGAGAAATCCCGCAAATGATGATACTTGCCGCTACCAAATTCGTTGGTCAATTTGTCAGCCTGAATCGGAAAGTCTTTTTCAAGAAAGCGAACAGCGGACGCAAGGTCGGTTCCCTTATACCCACGCAAATGGGCGACCTTTAAAACAAACGCTTCTGTTTGCTTGCTTCCCCAATCGTGGGCGTTTTCCAGAGAAATGTCCTTCGTCCACAGTATGTCCAAGGCGGTGGTCATCACGCCGCTGGCAATAGCGACCGTGCGATCCCATTTCCCCAGGCGATCTGCTTCGGGCGCGCCGTTGTTGTCTTGAAACCCTAATGACGCTTTACCGTTCGTTTTCAATCGTTCTAAAATTGTCTCATCCGCCGGGCAGAACGCATACTGGTCGATCTCATCCACAGTGATCCAGCGGATGTCGTTGTGCTCTAACTTTTGGGGCACACCCTCCTGGATGACAGCGCGGAAGAGGGTCAGGTGCACCGTCAAGTCCGGGTATTCGTGGGTGACCTCCATGAACACCTCGCCCACATCCAGCGTGATGGCCAGCTCCTCCCGGCACTCCCGGATGAGAGCCTGCTGCTTTGTCTCGCCCGGCTCCACCTTGCCGCCCACGAACTCCCACAGCAGGCCCCGGGCCTTGTGGGCCGGGCGCTGGCAGATCATGAATTTGTTCTTGTCCCAGATTAGGGCTGCTACTACTTCGGTCATTTATCCCACCACCAATTTATTTGTTTTCTTCAGATACTTCGCCGGGATGGGCACATCCAATTTCCAGGTAATGCTCATTGGCTTACTTCCTTCATGCTTCACATAGTTGGCAGTTCCCAAGAAAGTATAAGGTGCTGCACCGGCCAGGTCGGTTTTGAACTCCCGCACAAACAGCAGGATCTTTGTGCCCAGCTCCCGATGATGGATGTACCGCCGGCCCGTGGGAGAATTCGACGCGGTTGTACTCTGGCTCTGCCAGTGGAATAGCGTCTCGTTGATGGAGTAGTCCTGGTACATCGTGGTAGGCGAATAGTCTTTGTCCGATTTGTTCAGCGTGACGAAGAACACGTCCAGCTGCTTGTCCGGCAGCCATTTGACCCCCTCACGCACGGTAGCAGGCTTGTCAAAATCTAGTGCAACCAACAGCTGGTCACGGGTGTAGGTACAGTGCACGTCCAGCGGGCAGGCAAAGCCCAGATCCACCGGCTGGTCAAGGAAGTCGATGGCGTCGAACCGCAGCTGCAGCAGCTCCAACAATTCCGCCAGCAGCACTGGGCTATTGGAAAGGCTGTACAGATTGCTCAGCACCTCATCGTTCTGCCAATCATCGGCTACCTTGCCCCAGACCGTTACATAAAACATTTGTAGCATCCGCTGCTCAATGGGTGGCAGCGTGGAGAAATCCACATTATCCAGCCGTGGCAGAATATCCAGCAGAAAGCTGATCCATCGGCGAGAATCCAGCGCCGCCAATCGCCCAAAGGCACGAGTGAGTGTGGTTTCCGCCGGTTCGTCAAAATCCGGTTTCGCGCCAGCTGCCACACACAGGCGAGCAAAACTTGCTTTGATGTAGAGCGTGCGCACATCCAGATGGTAGTAACCAGTAAAGTTGGTCAACGTCAGCGGCAGGCCGGTATCTTCTTCAAAAGTGCGAATACGGCTCACCAGCCCCGCACGAAGACCAAAAGAGTTCTTGATACTGTTCAAGATCACCTGCATCGGTTTCTTTTCCAGCTGGATGTAGCACCCCTTGGGTGCCGAAATGAATCCGTGCTTGATTTCATACTGCACGCTGTGGTTGGTATTGGAGAGAAGCGCCGCGAACTTTTCCTCAAAGTTGTATTTGCGGTTGGCTTGGCCGATGAAGTCCAGCACCGTCAGGCACTCCTTGTCCTCCGCCAGGCGCAGGCCGCGGCCCAGCTGTTGCAGGAATACGGTGAGGGATTCGGTGGGACGCAAAAACAGCACGGTGTTCACCTCGGGAATGTCCACGCCCTCGTTGTAGATATCCACCACGAACAAAAAGCGCAGCTCTCCGCTGACCAGCCGTTTCTTGGCCGTGTAACGTTCCTCATCCGAAGATTGTCCCACCAGACACAGGGACGGCACGTCGTGCGTATTGAAATAGTCCGCCATGAACCGGGCGTGCTCCACCGACACGCAGAATCCCAATCACTTCACTGCGTCCATATCAGTAACATAGTGGTCCAGGGATTGCATGATGTGGCCGGCGCGGCGCTCTGCCACCGCTCGGTTTAGGGAGTACAAGTTGGTAAGATCGTTCTTGTCGTAGCCGCCCCGTACCCAGCGCAGCTCATCCAGATCAACGGTGTCCGCCACACCAAAGTATTGGAAGGGGCAGAGCAGCTTTCGGTCGATGGCCTCCGGCAGCCGAATCTCCGCTGCGATACGCCCGCCGAAGTAGTCCAGCACGCTTTTGCCGTCCATGCGTTCCGGGGTGGCGGTCAGACCCAGTAGAAGCTGAGGTTGGAAATGGCCCAGCAGCCGCTGATAAGTAGGCGCGGCGGCATGGTGAAACTCGTCCATCACAATGTAATCGTAGTAATCCGCCGGCAAACGGTCGTATAATTCTTGTGAGTTCACCGTCTGGATGGAGACAAACAGATGGTCCAAACTCTCCGGGCGGCTGCCGCCCACAAAAAGGTCACCAAAGTTAGGGTCCCGCAAGATATTCTGGAAGGTACACTGGCTCTGGCGGAGGATCTCCTCCCGGTGGGCCACAAACAGCAGGCGGTTTGCACTGCCGGAGTGTTCCTTGCAAAACCGCCGATAGTCAAAGGCCGAGATCACCGTTTTACCAGTGCCGGTGGCCGCCACCACCAGATTTCGAGTGAGCCCTCGCACCTTTCGCTCAGCATCCAGCTTGTCCAGGATTTCCTGCTGGTAGGAGTAGGGACGGATGTTGAATAGCATATCCCGGGGCTGGTCATTCCCCTTTCCTCTCTCCGCTTTCAGGGCGCGGAGCAGCCGATCATGCTCCTCCTCCTGGTAGAGCTCAAATTCCGGCGCGTTCCAGTAGCTGTCGAAGGTCGCAGTAATCTTGTCCAAGGTAGTGGGCAGATCCTTCGCTGTGACCTTCACATTCCATTCCAAGCCGCTGGACATGGCCACCTTGGACAGGTTGGAAGAACCCACATAAGCAGTAGTAAAGCCGGTGTCACGGTAAAACACATAGGTTTTAGCATGAAGACGGGTTCGATCAGTGTCGTAGCTAATTTTAATCTGGGTGTTGGGCAGTCGATTCAACTCTTCAATGGCTTTTGGGTCGGTGGCACCCATGTAAGAGGTGGAGATCACCCGTAGCCGGCCGCCGTTTTGAGTAAAGGTGCGCAGTTCCTCCAGGATCAGGCGCAGACCGCTCCACTTGATAAAGGACACAAGCATATCGATTCGGTCAGCACAGGCAATTTCCTTTTTCAGCTCGGAGAACATTTGGGGCTCATTCAGCGCCCCTGTGAACAGACTACTGCGGGCCAGAGAGGTCTCAGGCCTGGGCAGATCACCGGCCGTGCGGTCCATCAGCAACAGGGGATCGTTTTTCCGCAAAAGCGCAAGAAGCTGCTCTGCCCTGCCGTCAACGCGCAGCGGGGCAAAGTCAGCTTCTTGGGTCGTGTGTTCAATGGTCTGGATCAGCTGGTTGACCAGCCCGATTTGCGCGGTCACGTCGCCGCCCTTATCCGCCAAATCATCCAGACCTTTTTGAGCAACTTCGGCCAGGTATTGCGCCAACACCTGGGAGGCCTCCGCCCTATCGATGGCCGCCGTGGCGCGACGCTGGGGCGGGAGCGTATCTAATTCGCCACCGATTTTCTCGTTGATGACATGTTCATAAAGGCCGGGCTGCAACATACAGATCACACCTTTTCTGTTTTTAGGTACTTCCAGTATACCAGATAAAACATCCCATAATTAGGATTTACAAGCAATAAAAGAAGAGAATCACGCATAAATCGAGTTCATTTATCCCTATTATAGAGAATCCTGCTCGGTTCAGCAAGGCACAGTTAGCCCCATTCACCGGGCTGGGCCACGTTCCACACCCGTAAGCCCTGCCTTTGCGCATAGCGCAAAGTGTAGGCGGTGCCGCCAGTGGCGCGGGTACACCAGGCAATGCAGCAGGAGGAGCCGTCCACCAGATGTCGGTCTCGAGCCAGAAAGGCCTCACGGCCGGGCGTTTGGCAGCAGACGACTACCTTGTCTACCCTTGCCTCCACCGCCGCTGCGCGGGCCTGCTGAGCGGGCGTCCAGCGGCTCTGGTAACCAGAAAAAGGCTGCACGAGGATAATGCGTATCTTGGGTTGGCTCTCCCGCAGCGCCAGCAGTTTTTCCGCCACCAGCGTGTCGAAGCCCAGCGCACCGCCTACGCCGAAATAGCGCACACCTTCCTCCAGTAGCGGTTCCAGATACGCATATACCCTCTGCCAAATTTCTTCTTCCTGAGCTGCAGGCAAATTGCGATGCCCTGTGAAGCAGCAGGTATAAGGCCGTTTGTCCATGACTTACCCTCCTTGAAGCGCATTTTGTATTACATATTTGTAATATATAAATCATACACCATTGTGCGCCATAATAACTACAATAAAACATTGGCGGAGGTACAACATGGCGCAGGAGGACAAGTTTATCGTTCCGCACCGCAGGCCAGCTGTGGGCAAGTCTACGGTGGTTTCGGTGCGTTTGCCGGACACAATGCTCGCCAAACTGGAGGACGTGGCCGCCCAAACGGGCCGCACCCGCAACGAATTGGTGCAGATGTGCATCGACTACGCCTTGGCCCGGTTGGAGATCCCCGAAGAATGACAAAAGCAGCCTCTTGGCAAGGAGGCTGCTTTCTGTTTGTATTAGGACATTTCCAAACACTTTATCGTGAGCCAAGCCCGCTTTCTAAACAGCGCATAGGAGCTCACAGTCCCATCGCCTCGCTGAGCTTCTGCCCTGCGAGGCGTTTGTTTTTATCGAAGGTATGGCTGTAGATGTCCAAGGTGGTGCTGGGCTGCGCGTGGCCCAGCAGACCTGCTACCGTGCGCACGTCCACCCCTTGGGCGATGAGCATACTGGCATTCGTGTGTCGCAGGCTGTGCACGTTCAGGTCGTCCGGCAGGCCGTTCTCCCGCAGGATCATCTTGAACCGGTAGGTAAAGGTGCATGGAACCATTGGGTCCCCATTGGGCTGTTGAAACAGGTAGTCGTCCTGTGTCAGTTCATCATTTCCCTGCTGCTCTTTTTCCCACTGACACTCTTTTTCCCAGGCACGCAGCAGCTTGCACATATCCTTGGAGAGATACACCACCCGCACCCCCGCCCGGGTCTTGGGCTCCTTGACCATGATGGGCTGCCGGCTCAATTTGACCACATTTCTGCGGATGTGCAGCGCCCGCTGCCGCCAGTCGATGTCCGACCAGCGCAAACCGCAGGCTTCGCCCCGACGCATCCCGGTGGCGAGGATAAGTTTGTAGTACACCTCGTATTTCAAGCTCTGGGTCTCCAGCGCTGCGATGAGCCGCTGCACTGTTTCTTCGTCTGCCACCGGCCGCTCCTTGGAGATGCCCTTCTTTTTGTAGGCCCGCCACGCAGGATTATGGGTGATATAACCGGCTTCCACCGCATCGGACAGGATACCACACAGGCAGGAGTGGATTCCTTCCACTGTTCCCTCTGCCAGAAACTCTCTGGTGCTTTCTCTACGCACCTGCCGCATGGCATCGTAAAAATCTCGAAGGATTTCCTTGTTTAGTTCCGTCAGCTTGTAGTGGCCAAGGGCCGGCAGGATGCGGCGGATGTCCTGCCTGTCTCGGGACAGTGTGCTAGCCGCCAGTTTTTTGGGCGCGACCTGTTCCAGCCAGATGTCAATGTATTTGGCCAGGGTGATGCTGCGGTCCACCGGCTGCGCAGGGGTGTGTTTTACCTCCTGCTCATAGAGCACCGCCTGCTCGTTCAGCCACTTTTGCGTCTGCTTCGCCGTCAGGCCCAACGGTGGATGGACAGTCTTTTGGGCCGGCTTCAAACGGTTCCCCTGGTAATCGTACCCGCGGGACACCACCAGCAGATAGCTGTTCTCGCCGCGTTTTCGGATGCTTGCCATCTTTGACCACTCCTTATGTGTTTTGGTACCACAAAGCATACCGACAACTGAGACAGATAGCTATCACCAAACCCAACAAGAAACGGGCGCCGTTTTTACTCCGAATGCCCTCATCGTTCTGTTAAACGCTAATTTTATCCCTCTGGTGGAACGGGGACGTACACTATTTTCATGGAACTATTTTGCGGTATTAGACACTGTGCTGGTCTTAATGCTTCAAGACTATACTCCCAAGATCCATGACGTTACTAAAACAAAAGCAGGTTCCGTTTCATAAGAAACAGACAAATAATTGCAAAATAAAATTCGCTATCCCAAATACGACATTCACAAAGGAGATTGATAGTTCCTTTAATATGAGATACAATATAGAAAATCGAATCGCTGCTAAAATCCGGGAACCATCGCCGCTGTGTGAGCGACCGAAATGAGGTGAAAATATGGCTACTTTTAGGAAGCCCAACATGTCCAAATTTAACAGTCAGATGAGAAAACTCAAGTCGGCTACCAGTCAATTTGAGCGAGACGCTAATCGCGCTATGAGGGAACTGAAAAGTGTTGAGCGCAAGGCGAGGTCCTATCAAAGCAAGCTTCGCTCAACATCTACCCCCGCATTGGTAACAATGCCATCTTTGTATCTTGGTGCGAGCCATGAAAATCCGGTTGATCTTTTTCCTTATGATGACTATGGAAAAGAATACGATGTCTTTATCTCTCATGCTTCGGAAGATAAGGACGAGGTGGCAAGACCGCTCGCACAAGCACTCAGAGAAAATGGTCTGACAGTATGGTATGATGAGTTTGAGTTGAGAATCGGTGATAGCCTTCGCAGGAAAATTGATAAAGGCATTGCAAATAGTAACTTTGGAGTTATTGTTATCTCTCGTAACTTCATCAACAAAGGATGGACAAACTATGAACTTGATGGACTGATTACACGGGCAGTGAGCGGAGAGCAAACCATGCTGCCAGTGTGGCATAATATTACCAAGAGAGAAGTAATCAACTACAGCCCTTCTCTTGCAGATAAGCTAGCGCGTAGCACCACCGAGTTTACCGTGGAAGAAATTGCTGATGAAATAGCAGATTTAATTCGAGAAAGAAAGGGCACATGATTTACACATTTGTATTGTAAACAAATGCTCAAACCAAAAGCGACCAATCTCAACCGTTGGTCGCTTTTATTTTGCCCATTTTAGACAGGAGATGATAACCATGAACTAAAAATGGGAAACCGAGCATCCAAATAACCGCAGCAAAGAGAAGCTTGCTGCAGTCAAGCATAGAGAAGAGCAATTGGAGCATGAGCTAAAACGTCTGATACGGAGTGAGAGAACCCGCCGGCATACTGGAAACTTTTCCGCGAGAGACTACCCTGATGGCCGATGACGATATAATGGAACTGCTGACCTTCCTCTCTCACGGCGAAGCTGCCCAAGAGAAGCCGGACACGCTGGTAAAGACGCTGAGAAGAAACGCTAGCGCCGGATAGCAGTGAGAATCCCTTGTATAACCAACCAAACAAGAAACAGGCTCTACATTTTACTTCACCCTATAAACAGCAACAGGGGCGACGGACACCCGTCGCCCCTGTCGTTCAGTTTGCCGCACTCATACACTGCGCTTCGCGCTGTTCCCGCTCCCAAGCTTCTTGTTCCGCTGGCTCCAACATGCTCTCCAAGATGAGCGCCGCCTGCTGCTTGCTCTCCAGTTGGGGATGGCAGTAGGTACGCTCCAAAAAGCTGGTATCCGCATGGCCCAGCAGGTCAGCCGCCACCTGTTTGCTGGTATTGTTTTGCAGCAAGTAGGTGGCGAAGAAATGCCGCAGGGTGTGCAGATGATACTCTGCGGGGAAGTCGTTCTTCTGGTAAAGCCTGCGAAGCCGCCGAGTAAAAGAGTCCGGGTGGGCCGGCCCTTCGGCTGTGGAGAAAATGTAGTCATCCGGGCGGATAATTCTCCCCTCTCTTGCCTGCTCCAGAAACAGCTCACCCATGTAGTCGTGCACCAGATCCGGGATCACCACGGTGCGTGCGCGGTGGTTTTTGGTACTGCTCTCCACAATGCCCTGTCCCAGCACCGAGCTACGAGAGCGCTGCACCAACACCGCCCCGCCGCCGTGCAGATCGTTCCAACGCAGAGCGCACAGTTCGCCCCGACGCATCCCGGTGGCAATGGCGGTCAGATAAAACACCCGGTAGAGCAGCGGCTCCTGCAAAATGCATTGCAGCAGTTTGCGCATCTCGAACTCGCTGGGGATGGATTGCACCTTTCTTTCCACCCGGATGCCCCGCACCCGATGGGCAGGGTTGTAGAGCAGAATGTCGTTCCGCTTTGCGTCCTCCAGCACCGCCGAGACCGTCTGGAGATACTTACGCACCGTGGCTTCACACACCGGTTTGCCGTTGCGCTTTTTCCGTTTGCGCAACTCCCCGCACATTTCTTCCAGGATCAACGATCGGAGCTTGTTCAGCGCAATTCCGCCGATGTAGGGATAGACAATTTTCAGTTCCCGCTGATAGCTGGCCAGGGTACTGGGCTTGTAATGGGTCTGGCGCTTGAGCCAGCTCTCAGCGTACTGCTCAAAGGTGGTACGGTCATCCTCATCCATTCCGCAGCGAAACCGCTTCTCCAGCTTCTGGGCTTCTGCGTAAACATATTGCATCACACTGCGCTTGGGAATCTCCTTGGGCACGTCGATGGTGCGGCTCTGCATCCGCTTTTGTCCTCCGGGGCGATACCCGTTGCAGACGGTGATTTTGAATTTTCGTTCGCCTCTTTGTTTGATGGATGCTATTCCGCTCACCCCCATTACGAAGCCTGTGACGCTGGTGACGGCAGTGACAGCATATTCGCTGTGATTTCTTCTCCGGGAATGCCGTCACAACCGTCACTTCTGTCACCGATCCAGAGCCGCAGGGACCTTTTGCTGTTGGTACGGCTTACTTCCAGGCCAATTCCCGCTTCTGCCAGCTGACGCCCTCGACTTTGGAGGTACCGGGAAAGCTGTGCAGGCCCGAAGATCAGTCCTTCTTTTCCCAGCCAGTCGGCCAGCTCGGTTGCTGTGCCTTGGAACGCATTTTGTCCAAGCAGCTTTTGTAGCAGCATTACAAGAAGGCCAAACTGAAGCTGTTCCGGATCGGTCGTCCGATTCCAGCGGCAATCGTCAAATTCCAGTGTTTCTTCCTGGTCTTCAATGTCCCGCCCCGTCGCAGTAAGTACAGCCATATTTTCCTGCCGTTTGGGACGCACCAGGATAAGGGTACCGTCCGCCGCACCAGTCAAGCCGTTTGTACCGGACAGCCGGTTAAACGGATCCTCGTCCGGCAGCTTGCGCAGATGATGGATTGCCAGAAGACAAACGTGGTAACGGTCAGCGATGCTCTTGAGCGCCGCCGCATCCTGGTAATCCGAGCCGTAGGACATCCCGCTGCCGGACACGCAGCGCACCTTTTGCAAGGTGTCCAGAATAACGAGGCGGATATCCGGATGCGCGTCCAGCGTATGTTCCAACTGCTGCTCCAGCCCTTGTCCGATAGGCAGCGCCTGCCCGCAAAGGTAAAGCCCGGAAGGAGCGGTTTGGGTGAGACGCAGCGCACGGGAATGCAGTCGCTGCGGGCCGTCTTCCAGTGCAAGATAGAGCACTTCGCTCTGATGGGTAACACGTCCGAGGAAGGACGTCCCACCGCACACCGCCAGACAGAGCTGCAGTGCCAGCCAGCTTTTTCCCACCTTGGGCGAACCACCCAAAATGTATAGTCCCGGTGCGAGCAACCCTTCCACAATGAAATCTACCGGTTCCACGGGTTGATCAAATAAAGTTTGCATCGTATACAGATTCAGGTCTTGGGTCATCGCAACATCCTCTCTATTTTGTCCTTTGGTGTTTTACGAACGTGATAATTGTTCTCTTTCACATTCCTCCTTGTTCGTGTTTTTATTTTGAAGAAGAAGGGCGCCGGAATTGAACTTGTAACGCCGCTTCTTCAAAACAACTTTCCTGACTCTCTGTACACCATGGCTGCTCACAATGCATGCAGCGCACAAGGATATCGTTTTCGATATCCTTTGAACTTGATATTCTGGTTTTCCCTGCATCAAGGATATCGTTTATGATATCCTTACCTGCTTACTCGAAATGCCGAGGAAATGTTTTCTTATGCAGGGTTCTTATTTTGGAGAGACAGACATGTTTGAATAGTAAGGGGGTTGGGTTCTCCCAAAGTCAAATGCGTTTGGATATCCAAACGCTATGCTAGCAAAGCTAGACACCTCCTGGGAGAGGCCATATTGTGCGATGACAGTGTGGCAACAACCTCCGTGTTTGAGGCATGATTTTAAATCGGGATATGCCTCATTGGGTTACCATCACTGTCATCCTTGTCACGATAATGCGGTGTCCATCTGGCAGGTCCAGGAGAGCACGAACAACGCCGCGCCATGCAAAGGAACAGCTACGCTTTGCCGCAAACCGCATCACACCGCGAAAGGCCGCATATTACAGGGCTTTTCTTGCCCTGTAAAATACAGTTTGTGATACAGTCAAGATATGAAAGCAGGGCGGTGTTCTTTTTCTCCTTTTCCAGGATATCACAAGTGCGATACGATAATCCGGACTTTCAATTCTTGTTCACAACAGGATGTTTCCAATTCCGCCCGGGCTTCCTTGTTTCCACGATCCAGAGAAAAGTTTTGGAAACACTTCGAATTTCTAAGCTCTTGCCCGCTTGATCCCGGTATGCGTCTTCACGACCTTATCCTTGCCAAGCGGAATGTTCCATACTACACTAAAAGTCAGAGAGAAAAGCGTGGAAGGAGGCGGGCCATGCCCACTGTATTGATCGACGCGGACGGCTGCCCGGTGGTGAACCTGACCATTCGCTTGTGCAAGGGCCATGGGGTAGCGGTGCTCATCCTCTGCGACACTGCCCACCGCATCGAGCAAGAAGCGGCCGAGACGCTGGTGTTCGATAAGGGCGTAGACAGCGTGGACTTCGTCCTGGTTAACCGGGTGAGCCCCGGGGACGTCGTCATCACGCAGGCCCGGCCACCATGTGCCTGCCTCACCGGGTCCGTGTGCTGAACCAGAACGGCCTGGAATACACCACAGACAACATCGACATCCTGGTGAAGTGCCCTGGCAAAACAAAAAGCCCCTCCGGGCCGGCAAGCACCCAAAGGGGTCTGCCTGGCAGACGAAGGAGTAGGATAAGGCATTTGCACATGTATTGGGAAACGCTCTTATGCTGTAAACCGCCAGAAATCGATAAAATACTGGTATTTTTAAACCTATATGATATTATGAATTTAGTCCAGTCAAGGACACGTATTTATAATCTCTTGAAGTAAATGCAAAGAAGGATGTAGAAATGGCTGAAATCATGGGAACTGTTACCACTGTTAAAAGGTATCTCTCTCCCGAAAAGATTGAGTTAAAGATTTCTCCTGACATGGGTGGCGAAAGCACAATAATACTTCAAAAGAACAGAAAGTATATCATCCCTGATTTTCAGCGAGAAATTCGTTGGGAAGAAAACAATTTAAGTATTTTGTTGTCGGACTTATCTACAAGTGCGCGATTTCTCGGGAATATCATCTTAACTATCGAGAAAAATGGAGATTGTAAAATAATCGATGGCCAACAACGCACAACTGTATTGCTCTTGATTCTTGCGTATATCAAGAGCCGATACAAAGAGCAACTGGAGCCTTTTGTTCCTTGTTCAATTGAAAATCGAAGCTTTCTTGGACTGTCTGAATTGATGGAGAATGGTTTTGACAATGCACTTCTAAATGACCCAAAATTAATTGAAACAGATTACTATGGGCAACGACAGTCATTTGCCGATTTGTGGGAATGGCTGAAAGAGGAAGAATTGTTTGCCACCGCACACACTGCAAAAACAATTTTAGAAAATATTGAGAAATCCCAGGTGAACATTATTGCCAGTCATGAAGATGAAAGCAATTCAAGCATCCGATATTTTTTGGATGTTAATCTTAAAGGCGTCCAACTGGACACGGAGGATATTTTCAAAGCTCAAATTTTCTCTCTAAGCCT
>DXAC01000032.1 GCA_019117205.1 Candidatus Allofournierella merdigallinarum | reverse complement strand
GGCGCGGTGGTCCAGTGGCTGCGGGACGAGCTGCATCTCATCACCGAGGCGTCGGACACCGAGTACTTCGCCACCAAAGTGAAGGACTCCGCCGGCGTCTATGTGGTGCCCGCCTTCACCGGCCTGGGCGCGCCCCACTGGGACATGTACGCCCGGGGCGCCATCCTGGGCCTGACCCGGGGCGCGGGGCGCAACCACATCATCCGGGCCAGCCTGGAAGCCATCGCCTACCAGACTGCCGACGTGCTGTGGGCCATGGAGCAGGACACCGGCATCCAGCTGCGGGAACTGCGGGTGGACGGCGGCGCCTCCGCCAACAACTACCTGATGCAGTTCCAGGCGGACATCGTGGGCCGCACCATCCGCCGGCCGATGATCCGGGAGACCACCGCCCTGGGCGCGGCCTACCTGGCGGGCCTGGCCACCGGCGTGTGGTCCAGCCTGGACGATATCCGCCGCCAGTGGACGCTGGATAAGCTCTATGAGCCCGCCATGGAGGAAGAAAAGCGGCAAAAGCTGGTGGACGGCTGGCACAAGGCCGTACGCCGCGCCAAGGACTGGGTGGAAGACTGACCTTATACATATTCGTCCTTTCTCTTTGCTTGCCCGGCGGGCCCGTTTCGGGCCGCCGGGTTTTTTTCGCATAGCGGGCGCATTTTGGGGAATACTGACCCTAAACCGCGCAGGGACGCGAAAAGAGAGGGAGCGAATGAAAATGCCCATGACCAAAAAGGAGCAGAGCCTGCTCAAGGACCTGCAAAACGAGGAAAAGCTGTGCGCCGAGAAGTACGCCAAGGCCGCGGAGGCGGCCTGCGACCCGGCGCTCAAGACCATGCTGGGCCGCATCGCAAAGGCGGAACAGGACCACTACGACACGGTGAGCGACATGCTGGCGGGCAAGGTGCCCGCCCCGGCGGCCGCCCAGCCCAAGGCGGCCAGGGCCCAGGCCGCCCCCCGTTCCACCGCCACCCGGGCGGGCAAAAAGCAGGACGCCTATCTGCTGGCGGACCTGCTGGCCACCGAGAAGTACGTGGCGGGGGTCTACAACACCTCGGTGTTCGAGTTCTGCGACGAGAAAAGCCGCCAGGTGCTCAGCGGCATCCAGCAGCAGGAGCAGCACCACGGCAAACAGCTGGCGGATTACATGCAGGCCAACGGCATGTACCGCTGACAAAAACAAGGCAAAGGGCCCCGCGGTGTGCCGCGGGGCCCTTTTTTGCGCCGCCGGTTTTCGCCGGGGCCTATGCAAACGGCGGCGCATCTGGTATACTTATTATAAAACCGAAGGCGCCCGGCTTTGCGGGCCGCGGCGCGGGGAGGAACGAACATGGGACCGATGTTTTTTGAGACGCTCTACAACGAGCTGCACGAGGGCCTGGTGACCCTGGTGAACCTGTCGGTGGTGCTGCTGGAGTTCATCGGCGTGGGCGTCATCGTGGTGGCGGCCCTGCAGGGCATCTGCAATTATGTGCGCCGCGACCCCCTGACCCGGCTCAAGCTGGCCAAGGGCATGGCAATGGGCCTGGAATTCAAGCTGGGCAGCGAGATCCTGCGTACGGTGGTGGTGCGCCAGTTCAGCGAGATCGCCATCGTGGGCGCGATCATCCTGCTGCGGGCGGCGCTGACGTTCCTCATCCACTGGGAGATCAAAAACGAGGAAGCCCAGATGGAGCAGGAGCTGGAGCAGGAGCTGGCTCGGCGGCAGGAGGCTCTGCACGCCACCGAGCACGGGGGCGACAAAAAGAACTGACCCCCGCCCCTTTGGGGAAAAGGACGAAACAAGCCGGCCCGGCGCATTGACGCGCCGGGCCAAATCGGTTATAATGTTCACCGCGCGGCGGGGCACAGCGGGCCCGGCCGCCCGTCAACTTCACAGCCGGGTGTAGCGCAGCTGGTAGCGCGCCTGCTTTGGGAGCAGGATGCCGCAGGTTCGAATCCTGTCACTCGGACCATGCGGAGTATCATTAAAGGATCTGAAAAGGTCTGCTGATGATACTCCGCATTTTTTATTTCCAAGTTTATATAGCAATCTGTGTGGGGGCGTAGCTTAATGCTACGCCCTTTCTCGTTTCCAAAAGAATGTCCCGCTCGGGGATCTTCCGGCGGTCTGGCACCTCAAAGGCTCCAATGCAGTTGTAGTGGATCGTCACCCGCTGATTGGTAATGCCGTCCTCCTTGACCGCAGGATAGACCTCAATGTACTGAACGAGCTCGGCAACCATGCGCTTCGTAATAGTGGTAGCGTCGGTGTATCGACGCACCGTTTCCAAGAAGGTGTCCACATCCATCCGCTTATCTTCCAGCTTTTTCAGCTCCAACCGCAGCGCCTTGATCCGCCCCGCGTTCTCGCCCTGCTCCTGCTCATACCGCTTGGACATTTTGGCAAACCGGGCATCGTCGATCTTGCCGGACACATTGTCCTCATAGAGCCGTTCAAAGAGCATATCCAGCTCCTTGTCCCTGGCCAGCAACCCGTCCAGCTCCCGCTGCTTGCGTACCCGGTCATTTTCCGCCACCTTTGCCGAACGGCCCACCATCGCCTTGATAAAGTCGTTTTCGTATTCGTTAGCGAAGCAGGCCAGCCGGTGGATTTCGTAGAGCACGACCTGTTCCAAGAAGTCCAGACGGATATAGTGGGTGGACGAGCATTTGCGGAGCCCGGAATTGTGGTTGTTGCAGCTAAAGAATTTGATGTCGTGGTTGCCCTGGTTGAAGTGGAAAGTCAGATTGCCTCCGCACTCCGGGCATTTCAGATAGCCGCAAAAGGCGCTGGACTCCTTTGTTACGGTAGGTCGCCTGCGCCGGGTGGTTTGCAGGCTTTGTACCTTTTCCCAAGTCACACGATCAATGATGGGCTCGTGGACATTGAGAAAGATCGCCCGGTTTTCCTCCGGGTTTTCAATCCGGCGCTTCATCTTGTAGGACTTGGAGTAGGTTTTGAAGTTGATCACATCGCCGCAGTATTCCTGCAAGGTGAGGATCTTCTTAACGGTGGTATGGTTCCACTTGGTAGGCTCCAGCGTGCTTTTGGAGCCGCCCTTGCTGATCCCCTTGCTGGTTCGATAGGCCGAGG
>DXAC01000031.1 GCA_019117205.1 Candidatus Allofournierella merdigallinarum | reverse complement strand
GATGGCGGTGGAGGCGAAGTTGGGCATCAGCTGGGGCAGGATGCCGTAGCGGATCTTCTGCCAGGTGGTGCAGCCCGCCGCGTCCAGCGACTCCAGCACCCGCACGTCCAGGTCCTCGATGGCCTCGATGTACATCTTGCTCACCATGCCCACCGAGCACAGGGACATGGTCAGCAGGCCGGCGAAAGCGCCGGGCCCGGTGACCCGGATGAACATGAGGCCGTAGACGAAGGCGGGCACGGTGCGCACCGCCATGATGACGACGCGGCCCACAAAGGCCACCGGCCGCGGGGTGAGGTTGGAGGCGGAGAGAAAGGCCAGCGGGATGGAGATGACCGCCCCCACCACGGTGCCCAGAAAGGCGATGCAGATGGTCTCCAGCAGCAGGTAGGGCACGCCCTGGGTGGTAAAGTTGAAGAGCAGGCGGGTGTCCGGGTGGAAGATGCCCGCCAGGATGTTGAAGGCGATCTTGGCGCCGCTCTGGGTGGTGCCGGCCGTCTCCACGGCGGTAGCGCTCCACAGCAGCAGGCCCGCCACCACGGCGGCCACGGCGGCCTCGAACAGCCAGCGCCGGGGGCGCCGGTCGTAGGCCTGTTGGATGCGTTGGTCCATACTGGGCCCTCCTTTCACACCAGCCGCTTGCGGGCGGCGCGGCTCACCGTTTCGATGAGGAACACGGTGACGAACAGCGCCAGCAGGATCATGCCCACGCTGTCGTACTCGCGCCAGCCGATCTTTTCGTTGAGGATCAGGCCCAGGCCGCCGGCACCCACGTAGCCCAGGATGGAGGCGTAGCGCACGTTGCCCTCGAAGCAGAACAGGCAGTTGGACAGGTACGAGGGCAGCACCTGGGGCACGATGGCGCTTAAAAAGGCCCGGGTCTTGGTGGCGCCCATGGCCTCCATGGCCTCAAAGGGGCCCATGTCCACCGTTTCGATCTCCTCGTAGAGGATCTTGCCGATGTAGGCAAAGGTGAAGATGGCGATGGCGGTGGTGCCCGCCAGGGTGCCCAGGCCGAACACATAGGTGGCGATGAGGGCGCTGACCAGGGTGGGCAAGGTGCGGATGATGCTGAGCAGCAGCCGCATGGCCGCCACCACCGCCCGGTTGTGGATGATGTTGGTGGAGGCCAGCATGGCAAAGGGCACCACCAGCACCGAGCCGATGAAAGAGCCCAGCAGCGACATCTTGATGGTGTCGAACAGAGGCTGCCAGATCTGGTTCATATAGCTCCACTTGGGCGGGATCATCTGCCCCAGAATGACGAAGAACTCGCCGATGCGGGACGCCAGCACAGTGAGGTCAAAGCCGGTGACCTCCACCGACACCGCCGCCATGGCCAGCAGCGCCGCGGCGTAGAGCGGCGCCCGGGAACGGGGCTTTTTCACCTGCCGGCCGCTTGCCAGGGTGATGGTGCGGGGCGGAAAGAGCTTGTCGAACAGGTTCATTGCGCCGCCTCCTGTCCTCCCTGATAGATGGCGTCCAGAACGCTCTGGTCCACCTGGTCCGCCGGGCCGTCGTAGACGATCTGGCCCGCCCGGATGCCCACCACCCGGCTGGCGTATTGCAGCGCCAGCTCCACATGATGGATGTTGATGAGCACGGTGATCTTCATCTCCCGGTTGATGCGCAAAAAGTCGTCCATCACCTGCTTGGCGGTGACCGGGTCCAGGGAGGCCACCGGCTCGTCCGCCAGGATGATCTGGGGGTCCTGGGCCAGGGTGCGGGCCAGGGCCACCCGCTGCTGCTGGCCGCCGGAGAGCTGGTCCGCCCGGATGAACGCCTTTTCCAGGATGCCCACCTTGTCCAGCGCCTCCAGGGCTTTCATCTTCTCCTCTTTGGTGAAGATGCCAAAGGCGGCCCGCCACCAGGGCAAGTCCGGCACAAAGGCGGTGAGCACGTTTTTGATCACGGTGGTGCGGGTGATCAGGTTGAAGGACTGGAAGATCATGCCGATCTTTCGCCGAAAGCGCCGCAGGCTCTTGCCGTGCAGGCTCATCACATCGGTGCCGTTCACCGTCAGGGTGCCGCCGGTGACGTCGTGCATCCGGTTGATGGTGCGGATCAGGGTGGACTTGCCCGCGCCGGACAGGCCGATGATGGCCACGAACTCCCCCTGGTCGATGGTCAGGTCGATGTGCTTGAGCGCCTCGAAGCCGTTGGGGTAGCGCTTGGATACGTCTTTAAATTCGATCATGCTGTTCCCTCTCCATTCCAAACGAGGGAGGAAAGCCGCTTGGCTTTTCTCCCTCGTTCAGAGAACTATGTACCGACGATCAGCCCGCGCTGTTCAGGGTCTGGATCATCTCCTGGGCGGCCCGCTCGGAGTCGTAGTCGGAGGACTGGGCGGGCAGGTAGCCGTTGTGGCTGTAGATGGCGATGACCGCCTTGCCTTCCTCGGTGTTGCCGATGTTGATGAAAGCCTCGGACAGGGCGGCCTTGAAGTCCTCATCCATGATGGGCGAGGTCTTGCTGACGCTGATGGTGTCGTTGTAGATGGAGGGGGTCACGCCGATGACGGCGGTGTCGTCCCAGATGCTGTTGGTCATGCCGTACTCGCCGGTCCACTCGTCCTCATAGTCCCGGCGGGCGTGGCGTAGGTGCAGACGATATCCACCTGGCCGGAGGCCAGACGGGCGAAGGCGCTGCCG